>CAZJBD010000027.1:3243-19599 GCA_964544265.1 uncultured Eubacteriales bacterium
GGCATGGGCGCGGACCTCTACGAATCCTATGCCGGGTCCATCCTGGCGACGACGGCCCTTGGCGCTTCGGCTTTTTTGGGTCGCGGCGACCTCCAGCTCAAGGCCGTCATCGCTCCCATGGTCATCGCGGCCATCGGCACGCTCCTTTCCATTTTAGGGATCTTCATCGTCCGGACAAAGGAAGAGGCCACTCAGAAACAGCTCCTGGGCTCCCTGGGTCTGGGCGTCAATACCAGCTCCGTTTTCATCGTTCTTTTCTCCCTGGTCATCATTAAGGTCCTCGGCCTGCCGCTCGGTATTTGGGGCTCGGTCGTCTGCGGACTGGTTTCGGGCATCGTCATCGGCCGGGCCACGGAGTACTTCACTTCGGCCTCTTACAGGCCGACGATGCGCATCGCGAATAATGCCAAAACAGGACCGGCCACGGTCATCATCGCCGGGTTGGGAACGGGCATGATGTCCACGGCCGTCCCGGTCCTGTCCGTCGTCGTCGGAACTATTATGGCCTACCTCTTTGCCGCCAACTTCGACATGTCCAACGTTGGACAGGGTCTTTATGGCATCGGGATCGCCGCCGTGGGCATGCTCTCAACCCTGGGGATAACCCTGGCCACCGACGCCTACGGGCCGATTGCAGATAACGCCGGCGGCAACGCCCAAATGACCGGCCAGTCCAAGGAGGTCAGGCAGAGGACCGACGCCCTGGACTCCCTGGGTAACACGACGGCAGCTACGGGGAAGGGTTTCGCCATCGGCTCGGCCGCTTTGACTGCTTTGGCCCTTCTGGCCTCTTATGTCGAGGAGATCAAGGTCGGCCTGGTCCGGATCGGCCACACGACGCTCCAGTTTGCCGAAGGCTTCAGCATGGAGACTGCCAAAACCCAATTCCTTGATATCATGCGTTACTACAACGTCACTCTGATGAATCCTCTTGTCCTCGTGGGCATCTTTCTCGGCTCCATGATGGCCTTCTCCTTCTGCGGGCTGGCCATGACGGCCGTCGGCAAGGCCGCCAGCCGCATGGTGGACGAAGTGCGGCGGCAATTCAGGGAGATCGTGGGCCTCATGGAGGGCAAGGCCGAGCCCGACTATGCTCGCTGCGTCGAAATCTCGACGCGGGGCGCCCAAAGGGCCATGGTCTTTCCATCGCTCCTGGCCATCATCGTCCCGGTCACGACCGGCATTCTCCTGGGCGTGCCGGGAGTCATGGGGCTTCTCATCGGCGGCACTTCGACGGGCTTCGTTCTGGCCATCTTCATGGCCGACACGGGCGGCGCCTGGGACAATGCCAAGAAGTTCATCGAGGAAGGAAACCTCGGCGGCAAGGGCTCGCCGGCCCACCACGCCGCAGTCATAGGCGACACCGTCGGCGACCCGTTTAAAGATACAGCCGGCCCGAGCCTGAACATCTTGATCAAGCTCATGAGCATGGTCGCGATCGTCATGGCCGGTCTGACGGTTGCTTTCTCTCTTTTCAAAAGATGATGGAGGAATGCTCGAAGCCTTACGGGCTGATCGGGACCATTACTTCGGATCATATCACCTGGGGACACGACCGAAGCCGGGAGGGGCTGGGAGGGATCCTTTATCAGGCGTCGGTCCTCTGTGGTCTGGGCGAGGACGTATCCCTCATCACGAACTGCAGCCTCGAGTTGGCTTCCGAGGTCAAGTCCGCGACGTCGGATTGGGCCACCCTCCGCCGCGACGGGCCAAGGCTCGTGCCCGGTCCTCCGAACCGGGTTCATCTCGAATACCCTGAACTGGGCGAAAGGATCGAGGTCCTGGATTCGGCGGTCCCGCCCATGACGGCAGATGACATCATTCCGCATCTTCATGGCCTGGGCATGCTGCTTCTTGTTTTCAATTCCGGATTCGACATCGGATTTGGGGATTGGAGAAGCATTCTCCAGAAGGCGTCCTGTCCTATCTGGCTGGACATTCACTCCCTGGCGCTCGAACCCGTCCTGGGATCGCGGAGACGTTACCGGCCGCTCCGGGAATGGCGGGCCTGGGCGCGCGGCGTGACCTTCCTCCAGGCCAACGTCCAGGAAGCGGGCTGCATGCTCGGGAACCCGGCGGCGATTCCCTCGGAAGAGGAACTCTCAGGACTTGCCCGGGACGTGCTTGATGAAGGCGTCCGGGCTGTTTTTCTGACCATGGGAACGAGCGGCATCCTGGTCGCCGAGACCGGAAGGACGAGGAGAATCGTCTCTCCGGAAGCCGTCCGGGCCGTGGACGCGACCGGCTGCGGGGACGTCTTTGGCGCCGGAACCGTCGCCGGCCTGGGCCGAGGTCTTTCTCCCTTTGAAGCGGCGGCCTTCGGCGCGGCGCTTGCCTCGCGGGCCGCCTCCGTGTCGGGCATCCGCGAGACGTATGAAATGGTCAGGACCTGCGCCCTCAGGAAAATTTAGGAAAGTCTATCTTCTAGGTTTGCAGAATGATTTTTTTGTGTTAGAATTGTCCTCAATGGAGAGTCAAGGCCTTCATAAACGTTCTTCTTTTTCGGATTTCCTGAAACCTTCCCAGATCATTTTCGATCTTAAAGCAAAAGATAAAGTCGACGCCATCGAGAAGCTCCTGGATATCTTGGTCAAACAGAAGCTCGTAGCGAACAAAAAGCTCACCCTTACCCGCATCATCGACCGGGAGAACTTGGAGACCACGGCCGTCGGCGAGGGCGTCGCCCTTCCTCACGCCCGGGTGGACACCGGCGGCGAGATTGCCATCGCCGTCGGACGGTTGGAGAAGGGCATTTCCTTTGATGCCGTCGATAGCAAGAAAGTCCACCTCATTATTCTCGTTGTCTGGAATCCAACCCTTCCCGGCCTGTTCAACCATCTCTTCGCCGGGCTGGCCCGCTTCCTGATCAAGCCCGAGTTCCGCCAGAGGCTCTTTGAGGCCAAAGACAAAAACGATCTCTATGAGGTCCTCTCAGAGATCCAGCTCCTTCTCCCGCACCACGAAGACAAGATCATCAGTCGGGCCAGCCTCCTCAAGAAGCTTCAGGATCTCGAGGCAAAGAAGAGGCGAGCGACGAAGGACCAGCAGAAGGAAATCCACAAGCAAGCCAACCTCATTCGTGAGGAGCTGGACGAATCCCTCCTCACGCGCTTTGACAGGCTGATGGAGAGGTATGGATTCGCAGTGGCCGAGGTCGTGGACGGCGTCTGCCAGAGCTGTAACATCAATATCTCGACCCAGATGTTCTCGGCCATCGAGGGCAGCAACGACATCTACGTCTGCGAGAACTGCGGGAAATATTTGGCCTACGGGAAGAAGAAAAAGAAGTAGGCCCCGGCCGGGCAACGGCTCCTGAATTTATTCGATCATTGTCGTCGCAAAGTTTGCCGGGGCTAGAAGTTTAAAGACAGGATAAGTTTGGTAGCCGCGTCCCCATTGGGCGACGACATATCGGTCGAAAAAATTCCAGACAAGCAACCCGTCGTCGCTTTCCGGCTCAAGGAGATAGGCAGCCAATCCGCCCAGAGGTTGGGCCGTCCTCACGATGGCCGTCCCGGCCGCAAACTCCCGCGTCTCGGTGAGGTATTCGCCTTTGACCGTATTCAGGCGGTGTCCCTGATAGAGCCTTTCGGCACCCTTGATCTCTTTTGGGAGAAATGTCTGGACCTCGAGTTTCGCCGACGCCTCAAGCCTCTCAACCGCTATCCCGTGCTTGAGAAGCGTTCTTAAAACCTCGGCATCGGCGGCGGGCAGGAGGTAGGCGAAGGGAAAGCGGACGCTCCGTTTGACCTGGTAATCGGCGTAATAGGGAACCGTATAAATCTTTTTCCGGTCCGTCTTTTTCATATCGGGAAAGGTTCCGGGTCTTTCTATGATCTCGGTCTCGTATCCGTGGATCGTGACCGGCTCGTCCAGGGGCTTGAGTTCGTACTCGACTCCGAAGGTATCGGCATCCGCCGGCGCCAAGCCCCTCCGGACCGCCCGCTCGTCGGCTTCGGCCACCAGCCGGATGAGCTCATCGGCGTTGTCGGCGGCATAGTCGAGGACGGCCTTCAAGAAAAAATAGTTGCTGAGAACGCGCGTCTTGAAGTCCGCGTGGACGTAGTTCTCGTCCAGGATGGACACCCGGTTCCGGAGGCCGACGTAATTGGTAACATAACGGGGTTGGGGTTCGAACGTCTCCCAGCCTTTTTCGGGGGCCTTCCAGTCCCGGAAGCCGCCAAAGGGCAGGCCGAGTGTGCCGTACCTTTCTTTCATGATCGAGTTTATAGCCGGGAGCATTTTCCGGCGCTGGAACTCGATGAGGGGGAGGTCGCCGTTCGGGTTCATGGGCCAGGACCAGGTCACCGTCTCGTCATGGAAGGCGCCGTCCGTCGTGTGACAGTCGACGACGATCGTGGGGTCCCAACGGGTGAGAACGTTCCGGACCAGGCCGCAAAGTTCCGGGCTCTCGAGCTTGATGGAATCGCGGTTGAGGTCCAGGTTCTGGCCATTGGGGCGGACTCCGACCCCTTGTTCGGGGCCGGGCTGGTAGCTCCTGTTCTCCGGGCTGATCTTCTCGTTGCCGTCGGCGTTAAAGATCGGAGCGATAAGCAGGATGAGTTTGTCAAGATAAGGAGTCTTCGGATCGAGGACGATGTCCCGGACAAGCATCAGGGACGCTTCTTTTCCCTCCACTTCGCCCGCGTGGATATTGGCCTGGACGTAAACGGCCATCCTTTTGTCGGCCTTGATCCCGAACGGGGAGAGGGGAGCGGGTTTTCCCACGACCAAAAGGGGGACCTTCCGGCCTTCCGGGCTCGTGCACAAAATCTCGACCCGGACAAGCGGACTCAGGCGTTGGATCTCCTGGATGAAAGCCATGACGTCTGCATGGCGCGACGTGGCCTTGTATCCTGTCGCTTCCGCGACGGTCTGCGGCCCCTGCTGGGAGGCTAGAAGGCCGCTCAGGGCGATCAAGGCGAGGCCGGCAAAAACGACGCTGGGAACGTTTGTTCTTTCTGTGTTCATATTTCCCTCTTTTGTCATGGTGATAGGATGAGAGTTCCAGAGTTTATTCCAACGTCCTCACCCACGTCAAATCGGAAGCTGGCTTGTTTTTATCAAAATTTCAGGCACCCGATAGGGTTTGAAAAAGCCCGATCACTCTAAAGGAATTATTGAGTTCGTTTGAGAAAGATCTTGCGCTATCGACGTCCAGTATTGTGGCTAATAGAATGGAAATTGAATTCAAGGCCTTCAATAGCCGTGATGTCTAAAGGAGGGTAAGGGCAAGGGCTTTGCTCCCGGCTCCGATCCAGAGCGCCTGAGACTCCCGTCCTCCTCGGCTCCTCAGGCCCAAAACTCCAGGCATATCTAATGAGCTGAAGGAAACCCATCCTTGGAGCCTTGGGCCATCGGAGGCCTGCGGCTGCCCTTGTCGGACGCTCATCTCAGGCTGATCTCCGCATGGTCGCTGCAGCCCTTGCCTATGCCCTCTCTTCACGGCTATCGAAGGCCGCATTTCTCCTCATCTGGCCTTCTTTTCAACAGCCCATACTATATGGAAGAGAATCAGGTGTGACAGGACAAATAGAATTGACTGCAACCTATAGGCTTAGTATATTGGAACATGGGGGCATAAAGGCATAGGTTGCTTTAAAAATGCAATAGGGACATAAGGTGAACGAATCGAAATGAAAAATGAGTACAATGAAATATTAAAGAAAAAGAGCTTTGCGGAATTTTTTTCCGGAATCGGCCTAATGCGCATGGGATTAGAGCAAGCCGGATGGAAAATATCATTCGCAAATGATATTGCAGAAGATAAATATGAGATGTATGCATTTCATTTTAAGGATTCAGAAAGCCATTTTTTGTTAGGCGATATTCACAAAATAAAGGGGGAATCCATCCCCTCAGTGACCATGGCCACGGCTTCTTTCCCGTGCAATGATTTATCTCTTGCAGGCATGCGCGAAGGGCTGTCAGGAAAACAGTCTTCAGCTTACTGGGGATTCGTTAGAATCCTAGAAGAGATGAAAAACCGAAGGCCTCCGCTGGTCCTCCTAGAAAATGTTGTGGGCTTTTTAACTTCTCACGAAGGCAGGGATTTTCAATCCGCGCTGCTTGCCCTAAATCGATTGGGGTATGTCGTCGATCCCTTCATTATAGATGCTGCACGCTTCGTTCCTCAAAGCCGGGTCAGGCTCTTTGTAGTGGGTTCAAGACAGCCGGGTTACGGAGAATGGGGTGTTAAGGATTCCACGGCCTTCTATGAAAGCGACCTGAGGCCGAAAGCTCTGGCTGAATATATCTATCATCATCCTGAAATAGTATGGAAGATTCGTAAATTGCCAAGATTGCCGGGCAGAAATATTGAATTTAGCACGATCATCGAAGACTTGCCTGACGATTCTTCTTATTGGTGGGATGACTCGCGGGTCAAGTACTTGCTCAACCAAATGTCTAAAAAACATAGAGATCAATTGGCGATAATGAAACTCGGGGACAAATGGGCCTACGGGACCGTCTTTAGACGGGTGCGAAAGCAACGTTCTATGGCGGAGCTTAGGAACGATGGTGTGGCGGGGTGTTTAAGAACGCCAAGAGGCGGGAGCGGACGCCAAATTCTAATCAAGGCGGGGCGGGGAAAAGTGATGGCCAGATTATTGACACCGAGGGAATGCGCTCGATTAATGGGAGCCGATGAATATACGATAAACGCTCCTCTCAATAAGGCTTTGTTTGGCTTTGGAGATGCGGTATGCGTTCCCGTTATTGAGTGGATCGCGCGCAATTACTTGAATCCGCTCATAGAGGAGATGCATAAAAAGTACATAGAGGATATTTCCGCAGAGATTAATTACGGCGATCTTGGCGAGGCCAATAATGGGAAACAATAAGATTCTACTGGAAAGCAAGCTGAAGCTCTTTGTAAAAGAATTTGATATTCGTGGGAAGGGACCGTTAAGCGTTGTTTTAGTCCTAACAAGCAACGCAAAAAAAATGAAACCTCCGTTTAAAAATACGCAGTTTTTGACGGATAAAGGGGGACAAGTTGCCGGTCTTGGCCGTGCTACGGTTCAGCGCATATTGAATAAGCACAATATAGCAAAGGTCCTTGCAGAAGAAGGGGGAAGAACGAGTCGCGGAAGCATCAATAACATGCAGGGGTATATAAAACTGTTGAATGAACTGAATGAAAAAGGCGTTCTTGATTTAGATCAGATTGAAAAGTGGTGGGTCCAGAGAATTATTGAATTCTTTGCATCCCAGCCTCTGAAAATTAAGAATGATCAATCGAAATCGGCGGCCTTATTGATCAGCGAACTCATCAGCGCTGCGTACAAGAGGCAAAAGGTACAGAAAGGAACGATGGTAGCGGGCGCCGTCATGCAACATTTGGTAGGCGCTAAGCTCGACGTTGCTCTGCCTCGAGTTAAAGTTGATCACAAGGGATTTTCTGTCTCTGATGAGCAGCGGGGAGGCAAAGGAGACTTCCTTATCGGGGATGCTGCTATCCATGTGACAATGGCCCCAACTGAAGCGTTAATTCGAAAGTGCGAAAAAAATTTACATGAAAACCTCCGGCCGATAATCATTACATCGGAGGAGGGGTTGGGCGGTGCGAAGGCTCTGGCTAAGAACTCAGAGGCGAGTGAACGAATTGAGGTTTTTGAAATATCCCAATTTATCGCCGCCAACGTTTATGAATGGAGCGAATTTAAACAGGCGTCACGACCAACAAAAATTAAAGAACTGATTGATGCCTATAATAAGCTGATCGATTCCGTGGAAACAGATCCCAGCCTAAAAATATATATCGGGTGATTGGCGTGGATACTTTTTCAAAGGAAAAAAGAAGTCAAATAATGAGGAGGGTCAAATCAAAGGGAACGACTCCTGAAAAAGCGGTAAGGAAAATCATTAATAATCTTGGTATTAGGTGCCGACTTAATCAAGCCGCTATGCCTGGAAAGCCGGATATCACACTGGCTAAAATGAAGTTAGCTGTTTTTGTAAATGGCTGTTTTTGGCATAGACATAAGAATTGCAAAGAAGCGTCAATGCCTGAAACGAATATCGATTACTGGATAAAAAAATTTAATAAGAATGTCATAAGAGACAAAGAAAATATCTATAAAATTAAGAAAGGGGGATGGGAAGCCATAGTTGTTTGGGAATGTGAAACCAAGAATGAAAAGCGCCTTGAAAATAGACTTCGAACTGTATTATCTGCGCGGATGAGGGAAATTAATCTGTCAAATTAGCGTCTTATGAAGGAAAATTAAACGCTTCGGTCGCATAAAGATCACATGATATATAGCGTGGCCCCGGAAAAGGAAGAGGCGTTGCGCCTCAGGATGGAGGGCCTGGGCATCTTTGAGAAGGACATCGAGGAGACCTTCGTCCGCTCCGGAGGCCACGGCGGCCAGAATATCAACAAGGTCGCGACCTGCGTCCGGCTCAAGCACCTTCCCACCGGAGTCGAGGTGAAATGTCAAAAGGAGCGCTACCAGTCGCTCAATCGCTTCATCGCCCGCAAAACGCTCGCTGATAAGATTGAAAGGATCCTCCTGGATAAGAAGAGCGAAATGGAGCAGAGGATCGCCAAGGTCCGGCGCCAGAAGAGGAAGAGGTCGAAAAGGGCCAAGGAAAAAATGCTTGCGGGCAAGCATCATCAATCCGATAAGAAGAAGGCCAGAAGCTTACGGCCGGGCTTGAATGATTTTTAGGGCGCGGCTCATTCCGCCAGATGCGCCAGGGTCCGAAGGAGGAGGTTGGCGCCTTTCTCCAGGTCTTCCCAGCGGATGGCCTCTTCCGGTCGGTGGCTGATTCCGTCCAGGCAGGGAATGAAGATCATGCCCGAATCGCAGCCGCCGGCCAGGATCTGGGCATCGTGTCCGGCCCCGCTCGGAAGCCGCAGGAAGCGATAGCCGAGCGTCCCGCATTCTTCTTCCATGAGCTTCAACAGCCTCTCGGGGACCTTCACGGGCTCCGTCGCATCCACAAGCTTTGAGGCAAAACTCAGACCCCGGGTCGAGGCGATGTCGCGGGCGATCGTCGCGAGCTCTTCATCCAGGTCGCGGAGGGTTTCCCCGGATATGGACCGGAAATCGAGCGAGAATTCCGTCCGTCCCGGGACGATACTGAACGAGCCGGGATGGACCGCTACCTTGCCGACGGTTACCATGCTCCCGTAGTGGACCGCGGCCACGTGCCGGGTGGCTTTCAGGGCGAAATCGGCCAGCCCCAGGAAGGCGTCTTGCCTGAGCTCGAGCGGGGTCGTGCCCGCGTGGGCGGCATTCCCGATGAATGAGCACCAAAGGTACCGCTTGCCGGCGATGGCCTCCACGAGCCCGATGGGCACCTCTTCGGTTTCAAGGATTGGGCCCTGCTCGATGTGGAGTTCTATGTAGGCTTCGAGTTCTGGTTTCTGCTTGCGGGCCTCGAGGATCCCCTGGATTGTAAACTCCGTCCCCTTGAGGACGTCGGCAAGGAGAGGTCCGAATTGGGTCCTGCCGTGCCGGACTTCATTCTCGTTGAGAAGTCCCATGAAGGCCCGGCTTCCCAAGAAATCCCCGACCAAATTCCCCTCTTCGTCCGTGAAAGAGGCGACTTCGAGGGGTTTTGAGAGCCGAGCGCCTTCTTCCCTGAACCTCCTCAAGCACTCGAGCGCGGCCAGAACGCCCACCGATCCGTCGAACCGGCCGCCGTTGATGACCGTATCGATATGGGACCCGGCCATAACGGCCCGTCCGGCGCCGCCGGAGCGACCGAAGATATTTCCTGCCCCGTCCTGACGGAGGGTCAGTCCCGCCTCTATGATCCGCTTCTTGAGCCACTCCCGGGCTTCGAGGTCGGCCCGGCTGAAGGACGGACGGCTGACGCCTCCTTTCGAGTCCTGACCGAAGCGGCCGAGTTCCTCGATGTCCGCCCTGAGCCTTTCGATGTCGACCCGAATATCCATATCGGCCCTACCTTTTAACGAGGAGGGCCTTCATCTCCTTGACCGCCTTCTCGACGCCCACGATGGCCGCCCGGGCGATGATGGAAAATCCGATGCTAAGCTCCGAGATCTGCGGGATGGCGACGATGGGCAGGACGTTATGATAATCCAGCCCGTGGCCGGCATGGATTTCCAGGCCGAGTCCGCGGCCGTACTCGGCGGCCTCGATAATCTGGGCAAGCGCCTCATCACGGGCGATGCCGGGCCTAAGGTCGGCATATTTGCCCGTATTGATTTCGACGAAGTCGACGCCGAGTTCGCTGGCGGTTCTAATCTGGGTGACCTCCGGGTCGATGAAGATGCTGACCTTGATTCCGGCCTTGCGTAGCTTCCTGGAAAAGGGGCCCAGGTGGACCCGACCAGAAACGACGTTCAAGCCTCCTTCTGTCGTCAGCTCTTCCAGCCGTTCCGGGACGAGGGAGACGACATCCGGTTTGATCTTGAGGGCGATCTTCTGCATCTCGGCTGTGGCCGCCATCTCCAGATTGAGCTTGGTCTTAACGGTCTCCCGGAGGAGGAGAAGGTCTCGCTCCTTGATATGCCTGCGGTCGCTTCGCAGGTGGCAGACGATGCCGGCGGCTCCCGCCTGCTCGGCGAGAAGAGCAGCCAGGACGGGCTCCGGCTCGGTCTGCTTCCGGGCCTCTCTCAGGGTCGCGAAGTGGTCGATGTTGACGGCGAGTCTCATAATGGCCTCCTCCTCATTCCCCCAGATATTTTTTGATCGCCCGGGCCAGACGACCGGCATGCTTTTCGATATCCCGCTTATCCTCTCCCTCTATCATGATCCTTGCCACGGGCTCGGTCCCTGAATAGCGGAGATCGAGGCGGCCGTCCTCCCCCAGCGCAATCCGTATCTTCTCCGCAGTCCGCACGATCTCCGGGAACTCTTTGAAGTCGGCCTTCCGCCCGACCCTGACGTTGACCAGGACCTGCGGATACTCTCCGCAGCCGGCGGCCAGCTCGGATAGCGGCATCTTCCGTTCCAGCAAGACCTCCGCCATCTTGAGCGAGGTGAGGATGCCGTCGCCCGTCGGACAGTCGTCCAGGAAAATCGTGTGTCCCGACTGCTCCCCGCCGAGATTGGCCCCGGTCCGCGACATCTCCTCGAGCACGTATTTATCGCCCACCCGGGTCCGGACGAGCTCCAAACCTTCTTCCCGAAGAGCTCTTTCCAGCCCCATGTTGCTCATCGACGTCGCCACAACCTTAGCCGTGCGCAGCCGCCGTTTCCCCTTCATGAAAAGGGCCTGGACGTAAAGCGTATGGTCCCCGTTGAGGATCCGGCCTTTCTCGTCCACCCAGATTGCCCGGTCCGCGTCTCCATCATAAGCGACGCCGAGGAAGGCCCGCTCTTTGATGACCCTGTCCGCAAGGCTTGCAGGATGGAGGGAGCCGCAATTTCGATTGATGTTCTTTCCGTCCGGAGCGTCATGAATGGGAATGACCTCAAATCCCAGTTCCCGGAACACTCGGGGCGCAATGACGGAGCTTGCGCCGTTCGAGCAGTCCAGAACGACCCGGAACCTTCCCGGTAAAAGGGAGGCAGGCAGCCGACTCTTCAGGAAGTCCGCGTATTCCTCGAAGTAGCCGGGCTCGGGTCGGATAACCATTTTTTTAGGGCCGGCATCCGTTCGGCCTCGGAGGATGGCCTTTTCGAGCCGGACCTCCCAGTCGTCCTTGATTTTGGTTCCGTCAGAGGAAAAAATCTTGATGCCGTTATCGTGGTAAGGGTTGTGCGAGGCGGAAAGGACCAGCCCGGCCGAGAACGTGTGTTCTTTTGTTAGGAGCGAAATAGCCGATGTGGGAATCACCCCTGCCGATACCGCCTCTCCGCCCCCCTCCCGGAAGCCCTGGACGATCGCTTCTTCCAACCAGGTCCCGGACTCCCTGGTGTCCCGGCCGACGATCACCAAAGGTTCAAGCCCTTCTTCGCGGAGCAGGGCCGCGAGGGACCTGCCCAAGACGTGGGTCGTTGGGAAATCCAGGGGGAACTCGCCAGCGACGGCCCTTATCCCATCCGTGCCAAAAAGCTTTTTCATGCTGCCTGCGAACGAAGGAATTATAAAGGAAAGCCGTTGGAATGGAAAGGGTGACCGCGGCCTTAGCCAGTCCTGGAGCTTTTGCTGTTCTGGCTCTTGGCGTTCTCCTCCAGGATAATCTCAATCCGGACCTTGGTCAGGCTTGTCGCCAGCCTGAGGTCGGCCCTGGGCAGGATGATATCCGCCTCCACAGTCGTGGATTGAGTGAGATTGGAGACGTCCACCGGACTCGTCGAAACCTTGTCTCTTGTCCGGATCTTGCTCTCCGGCCCCTTGACCGGAACGCGGGGCGGGGTGACTTCGATTCGGGTGATCCGCAGGCCTTCGCCGACCTTGCCCACGATCATGGGGACGATCTCAAGGTCCATCTGCTTTGTCTTTTCGAGCTTGAGGCGGACCATGGTGGGAGAGATGCCGACGACCTCCGCGCCGAGCGGAACCGTTATCATGGACCCGTTGAGAGGGTAGATGTCCTGATAGACGGTTGCCCGTCCCAGGTCGAGCCGGGCGGAGATGCCAGAGGCAGTCAGTTCGTTGAGGAGGCGGTTCCGGGCCCGGACAGTGACCTCGATCGTGGCTGTCGGCTTTTCAACGAGTTCCATGTCTGGGGGGACGTTCCTCGTCTCGAGCGGCACCGTCAGAGTCCTGTCGGAATAGGTCTTTTCCTCCGGAATAAGGATGAGCCAGATAAGAAGGGCCAGGAAAAAAGCGAGGAGCTTCGGCCCCCTGTTTCGAGTGAAAATGTCCCTGAAGAATCTCATCATCTTGTCCTCAGATAATCAATGAGTCGTTCCTTGAGAAGGTCCCTGTCCTCGACCTTTTGCAGGATCCCTCTATACGCGAGCGAGACGCTTCCCGTCTCCTCAGAAACGACGATAACGGCTGCGTCCGTTTCCTGAGATAGTCCCAGGGCAGCCAGGTGCCGGGTTCTGGTCTCGAAATCCGGGCTCAGGCTGTGGGAGGCGGGGAGAGGCAGGAGACAGGCCGCTGAGATGATCTTGTTCCCTTGAATGATAGCGGCCCCGTCGTGAAGGGGTGAATGAGGATAGAAGATGCTGACCAGAAGGTCTTTGGACAGGAGGGCGTCGATCTTTGTCCCCCGGTCGGCGTAGGGCAAGAGTGAGATCTCTTTTTCGATCGCAATCAGGGCCCCGATTCTCTTTTGAGAAAGATAATCCAGGGCCAAGAAGAGGTCCTCGAGCTTCTCCTGGAACGAACGGAGAGTGAGAGGTTTGCGGAAGAAGGACCGCGACCCTATGCCCGTCAGGAGCCGCCGGATCTCGGCCTGAAAGAGGACGATGACGGCAATGATCATGTAGCTGATGAAGGACTTGATGATCCTGTTGGAGACGACGAGGCGGCCCCATTGTGTCAATAAGAAGAGGATGCCGACGAGGCCGAGGCCGATGGCCATCGGGTAGGCCTTGGTTTCCTTGATGATCAGGATGATGGAATAAAGGATGAAGGTGATGAGGAGGATATCGAGAATATCCCCCAGTGTGGCGTGGCGAAGTGTCGTCAAGATGTTAGCCAGCATGTTCTTGTCCCTTATTCGCGCCGGTCTCTTCTCGGATCTTGCCAGAAAGGATAGCGTCCGCCATGTCGGCGGCCCGCCTCATGGCCCGGACGTCGTGGACTCTGAGGATGTGGGCCCCCCGGGCGATGGACAGGACGCCGGCGGCAATGGAGCCTTCGAGCCTTTCGTTGACAGGCAGGCTCAAGGCCTTCCCGATGAAGGACTTGCGCGACACCCCGGCCATGACCGGGCAACCCAGCTCCTCAAGGAAGCTGAGGTTGTCGATGAGGGCAAGATTGCCTTCGGGGCTCTTGCCGAAGCCGATCCCGGGATCGACGATGATCCTCTCTCGGCCGATCCCGGCCGAAGACGCTTCCTCGATCCTGTCCTTTAGAAACCAGCTGATCTCAAAAAACATATCCGTGTATTGGGGGTCGGTTTGCATGGTCTCCGGCGTTCCCTTCATGTGCATCAGGACGACCGCTGCCCCGTGTTTGGAGACGACTCCTGCCATCTTGGGATCGAAACGGAAGGCGCTGACGTCATTTACGATATCCACCCCGGCCTCCAAGGCCGCCTCAGCCACAGCGGCCTTCATTGTGTCCACCGAGAGGAGGGCCGTCGTTTGTTTCTTCAGGCCGCGGATGACGGGGAGGATGCGCTCCATCTCTTCGTCTTGGGAGACAGACCGGGCGCCCGGCCGGGTGCTCTCCCCGCCGACGTCGATGATGTTGGCCCCTTCCTCGACCATCTCCAGCCCCCGTTCGATGGCCTTCTCCCTATCGGAATATGCTCCTCCGTCCGAAAACGAATCCGGAGTCACATTGAGGATACCCATGATCCAGGTCTCAAGGCCGAGGGTGAAGCTACGGCCTTTAACCTCCAGGGCGAATGTTCTCCTCAATTTGACACTTATGACTGATCGGGCGCTTTTGTGATACCTGTTTCGGAGACGGTCTTCATCTTGCCGTCAACGATCTGGTTGATCTCTTCCGAGGTCAGGACCTCCTTTTCAAGCAAGGTCTCGGCGATTCTAACCAGCTTGTCCTTGTGCTTCTCGATGAGCTCTTGGGTTCGGTTGTAGTTCCGCATGATGATTTTCTTGACCTCGTCGTCGATGCGCTCCGAGGTCCGCTCGCTGAAGTTCTTGTTCACGGCCAGGTCGCGGCCGAGGAAGATCAGGTCGTCGCGCTCGCCGAAGGTCAGCGGGCCGAGGTCGGACATGCCCCACTCGCAGACCATCTTGCGGGCGATCTCGGTCGACTTCTCGAAGTCGTTGGCCGCCCCGGTAGTCGTCTTCCCGAGGAAGATCATCTCGGCCACGCGTCCGGCCATGAGCACGGATAGCTGGGCCTCCAGATAGTCTTTTGTGTACGTGTACCGGTCGTCGAGAGGCAGCTGCTGGGTCAATCCGAGAGCCATCCCCCTGGGGATGATGGTGACCTTGTGGATGGGGTCGGCTTCGGCGATGAGGGCTGCGATCAAGGCGTGGCCCGCCTCATGGAAGGCCGTGTTCTTTTTTTCCTCATCGCTGATGATCATGCTCTTGCGTTCCACCCCCATCAGGATCTTGTCCTTGGCATACTCGAGGTCCTTCATGGTCACATTGTCCCGGCTGTAGCGGGCGCCGACCAGGGCCGCTTCGTTGACCAAATTGGCCAGATCGGCTCCGGAAAGCCCGGGGGTCGAGCGGGCGATGACCCTGAGGTCAACCTCCGGGGATAAGGGAACGCGCTTGATATGGACTCTGAGGATTTCTTCCCGTCCTTTGACGTCGGGCATCGGGACGACGATCCGGCGGTCGAAGCGGCCGGGCCGAAGGAGGGCACTGTCCAGAATGTCAGGACGGTTGGTGGCGGCGATGAGGATGACGCCTTCATTCGAGTCGAAGCCGTCCATCTCGACCAGGAGTTGGTTGAGGGTTTGCTCCCGTTCATCGTGGCCGCCGCCGAGGCCGGCGCCTCGCTGGCGGCCGACCGCGTCAATCTCGTCGATGAAGATCAAGCAGGGAGCATGTTTCTTGCCCTGGTCGAAGAGGTCGCGGACGCGGGAAGCGCCGACGCCGACGAACATCTCGACAAAATCCGAGCCGCTGATCGAAAAGAACGGGACGTCGGCCTCTCCGGCCACGGCCCGGGCGAGGAGGGTCTTGCCCGTCCCCGGCGCGCCCACCAGGAGGACTCCCTTGGGGATGCGGCCGCCCAGCTTCTGGAACTTCTGGGGGTCCTTCAGGAATTCGATGATTTCGTGGAGCTCTTCTTTGGCCTCGTCGACTCCAGCGACGTCCTTGAACGTCGCCTTCTTGGCCATTCCGGAGAACAGCTTGGCCCGGCTCTTCCCGAAGGACATGGCTTTGTTTCCACCGGCTTGCATCTGCCTCATGAAAAAGACCCAAAAGAGGATGAGCAGGATGATCGGGAACCAGCTGAAAAGAAGGGAAAGCCAGCTGTTCTTGTTTGTGTTCTTGACGGTGATGTTGACCTTGTTCTGGCGGAGGACCTTGATCAGGTCATCATACTGGGCCGGCAGGACTGTCTTGAAGGCCCCGCCGTCCTTATATTTCCCTCGCAGATCGTTGTCGGTGATGGTGACCTCTTCGATGTTCCCCTGCTCGACCTGATCCAGGAACTGGCTGAAGTTGACTTCTTTCTTGACGACGTTGGGGGACTGGAGCAGGCTCCAGAGGAGAATGATCAGGATCCCCGCCGAGATCCAGAAAAAAACATTCTTCAGCGATCTATTTTTCCTCTTAGGCATTTTGAAGTCCTTTTCCGACTTATTTTATCATGTTCGCGGAGCAAAAGCTACGTGCTGAATAGGGCAAGCTTCTCTTTTTGTGTGATATAGAC
>CAZJBD010000028.1:0-19197 GCA_964544265.1 uncultured Eubacteriales bacterium
GGATACGACAATTGAAAAGTGGCAAAATGCGACAGTTGAAATGTGGCATAACAGGCTTTTTCCCTTTGACAAACCGATTCGATTTGTTATAATGGAACCGGTACCGCGGGGTAGAGCAGCCTGGTAGCTCGTCGGGCTCATAACCCGGAGGTCGTTGGTTCAAATCCAACCCCCGCTACCACCCCCATCTTCTCTTCAATCTTCCGCTTCTATGCACGACTAAATAGTTGTAAGCACTGCTACCGAAAAGGTCTTATACTATGAATTATCAAAACCTCCTCATCGTCGAAGATGAAGCCCTCATCGCTTTGGACCTGTGTTTTATGGTGAAAGATCTGGGTTTTAAGGCTTTGGGCGTTGCTTCTTCCGGGGAGGAAAGCTTGCGCAAAGCCGAGGCCCTTCGCCCCGACCTGGTCCTCATGGACATCAAGATCAAAGGCGATATGGATGGAATCATCGCAGCCGGCGAAATCTTCAGCCGTTTTCGGATCCCAACGGTTTACATGACGGCTTACTCCGACTCCCAGACGTTTAAGCGCATGAACCGGCCGGGCACCTTGGGCTGCCTTATTAAGCCCCTGGAGCCAATCGAACTCAAAAGGATCCTCCTCGGCCCTCTTGAGACTCGCGCCATGTGATCGGTGGGACCAAGCGTCCCAAATCTTGACTCCTTAGCATCCCCAAAAATTTCATCCAAACGGATCTATCCAGAGAATCCTGCCAAATAAACGAGATAGGTTGATTTGGGTTCGGAGACGTGTTATATCAAAGCGTGGAATTTGCTATAAGGAGCGGCTCATGTTCGAGAAAAAAACTTATGTTCAGAGAAGGAACCAGCTGAAAAAACGCGTGGGATCCGGGCTCATTTTTTTCCTCGGGAACAAGGAAAGCCCGATGAACTATCGAGCCAACGTCTATCCCTTTCGTCAAGACAGCTCGTTTCTCTATTTCTTCGGCCTGGACAGTCCTGAACTGGCTGCGGCGATCGACGTGGATGAGAACAGAGAAATTCTCTTCGGTGACGACGTCGGGATCGAAGACATCATCTGGACCGGCCCTCAGCCCAGGATGAAGGACCGGGCGGCTGAAGTCGGAGTCATGGAGGCTCTCGCCTTAGGGAAGCTTGACGGAGTCGTCAAGGCCGCCCTCAAAAAGGGGCGTCCGGTGCACTTCCTCCCCCCTTACAGGGCGGACATTTCCGAGAGAATCGGCGAATTGACGGGAATGCCGGCCCGCGAGGTCCAGTCCAAATCCTCCGAGGACCTCATCCGGGTCGTCGTCGACGAGCGCTCGGTGAAATCGGATGAAGAAATCAACGAGATCGAGAAAGCCCTGGAGATAACATATCCCATGTATATCGCGGCCATAAAAATGGCCAAACCCGGACGCTTCGAATGGCAGGTGACGGCGACGATGGAGACGGTCATGCGTTCTCTGGGAGGAGCCTTCGCCTTTCCTCCCATCGTGACCATCAACGGGCACATTTTCCACAATACGTTCTCTGGGAACGTTCTCAAAAAAGGCCGGATGCTCGTTGCCGACTGTGGCGCGGAGTCTTCTCTCCACTACGCCTGCGACATCACACGAAGCATCCCGGTTGGCGGAAAGTTCACCCGTAGGCAGAAGGATATCTACGAGATCGTTCTCCAGGCCCAGCTCACGGCCATCGCAGCTATGAAACCAGGAATCAGGTTCCGGGACATCCATCTCAAGGCAGCCCGGACGATCGCCGGCGGACTGAAGGACCTCAAATTGATGAGGGGCGACTCGGACGCGGCTGTCGAGAAGGGGGCCCATGCTCTCTTTTTCCCCCATGGCCTCGGCCACCAGCTGGGGCTGGACGTGCACGACATGGAAAGCTTGGGGGAAGCGCATGTTGGGTATGATGCAAAGATCAAACGGAGCAAGCAGTTCGGACTCGCTTACCTGAGAATGGCCAGGGAGCTTAGGCCCGGCCATGTTATGACGGTCGAGCCCGGCGTCTATTTCATTCCTGCCCTCTTCGATCAGTGGCGGAAACGCAGGAAGCACATTGACTTCATCAATTACGATAAAGTCGAAACCTTCCTCGATTTCGGCGGCGTCCGCATTGAAGACAACGTTCTAGTCGTCGGAAAAGGCCGCCGCGTCCTCGGCCGTCCGATCCCCAAGACGATCGAGGACATTGAAAAAACGGCCTCCTGAGAATGGGAGGCTTTCCTTAAAGGGCAAACGATGCGAGAAGCGAAATTGAGGATAGCCCTTGTCCAACAACGTTCCGGCCCGGATATAGAAGAGAATATCGAGCGGGCTGCGCAGAGTTTCGCCAAAGCAGCCCGGGCGGGAGCCCGACTTATCGGATTCGCCGAGCTTGCCTTCTCGAGGTTCTACCCGCAGGTCCCGGCGGCCAGGAGGATCCGGGCGAAGGCGGAGCCGATCCCGGGTCCCGTCACGAACGGGTTCCGACGTTTGGCCAAAGAATATGGCGTCGTGACGGTCCTCAATCTTTTTGAACGTAAAGGCAACTTAACCTACGATTCCTCCCCGGTCATTGACGCCGATGGAAAAATTCTCGGGATAACGAGGATGATGCATATCATGGACGCTCCGGGTTTCCACGAGAGAGGCTACTATCACCCGGGCCGCGCCGGGAAGGGCGTCTACCAAACGGCCGCGGGGCGGTTAGGGGTGGCTATCTGCTATGACAGGCATTTTCCGGAATACATGCGCGGACTGGGACTCCTGGGCGCGGAGATCGTCATCATCCCTCAGGCCGGAACCGTGGAAGAATGGACCGCGGGCATCTTTGAGGCAGAGGTCCGGGTCGCTGCCTTCCAGAACGGATATTTCGCCGCCCTAGTCAACCGTGTGGGGCGCGAGGATACCCTTCGCTTTGCCGGAGAATCCTTTGTCTCCGATCCGGACGGCAGGATTATCGCCCGAGCTCCCCGAGGTCGGGACGCACTTCTTCTCGCGGACTGCGACCTTAACAGGATCCCCAAGTCTGCGGCCAAAAAGCATTTTTTCCGAGACCGGCGGCCTGGAGCTTATGGACGATTCGGGCTCCTGGACGGTGAGTGAGATGATCGACTGGTTCGTGATCAACGTCAAGCCCAAGAAGGACTTTCAGGTCGAAAAGCTGTTCATTGAAGGAGGCTTTACGATCTATAGCCCAAAGTATGTCGTCGAGCGACAGGTCAGACCCTTTTTCCCAGGGTACGCCTTCTTACAATTCGATCATCCCGCCCAATATCAAATGGTCAAATATACGCGCGGGGTCAAAAGGATCGTCGGAAATCCAGAGGGCCCCATCCCTATACCGGAAGAGGTCATCCGGGAGCTCCGGGTGCGGGAAAAAAATGGCCATATCGAGCTCGATAAATACGGACAGGAGCCCGCAATCGGCGACGAGATCGAAGTCGTCGAAGGACCGCTCAAGGGCCTCAAGGGCATCTTCAAGAAGGAGATCGATGAGCGGGAGCGGGTCATGATCCTCCTTAACTACGTTTCCTACCAGGGCATGCTGCTCATAGAGAAAAAGAAACTTAAGAAGGTCTTAAAATAGGCGGAGGAGCCAACGATCATGAACGTACCAAGCGTGGACCTAAAAGCGCAATACCTGACCATAAAAAAAGAAATGGATAGAAAACTCCTGGAAGTTCTTGGTTCCCAGGGGTTCATCCTGGGTCCCGAGGTCGAAGCCTTGGAGAAGGAGCTGGCGGCCCTGCACGGAGTCGGTCATGGAATCGGCGTATCATCGGGATCGGATGCCATTCTCGTCAGCCTGATGGCCCTTGGAATAGGGGAGGGAGATGTAGTGGTGACGAGCCCGTTCACTTTCTTCGCGACCGCTGGCACAATCACCAGGCTCAAGGCCAGGCCCGTCTTTTGCGACATTGATGAAAAAAGCTTCAACCTTTCGCCGGAATCGCTGGACTTCGTCCTGAAAAAAGAGGTCGGGGATAAGAGGCATCGGCGCGTTAAGGCGATTATCCCCGTCCACCTCTACGGCCAGTGTGCGGACATGGACCCTATCAACGGCCTGGCCCAGGAATACGGGCTCGCGGTTCTCGAGGACGCCTGTCAGGCCGTCGGAAGCGAGTATCCGTCCAAGCTGGGGGCCAAACGAGCCTGCGCCCTGGGAATTGCGGGAACCCTCTCGTTCTATCCATCGAAGAATCTGGGCGGTTTGGGGGACGGCGGAATGGTTCTCACCGACGATGATGGACTCGCCGCCAAAGTCCGGACTCTCCGCGTCCACGGCGAATCTCATCGCTATTTTTATGATGCCATCGGAGGAAACTTCCGGCTGGACGCCCTCCAGGCGGCTGCCCTGCGCGTGAAGCTCAAACACCTGCCGGACTGGCAAGTTGAACGCCGGAAAAGGGCCGAATATTATGATAGGAAGCTCCAGGAATCAGGCCTGCCCCGAAGCGGCTTCATCGCGCTTCCCCCTGCTCTTTATAGGAATTCCAATATCGAAAACTATCATACCTATCACCAGTATGTGATCCGGGCCAAGGATAGGGATGCGCTCCAGGCCGCTCTTAAAGAAAAAGGGGTCGGGACGGCCATCTACTACCCCCTGGGACTCCATATGCAGAAATGTTTCTCGGAGCTGGGCTACCGGCCTGGAGATTTCCCGATCACGGAGAAGGCATGCCGTGAGGTCCTCGCTCTGCCGATGCATGCAGAACTAAGGCCTGAACAGCAGGATCACGTCGTGTCCTGTATTGCGGAATTCTACAAAGCGCGTTGATCCCGGCGCCCCTCATTCATGGGCTTTCAACCTATCGATGAACGGCCCATTCAGGCTGGTCGCGGAAAAGAAAATCACTCCGTCCGATCCCAGGGCTTTGCTGATCCGCATCTCGTCGACCATCCCATCAGGAGTGTTTTGGTTGTGTGAGGTGTGGATTCCGATCCCCGAACAGACCTGGCAGTGTCCCCGGCCATAGGCGACAGCTTGATTGATGAGCTTTTTGAAAAACCCTTCATGATTCGTATAGAGCATAGGGCAGAGCATGTCCACCAGCTCCTCGGCCGCCCAACGGGACCAATCCTGGCCGATGAGGACTTTGGCGTTGTCCGCGTTTGGAAAAACGGCGGCTGAGATCTTCACCTTGCGGCCCATTCCGTTGAGGCTTTCCTTGAGTTCTCTAACGAATTGGGTCACCTGGTCCCTGTTCCATTCCAGCCATTCGTTCCAAATCATATTGCCTGAATCCTTAGCCTCCAGGGCAAGGGGGTCAAAACCCGAATATTCTTTGAAGAGGCCCCTGGCCCGGACGTCAAAACCAAAATAAGGCTCGCTGGGCTCGCAAGGGAAGCGGATATAGTCCAGGTGGATCCAATCTACTGGGTATTTATGGGCAACCTCCAGCATCAGGCTGAGCTCATATTTTCGGGCTTCGGGTATGGCAGGATTGACGGCCCCGACCAACTCATTCCTCGGACTCCTGACCAGCCACTCGGGGTGCCGGCGGACCTCGCCCAGGAGTCCATTCTCCGGGAACACGCAGAACCAGGGATGGACGGTTATATTTCTTTCAGCCGCTTCCCGGATGAAAACGTCAAAGAAGTCCCAATTCCAGGCCTGGTCGGCGACTCCGATCCTACTGTTATAGTAAACATACCCCGAGGTGTCCTTGACCAACATGATGACCGTATTGATGCCAGCCTGGACGTAGGAGTCGAGGGTCCCCCGGATCTTAGCGACAGCCGTCGTCTTGTCCGGGCCGAAGAAGGCCGGATGGGCCCAGACTCCGCGCACCGGCATTTTCAGGTCCACAGCCTGGGCCGGAAGAGCCGCGTTCCCGACGACAAGAAGGCAGGCCGCGAATGAGAATAGGCCGAGCGCTGTTCTTTCCATCTCGTTATTCTCCTTTTTTCTGTTGTCCCCTCATCTTTTTTTCGGCGGGCAAAAACGTCCTCAATTCCGCCCGGCCGTATCCCCCTCCTCCCGGAGTTTCGATACGGAGCATGTCCCCGGGCTCGACCCTCAAATTGATTTTCGAGCCGAGAACAATTTTCCGGCCTTTTCGGAAAAGCGTATTCCTTCCGACTGCACCGGCCCCGCCCCCTTTAAGACCGTAGGGCGGAAACTTCCGGCGTTCGGAAATGATGGCCAGCTGCGAGTCAACCAGGAATTCGTATTCCCGAACGATGCCTTCTCCGCCTTTGAACAGGCCTCGCCCGCCCGAATCCGAACGAAGCCCATATCTCCGGATCCTAATGGGTAAATAATTCTCCAGAGCTTCAACGGGCGTGTTTAAGGAATTCGTCATGTGGGTGTGAACGCCGCTCAGGCCGTCCCGCACCGGGCTTGCCCCCATCCCGCCGCCGATCGTTTCATAATAGGCAAAGTTTGTCTCCCTGACCGGATCGCGGCCGCCAAACGCAACGTTGTTCATGGTGCCGGAACTCGCGGCCGGGATCCTTCCCGGCAGGGCCTTGGCCAAGGCGCCGAGGAGGACGTCTACGATTCGCTGGGATGTCTCGACGTTCCCCCCGACCGTCGCGGCAGGAAATTCGGCGTTGACAACAAGGCCCTTCGGGGCGACGATCTTCAGGGGTCTCAGGAGTCCCGTATTGAACGGGATGTCCTCCTCGACGAGCGAGCGGAAGACGTAGAGGACGGCCGAGCAGGTCACGGCGAAGTTGGCGTTGATAGAACCCGAAACCTGGCGAGAAGACGAGGAAAAGTCGACGATTGCCCTCCCTCCCCTGATTCTAAGCTCGACCCCGATCCGGACCGGCTGGGTCGATATCCCATCGTCGTCTAGGACATCCGAAAAGACATACGTTCCATCCGGGATGGACCGAATGGTTTCCCGGAGGACACGTTCGGTATAATCCTGGACAAGACGGCCGTAACGGACGACCTTGCTCAGCCCGTATCTTGCGATCGTTTCCAGAATCCTGCGCTTGCCGATTCCATTGGCCGCCACTTGGGCCAGGATATCGCCGCGCCTTTCGTCGGGCGTCCGAACGTTGGAAAGGATGAGGGATAGGACGCCGTCATCGATTTTTCCTTTTCGCAGGAGCTTGAGTGGCGGGATGATGAGGCCTTCCTGGAAGATTTCTTGGGCAAGAGGCATCGACCCCGGGGTCATGCCGCCAATATCGGAATGGTGGGCGCGGTTCGCGGCTAAGAAGCCGAGTTTGCCGCGGACGAAGACCGGGGAAACGCAGGTGATGTCCGGGAGATGAGTGCCGCCGCGGTAGGGATCGTTGAGGATGACCAGGTCCCCCTCTTCCAATCGGACGCTTTCCATGGCCGCCCGAACCGAAAGCGGCATCGCTCCGAGATGGACGGGGATGTGCGAGCCCTGGGCGAGGGTTTCGCCGCGATCGTTAAAAAGAGCGCATGAAAAGTCCTTCCTTTCCTTGATATTGGGGGAAAGGGCAGTCCTTCCGAGGACGGCCGCCATCTCTTCCGAGATGGAAATAAAAATGTTCTTGAAAAGCTCAAGTTCGATCGGATCGTATCTTTCCATTTCCGATCAGCCTCTTTCGATGATCAAGCTTAAATACGGATCCACGCGGGCCTTGTATCCCGGGGGAAGAAACGCCGTTGACTCAGGGTCTATGATGAGGGCGGGCCCGGCGACTCGACTTCCGGCCTGGAGGCGGGATCTGTCGTAGACGACGGCTTGAAAAGGACGGTCCTTCATGTGGAGGACTTGTGTCTTGATCGCCGCGTTTTCCGGAGAGAATCTCTGTTTCCGGCTTTTTTCAAATTCGACCTTTTCTGCAACGCCGACAGTTTTCAAACGGATGTTGACGATCTCCACAGCCCTATCTTGATGCCGGTAGGAATAAAGCCTTTCGTGTTCGCGATGGAACGCCTCGAAAACGGCCTTGCGTCCCCCTTTTCCCGTTCTGAACGGGATGGAGATTTCATAGGACTGCCCGAGGTACCGGAGATCGACGAAACGCTGGAAGAAAATATCCGCATCCCCGAACCCGTCGGTCCTCATGTCTTCGAGGCCAGCGGACTCCAAAACAAGGAAGGATTTTTCGAGTTCGCTCCAAGCGACGGCGGCTGCATCCTTAAGGATCGACATGGAATGGTCCTTGACCGAGTCCGCGAGGAGGAGGCCAAGGGCGGACAAAACCCCCGCGTTTTTGGGGACGACGACCCTAGGCATCCGAAGATCGTCGGCCATTTCCACTGCGTGCATGCCTCCGGCCCCCCCGAACGAGAAGAGGGAAAAATCCCTGAGGTCAAAGCCCCGCTCGACCGAGATGACCCGGATGGCCTTTTCCATGTTGGCATTGGCTACGGCAATGACCCCGAGGGCCGTTTCGAGGGGCGATTTCCTGATCCGGGCAGCTAACTCGCCGATGGCCTTTTGGCTCCGTTCAGGCTGAACGCGCATCCTGCCGCCCAGGAAAAAGTCCGGGTCCAGACGCCCCAGAAAGAGGTTGGCGTCCGTCACGGTCGGCAAGTCGCCTTTCCCGTAGCAGGCCGGCCCGGGGTCGGCTCCTGCGCTATGTGGGCCTACGCGCAGCGAGCCGCCGCCATCCACGTAGGCGATCGAACCGCCGCCGGCACCCACCGAGTGAATATCGATCGCCGGGAGGCGCACCGGGAATCCGCCGATTTGACCTTCCTGGCTCCGGCGGATCGAACCATTGATGAGCGAAACGTCCGTTGAAGTCCCGCCCATGTCAAAGCTGACGATGTTCGGAAAGCCGGCCGACCGGGCCAGCCGGGAAGCGGCCACGACTCCTCCGGCCGGGCCGGAAAGGACGGTCCGGACAGGCTCCCTCCGGGCTTTTTCAGGGGATATGTACCCCTCATTAGACTGCATGATTCGCAGGTCCGCATGGCCGACCTTTTGTTCGAGCTTTTCGAGGTATTGACCCATGACGGGCATAAGATAGGCGTTGACGGCCGTGAGCGCGGTCCGCTCGTATTCCCGGTATTCGGGCAGCAATTCACTCGAAACCGAGACAAGGAGGCCGGCCTTCCGGAGCTTCCGGGCCAAGAAGACTTCGTGAGCAGGATTGGCATAGGAATGAATCAGGCAGACCGCTACGGCGTCGACATTGCGTTTTTGGATCCGGGCGATAAGTTCTCGGACGCGGCCGGGTGCGGGCTTCTTGTCGATCTCGCCAGAAGCCCGGAGGCGTTCATCCAGTCCAAAGCGAAGCTCCCCAGGCACCAGAATGAACCTTGACTCCCCCTTAAGGCTGTAAAGCTGCCGCCGGACTTGACGGCCGATGGCCAGGACATCTTCGAATCCGGACGTCGTAATGAGGGCGACCCGGCCGCCCGTATTCTCAAGGAGGGCATTGGTGGCGACCGTCGTGCCGTGAATGATGAAAACCGGCCGACCGAGATCAAGAAACTCCCTTATGCCTTGCAGAATCGCCTTGGATGGATCACTGGGGGTCGAGAGGACTTTGTTAATAAAAAGTCCGCCGTCCTTCCATATGACGAAATCAGTGAACGTTCCGCCGGTATCGACGCCGATGCGAATCCCGTTGGGGGCTATTTGCATGTGCTGCAGGAATGGCTGGAGCAAGTCGAGCAGCTGCTCAAGGAGGTCTTCAGGCGGCTGCCGCCCCCGCCGATCCCGAAGGAAGATAGGAGCTTACGGACATCCTGACTCTTGCAGACTTCGCAACAGACCTCTTTCTCTTTCCCCAGACGGACGAGCAACTCGAAACGGTTGCCACATGAGCCGCAGAGGAATTCATAAAGAGGCATGTGACTTGAGGGCGGCGACGACTTCAATCTCGATTTTGACGTCTCTGGGGAGGCGGGCCACCTGGACGGCTGCCCGGGCCGGATAGGGGGGC
This sequence comes from uncultured Eubacteriales bacterium, assembly GCA_964544265.1. GTDB lineage: Bacteria > Acidobacteriota > Aminicenantia > Aminicenantales > Saccharicenantaceae > JALHVH01. Next base: position 9,793 of record CAZJBD010000028.1, read on the forward strand.
TTGAAAAACTCGGCGTAGACGGTGTTCATCCTGCTGAAATCGTTCATGTCCTGAAGATAGACGTTGGCCTTCACAACGTCGTCCATGGAGCTTCCGGCGGCCTCGAGAACGGCCGCGAGGTTCTTCAGGACCTGCCGGGCCTGGTCTTCGAGACTCCCTTGGTTCAGTTCACCGGTCGCCGGATCGAGGGCAATCTGCCCAGAAGCGAAGACGAATCCGTTGGCCACGATAGCCTGAGAATAAGGGCCGATGGCCTTCGGCGCCTTATCGGTTTTGACTTCTCTCTTCATCTCTTCACTCCCTCCTTTCTTGGCTTGGGCTTTCCGGATGAAAAGACCCAGGAAACTCAAAGTCAGCAAAATATTTCTTCGTGTCATCTCGAAATCCTCGAAAGTCCGGACCGGCCGGCTTTTCATCCTCCCGGCCTCGGTCCCCAACCGGGCTATTCAGGGTCAGCCCAGAGCGGTGAGGGCGGCCCCGACGAGGGTCCAGAACCTCTCAACGGAACCGATATGGACGCGCTCATCGGGAGAGTGGGGATGCTGGAGAGTGGGCCCAAAGGAGATCATATCCATCCCCGGGTACTTCTCGCCAATGATGCCGCACTCAAGTCCGGCATGAATGGCCTTGACCTCCGCTTCCTTGCCTGTCGTCTTTCGGTAGACCTCCAAGAGCTTTGCGAGCAGGGGTGACTTCAGGTTGGGCATCCAGCCCGGGTAGCCATTTTCCAGGGAGATTCTCGCCCCGGCCAAAGCGCAGACGGCCACCAGGACCTCCCGGGTCGCTTGGAGGGCCGAAGCGATGGAACTCCTCGTGCTGCAGATGATCTCCGCCTGCTTCTTTTCACAGCGAATGATGGCCAGGTTGGTCGAGGTCTCGACCAGGCCGGCGATCTCAGGATGCATGGCCACGACGCCGTGGGGAAGTCCCAGAAGCAGGTTGAGCAGATTCTGTTGGGATTCGGCGGCCAAAGCGAATTCGCGGCCATCGGCCTTGTCGAACGAATATTTTATGCCTGTCTCAACGGTTTTGTATTCGGACCTGATCTTCTCAAATGCCTCCTTGAACGATTTGGCCAAGCCCTTGACGGCTGCCAGCGGGACAGCGATCTGCGCCCAGGCCTCGCGCGGAATGGCGTTCCGCTTGTTTCCGCCCTCCACTTGGACGAGCCCGAAGCGATGTTCCTTCTGCGCCTGACCGAGCATGCGGGCCAGAAGTTTGATGGCGTTGCCCCGGCCTTGATGGATATCAATCCCCGAGTGCCCGCCTCTCAATCCGGAGATCGAGAGACGGTGCAGGTTCCCAGAGGCGGCCTTTTTTCGTTTCAAGGCCAGAGTGATGATCGAGTCGGCCCCACCGGCACAGCCGATGGTGAACGTCCCTTCCTCTTCGCTATCGAGATTGAGAAGCATGGTCCCTTGGAGCCAGCCTTTGGCGAGTTTGTTGGCCCCAGTCAGCCCCGTCTCCTCGTCCACTGTGAACAGGAACTCGAGCGGACCATGAACCAGATCCTTGTCCTCCATGACCGCGAGGCAGGTCGCCACTCCGATTCCATTATCTGCTCCGAGTGTGGTTCCCTCCGCCTGGACCCACTCGCCCTTGATGGTCGCCCGGATGGGATCTTTGGCGAAATCGTGGACGACGTCCGAGTTCTTTTCTCCAACCATGTCCAGGTGCCCCTGAAGGATCACACCCTCCGCCTTTTCGTGGCCCGGTGTGGCCGGCTTACGGGCCAGGACGTTGCCCACCTTGTCCCTTTTCGCCTCGAGACCCAAGTCTTTGGCTACGGCGAGGACATAATCGCCAAAGGCCTTCTCGTTGCCCGAGCAATGGGGGATCTTCAGGATGTCTTCGAAACGCCTCCAAAGATGGCCGGGCTTAAATCCGCCAAATATGGATGCCATGGATTCTCTCCTTTTATACGAAGATGGAAGCTCCATCATGCCACAAAAAAGCGGTGGATTCAAGGAGATTTCCCGGGTATAATTTGTGAATTGACATGGCCATGCCCAAACGATTGACCGTGTTTCTTTTGGTGGTCCTTGGTTGCCTTTTTTTCGGTATTTCCGCGAGCGCGGAGGCCGGCCTCAAGGTTCGGATCGAGACAAGCGTCTTTCCCCTCAAGGAATTCGCCGCGTCCGTGGCCGGCGAAAGGGGGGAGGTCCGTCTCCTCCTGCCTCCCGGGGCCGGAGTCCACACCTGGCAGCCGCGGGCCATGGATCTCATCAGGCTGGCAGAATGCGATCTTTTCATCTATATCGGAGCCGATCTGGAGCCCTGGGTCCCGGACGTTATGAGGGGTCTTGGCGGGCGGAAGATCGAGACGCTGGAAGCCGTCCAAGGACTTGATCTCATCCCCGGGCCTGAGGATAGGGAGCACGGCCAAAATGGGGAAAGGCGCGGAGCTTATGACCCTCACGTTTGGCTGGATCCGGAGCTGGCTGGACGGATCGTCGACCTCATCAAGGACAAGCTTTCGGCGATCGATCCGGAGGGAGCTTTTATATATCAGCAGAATGCAGGAGCCTACCATAAAAAGCTAGAGGCCTTGGACCTTAAACTCAAATCGGAGCTCGGGGCTTGCCCCTCAAAGACGTTTATCCTGGCGGGTCATGCCGCTTTCGGCTACCTTGCGAGACGCTACGGACTGGAGCAGATCGCTCTCTACGGACAAAGCCCCGATTCGCAGCCGACCTCCGGCAGGATGATCGATATCGTCGGCCTCGCCCGGAAGAAGGGTATCCAGGTCATTTTCTACGAAACGGCGGTTTCGCCGGACGTCGCCAAGGCCCTTTCCCGGGAGCTGGGAGCTAAAACTCTCGTCCTCAATCCAGGTCACAATCTGACTCGCGCCGAGATCAGGACGGGAGTCGATTTTTTCGATATCATGGAAGAAAACCTGAGGAACTTGAAAGATGGACTCGGCTGCCGCTGACGATAAAGAATTAATCACCGTCCGGAACGTTGACTTCAGCTATGACGGAGGACGCGTTCTCTTGGACATCTCTTTATCGATATACCGGGGGGATTTTTTAGCCATCATCGGCCCAAACGGTTCCGGCAAGACGACTCTGATCAAGATTATCCTGGGACTTCTCAAACCCGCCCGGGGAGAAATCCTCCTCATGGGAGAGCCCGTTTCGAGATTCAGGAATTGGCAGAAGATAGGCTATATCCCGCAGAAAGCGACCCACATTGATCCATTCTTTCCGGCCTCGGTCCGGGAGGTCGTGGCCATGGCCTTGTACTCGAACAGAAAGACCCCGGGCCTGTCGAGAAAAAAGGGCGAGGCCGCTATCGACGATGCCCTGCGGCAGGTCGGCATGGAAGCTTTTAAAGCCTCTCCGGTCGGGAGTCTGTCCGGCGGCCAGCAGCAACGCGTATTCATCGCCCGGGCCCTCGTGACAAGCCCGGAAATTCTGTTCCTAGATGAGCCGACCACGGGTGTCGATGCGGAAACTCAGGACCGTTTCTATGGAATGCTCGACGGGCTGAACAAGAAGGAGGGAATGACCATCGTCCTCATCACCCATGACATCGGGATCGTCAATAAGCACATCACCCAGGTGGCTTGCCTGAACCAGAGGCTCGTCTATCATGGGTCCCACGAGGATTTCTGCCGAAGCGGCGCCTTCAAAGCCATGCTGTCCGGAGGGCACCTGGTTTCTCATGAGCATTGAGGAAGCTTAGGCGGACCAGATGGACGCGTTCTTGCACTTCGGCTTCCTCCAGAGGGCGGTCGTCGCCGGGATATTCGTCGCCGTGGCTTGCGCCGTCCTGGGGGTCTTCCTCATCCTGCGCAAGGATGCTATGATCGGCCACGGGCTTTCCCATGTGGCCTTCGCCGGTGTGGCCCTGGGGCTTTTCCTGAGCGTTTTGCCGCTGGTCGCGGCGCTTATCGTTGGTGTGGTCGCCGCCTTGGGCATCATGCGGCTCAAAGAAAAAGCCGGGCTCTATGGCGACACGGCCATCGGCATCGTCAGCAGCCTCGGCATGGCCGTGGGCATTCTCCTGGCCACGCTGTCCGGGAGCTTCAACGTCGATCTCCTGGTTTATCTTTTCGGGGAGATTTTAGCTATCTCTCCTTTGGAGGTCTGGCTGTCTCTGGCCCTGGCCCTGCTGATCATCGCGGTCGTGGCAATCAATTATTCAAAGCTCATGTTCATGACCTTTGATAGGGAATCAGCCCGTGTTTCAGGGATTAACGTCGGTCGTCTCGATGCCCTCCTGACAGTCCTTGTGGCGGTCACGATCGTCCTTGGCATGAAGGTCGTGGGGATTCTTCTGGTGGCGGCTCTGGTGGTCATCCCAGCGGCGACGGGTCTCCAGGCGGCCAGCAGCTTCCGGATGGCAGTCATCGTTTCTTCTGCAGTCAGCGCCGTTTCGGTCCTTTTGGGGCTCATCGTGGCCCTTTCGTTGAATATCCCGGCTTCCGCTTCGATCGTCATCCTCTGCTTCTCTATTTTCGTAGGGGTTATTCTTTTAAAAAGAAAAAAGGGCTTATTCGCTGGCTGAGGTCCCAGGCCGGACCGAAGGGGGTCATAGCTAGGAACCGGTCATTTGAGGACGTTTCTCATGTATTTTTTCAGGATGAGAGAGGTCCGTTCGAGTTTCCTCTTTAAAGCTTCTGCCTGCTTAGCCGTCCGGGCTTTGAATCGTTCGTCCTTGATGCTTGGCAGGTTGATTTGTACGTTGTAATAAGCGCCTTCGCCTGCGGCCTGAGCAGCCAGGCCGGCCACGCCGGCATCGCTCAAGGAATTCCTGTTCCCCTTCCGGGCAACAACCTCGGCCAGCTCGATGAGCTCCGCGGTGGCCGTTAGGACGCTTAAAGGCACAAGAGCGGCCCCTTTGGACGCATCCTCCAGGGCCGCCTCCCGTTCCTTTTTTTGATCCTCCGTCCCTTTAGGAAGCCTTAACGCCTCCATGACCTTGTTGAAGGCCCGGGTGTCCAAATCCACCGCGCACAGGAGTTCGTCCTTCAGCTCCTGGGCCCGGACAGCGATCCTCTTCATCTCCTGGCCGGATTCCTCGTAGCCCTTTTTCCCATAGGTCAGGTTGGCCACCATCGAGGAGAGGGCCGCAGAAAGCGCTCCGCACAGGGCGGAGACGCTTCCACCTCCCGGAGCCGGCGAATCCATGGAGACATCATTCGCGAATTCCCTCAAGTTAAGGGATACGAGCGTCTTCCCGGCTTCCTTGAATTGCCGCTCGATGATCTTTTTATCGGGGTCGAATGGGGAAACATCGTTCAGCCCGAGTGAAAGCACAGCCGTCCGGATGATTTCCTCTTCGGGAACGCCCGCGGTCTTGCCCTGCTTCTCAAGATAGTGCCGCCCGGCCATGAGGACCGCTTCTTTGGGAATCAGCCCGACGAGTTCGCTTCCGGTCACCCGGAGGCCGAGCTTCTCGGCTTGTTTGACTGTCTCGTCGAAAACGGCATGGACGGGAGAACGTTTATAGTTCGTAAAATTGATGGAGATCTGGGCGATGCCGTAGTCCTCAATATACCATCCGACGGCCTTGACGTCCTTAAACTTCCCGGGGACCTTGACCGAATTACCCAGGCTGTCGCGGACGACGGTCCCATCCTTGTCCTTTTTCGCCCGCCCGCTCTCCCTAAGGGTCATGGCGATTTCGTGGGCCAGTCGGCGGTCCCTCGTGTTCAGATTGATATTGTAAGCGATCAGAAACTCACGGGCCCCGATCACAGTCGCTCCGGATTTCGGATTGAAGACCGGCTCCCCGTAGTCGGGGACCCAATGGGGGTCCTTGAGCTTCTCGGGAAGTCCCTCATACTCTCCGGCTCGGATGTTTGCCAGGTTCCTGCGCTCGGGCTTCTGGGCTGCCTCTTCATAGAGGTAAACTGGGATGTCGAGTTCCGAGGCGACCCGGCCACCCAATTCGTGGGCCAAGCGGATGCAGTCCTCCATCGTTACGCCGGAGACGGGGACAAAAGGACAGACGTCCGTGGCTCCGATCCGGCTGTGCGCCCCTTTGTGCGTCCGCATGTCGAGAACCTCGGCGGCTTTTTTTATCGCCCTGAAGGCGGCTTCCTTGGCGGCCTCCGGTTCTCCGATGAACGTGACGACCGTCCGGTTAGTCGATTCCCCGGGGTCCACGTCCAGGAGCTTGACCCCGGGAACAGCCTCGATCTCTCTGACGATGGCGTCGATCTTGTTTCTGTCGCGCCCCTCGCTGAAATTGGGAACGCACTCCACGATCCTCATTTCTCCACTCCTTTATTGATCGTCGACCTCAGGTTGCCGCTGATGTCATAGATGTCGACCGTTTCGAATTCCCGCAGGCCGTCGGCGATAATGGTCCTGTTCCCCACGATCACGACGGCGGGCCGCGGCTCGAGGAACCTCTGGGCGGTTGCCAGGACCCTCTCCCGGTTCACCAGGATGATGTTCTCATAATATTTATTCCAGTGGTCCTCGCCGAGGTCGAAGGTCTTGATCCTTGCGACCTCCATGGAAAAACTCGTCAGGGGCTCGTTCTTCAACGGGAAATTGCCAATCAGGAAGGACTTGGCCTGCTCGATCTCAAAAGAGGAGGTCCTCTCTATGGCCGCCGGCCCGATTTCCTTGCGGATCTCCTCGACCGAGTCCCGGATGGCCTCGGGTGTCACCTTGGCCCTGACCCAAAAAACACCGCAGCTTCGGAAGAAGTCTGCGCCGCTGAAGGCGTAGCTGGCGTATCCCTTCGATTCCCGGAGGTTCATGAACAGCCGGCTGCCCATCGTTCCCCCCAGGAGCTGGTTCAGGACGATGAATGGAAAATAATCGGAGCTCGCGGCGGGGAAGATGACGTTCCCCAGAAAAACCGTCGCGTCCCTGGCCTGCGGCATATCGATGAACGCGACCCGCTCTTCGTCGTTGGCCGGAGGGGAGGGGAGGACCGGATGGTCTACCCGACGGGCCGTCCAGGTGTTGAAAAAGTGGCTGACCTTTCGCGAAGCCGTCGACAAATTCATGTTTCCGGCGATGACGAGTAAAGCGTTATTGGGACGGTAGAAGCGATCATAGAAGGCAAGGATGTCTATTCGCCCGACTTTTTTGATGACATCCTCGTTGAAGACGGACGTTTGATAGGGATGACCCCTGAAAAGCATTCGAAAAAGCTGTCGCTTGGCGACGAACTCCGGGTCCTTTTCTTTTTCGAAAAGCTCGTAATACACCGTGCGCTTGACCGTGTCCATCTGGCCTTCGGGAAAAGAAGCCTTGAGGACGATCGTGCTGAGGATCTCGAGCGCCCGGTCAAGGTTTTCCTCCAGGACGTTAAGTGTGAAAATGGTAATGTCCAGGGATACGGAAGTCGCGAATTCTCCCCCGAAAGATTCGATCCTCTCCTCAATCTCCCCGGCGGAAAGAAGATCCGTGCCGCGACCGATCATGTTGGCGGTCAGGGAGGCTGTTCCGGGGAGGTCGCGACGGGAATCGCTCTCGCCCGCTAAGACGACTAGCTGAAGGCTCAAAAGCGGGGAAGAGGCTTTCCGGGCCACGGCAAGGCTCAGGCCATTGGAGAGGGTCACGGACTCGATAGGAGGAAGCCTGAGCTCCTGGAGGGGGTCGGGAATGGGCGGAGACTTGCGAAACCTCTCCTGGGGCAAGGCCGGAAAGGTCAGGATCAAAGTGCAAATGCCTGCTGCAAAACAGGCCCCCATTCCATTCCTCCGGCGCCGTATGATCATTTGACGATGAGGCTCAAGGTGAACGCGTTCTCCGGCATGAAAAGCCTGTTGGCTAGGCTGACAATGGTTACCGGGGTCACCTTCAGATATTTTGCGTATTCCGCCGCCAGGTCCTCGGGGTTGTTGCCGGCAAGGAAGGTCTCGCTCAGAAAGAGCGCCTTCTGGAGACAGGTCGATAGCCGGCCCAAATAGTCCATCTTGAAGAGGTCCTTAGCCTTGGCCAGTTCGGATTCGGAAACAAGGTTCGTTTTAAGTTTTCCCATTTCCGAGATGATCGCTTTCCGGCTAAGATCCGATAGGACGGGGTTGTTGCTGATCGTAAAGACCTTAAAGGCTCGAAGCCCGCCCCTCTCCTCTATGCCGCCGCTGAGGTGAAGGGCAACCCTTTCCTTTTTCACCAAGCGCTTGTAAAGGCGCGAACCCTTCCCTCGGAACATCAGGATGTCTAGGATTCTCAGACTGTAGTATTCACCTGTCTGAAGATGGTTGATTCGGTATCCGAAATGAAAGGCCGGGGAAGGGGCCAGGGATTCCCTCAATTGCAATTCTCTTAGCGACGGGTTTTCGACGAGATCCGGGGCCGGGGGATCGGGCACATCGTTCCCGCGAGGGATCGTCTCGAAGTATCTGGCGATAAGCTCCTTCGTCCTTAAAACGTTAAGGCTTCCCGTAATGCAGAGAACGGCATTATTGGGCACGTAATAGGCCCTGTAAAAGGAGCGGACGTCCTCCTCCGTGATGTTGTGCAGATCCTCTTCGGTGCCCAAAAGGGGATGGCCGTAGACGAAATCCGGGAACAGGATCTCATCGAAGAGAAAGAAACTTTCCAGATAGGGCTCGGCCGAACGACGCTGGCGCTGCTCCGCCAAAAGGGTTTCTTTTGCCCTTTCCACGTTGACGCCGGTGACGCTCAGCGATCCCATCCGGTCGGACTCCAGCCAGAGAACAAGCGCCAATTGGTTCGAGGGGACGGTCTGGTAGAAGAACGACTTGTCAAAGGCTGTATTGGCGTTGAACTCCCCGCCGATCCGCTGGATGTAATTGATGTGCTGCATCGGCGAGATGTTTTCCGAGCCTTGGAACATCAGGGTCTCCATGAGGTAGGCCAGGCCCGATTTGCCCGGCTGTTCGCGGATGGGTCCTACCCCGTAAGCCACGACGACAGATACCAGGGGCAGGGACCCATCCTCCGACAGGATCACGTGGAGGCCGTTCTTCAGTTTGTATTGAATCAAGGGAAAATCGAGGCCCTTGGGCGGGGCCTGCTCCTGGGCGTTCAACCCTCCCAAAAGGCAGGAAAGGAAAGCTAGAAAAATCCAAGCGGCGCTCTTTTTCAAGGACATGACAGCCCCGGATAATGGGTCATTAACGGCCTTAACAATAACACATTTAAAAACGATATTTCAATTCCGGCCCTGAAGGGGTGGACGCTTTGGAAACCTCAAGGCAAGATCGGCTATCGATATCTTCAATATGGGGATTGCCGTCAAGCCCAGGATGTGGCATGCTGGGCGGATATGACATACGATTTCATCGTGATTGGCTCTGGCTTCGGCGGCAGCGTCGCGGCTCTCCGGCTCGCGGAAAAAGGATATTCCGTTTGCGTCATCGAAAGCGGGAAGCGGTGGCAGGCCAAAGATTTTCCCAAGACGAACTGGTCATTCTGGAAATTCCTCTGGGCGCCGGCTCTGTTCTGTTACGGGATCCAGAGG
>CAZJBD010000029.1:0-18934 GCA_964544265.1 uncultured Eubacteriales bacterium
GCCGTATGGATACTGTGTACCGTACCGGAAGTCCGACCCGGATATGGAAAAGCAGGCGCTCAACATTCAGGCCGAGGCCTTGCAGACGGAATTGGACCTCATCAAGAAGCGGCTGTCCGAGATCGAGACAGGAACTGCGGTGGAATGATAGCTATTAAAACCGACTCCACGGCGGCCGCACCGGCCCCAGAATCGGCGAGGCCGCTTTGGGGGCAATTAGAAAAAGGAGATATTAAAACATGGAACAGCAATCTAGACTTCCGTTGATCGGCGAAAAAGCCCCGTCTTTTAAGGCTGAGACCACTCAAGGATCTATCAACTTCCCCGACGACTTCAAGGGCAAATGGATTATATTCTTTTCCCACCCCGCCGATTTCACCCCGGTCTGCACGACGGAGTTCATGACCTTCGCGTCCATGCAGCCTGAGTTTGAAAAGCTCAACTGCAGACTCCTCGGCCTTTCCATAGACAGCACCTATAGCCATATCGCATGGCTGAGGACAATAAAGGAAAAGATCGAGTTCAAAGGCATGAAAGGCGTCGAGGTGACCTTCCCGGTCATCAGCGACCTCACGATGGAGGTATCCAGGGCCTTCGGCATGCTCCAGCCTGCGGCCAGCACCACCCAGGCCGTCCGCGCAGTCTTCATCATCGATCCTCAAGCCATTGTCAGAGCGATTCTTTATTACCCCCTTAGCAACGGCCGAAACATGGAAGAGATCAAGCGGATGCTCGTGGCCATGCAGCTTTCCGATCAGCACAAGGTGGCTACGCCTGCCAATTGGCAGCCGGGCGAAGATGTCATCGTGCCCCCGCCGGGCTCCTGCGGCACGGCCAAGGAGAGGATGGAGAAACCAGCTGAGGACGTCCGCTGCCTCGACTGGTTCATGTACCTGAAGAAGTGCCCGCGCTAATGGGCGGCTCGAGATGAAAAAAATCGGGATCATCATCTGCGCGCGTTACAAGGATTGCGGTGGGGGCAAGTGTTTCCGGGCGCTTCGCGAGCGGCGGGGTGCGTTTTCTATCTATCCCGCAGAAGAACCCGTGGAAATCGTCGGCTACTCGACCTGCGGAGGCTGTCCGGGCGGCAACGTGGAATATGTCCCAGAAGAGATGAAGAAAAACGGCGCCGAGGTGGTCCATCTGGCCACCGGATTGGTGGTCGGGTATCCCCCTTGTCCTTATCTCCGGGAGTTCAAGGTCTTTATTGAAAAGAAATATGGCCTGCCGGTCGTTGTCGGGACTCATCCGATTCCGCTGAAATATTTCACGGCCCACCAGAAACTGCCTTTTTGGAACCGATTGGGTTTGGCCAAGATCGCCGGTCACCTGCTGGAGGAAAGCCGTGATGTTATGGAAGCATACAATTGACAGGAGATAACCGATGAAAATTGTCTTCAGCACGGCGGGAGAGACTTTGGAGTCGCCGCTGGACAGTCGCTTTGGCCGCAGCCCTAAGTTTCTCGTCTACGATCTGGGGAGTGGGGCCTTCGAGGTCGTCGACAACCAGCAGAATCTGAACGCGGCCCAAGGAGCTGGAATCCAGTCAGCGGAGACCGTGGCTCGACTGGGAGCTCAAAGCTTGGTGACGGGGCATTGCGGGCCGAAAGCATTTCGCGTGCTTCAAGCAGCCGGGATCAAGATCTATACCACGGACGCGCCCACCGTAGCCGCAGCTCTCGAGCTATACCGTTCCGGAAGGCTTATTGAGGCCAAAGCCGCAGACGTTGAAGGGCATTGGGCATAAGGTCTATGAGGATGACGGCAAGGTGCTCCGTATTGGCGGCCCGTTTCAAACTGCCGGGTGGAAGACATCTTATCGACCGGTTCTGGGCCGGCTATTCGGCCTCCGGAGGATGCTCCGATGCCGGGTCTTGATGGGACGGGGCCGAGGGGTCGCGGCCCCATAACAGGCAAAGGACGTGGGTTTTGCATATTGAAAGTTTCCGGCGAACCCAACGAGCCGCTGAGCGGCTTTGCCGGTCGCTCAGGACTTCCCGTGAAGTTTAGGCTCGATCGATTAGGAATGGACTCGGTTTCCCTGAGCCTCCGGGTTCAATGCCTCGAAGCCGAACTCCGCGACATACGGCGGCGCATCATAGCTCTAGGACGGAAATAGCGATAGAGGGACAGCCTATGCAGAGCGATTTTTCTTTCCGTTTGATGTCGCTGGAGTTCCGATTGAGGGATTTTTTCAGGCCGCCCGAGAGGATTCTTAGAGAGGCAGGGATCCGGAACGGTATGACGGTTTTAGATTTCGGTTGTGGGCCGGGCGGGTTTTCAATGGCGGCGGCGAAACTGGTGGGCCCGGCGGGTCGTATCTATGCCTTTGACATTCATCCGCTTGCCGTGAAATCAGTACAGAGAGCTGCGGATAAGAAGGATTTCAGCAACATACGGACGATTCTCGGCGGCCGGATGGCCGATGTTCCGGGAGGAATCATCGACATCGCCCTGCTCTACGATGTTCTCCATGTCCTTCATGAACCCAGATTGATCTTGGTGGAGTTGCATCGGGTTCTTAAACCAAGGGGTGTTCTCTCAGTCGGAGATCATCACATGGAAAAGACACCCCTGCTTTCAATGATCATCGGCGGTGGCTTATTCTCCCTTGCCGGCAGCAATCAGCAGGCGTTCCAGTTTGAAAAAACTGAGACAAGCGAGGCCGTGCCATGATTCTCGCGGTTGCTTCAGGCAAGGGGGGAACCGGGACGGCGAATAAGGTCCTGGCCCGTCGGACAGACGATTGGCGCGACAGGCCGGCCATCCACGTGGAAGGTCTGAAAAAAGCTTTTGGCGCGGTGCAGGCGGTGGATGGGGCATCCTTTTCCGTGCATCGCGGCGAATTGTTTGGTTTCCTCGGTCCTAACGGCGCGGGGAAGACTACGACGATCAACCTGCTCACTGGCCTAGCCCGCCCGGACAGCGGAACAATATCTGTCGGCGGCATCGATTGCTCGGCTCTTCCCAAAGCCGCTCAGCACCTGCTCGGCCTCGTCCCCGATGAGAGCAATCTTTATCCCGAATTGACGGGCTTTGAGAACCTCTGTTTTTGCGGGGCGCTTTATGGCCTGGGCAAGAGCGAACGGCAGACCCGGGCTCGGGAGCTTCTGCAATCATTCGGCTTGGTCGAGGCGGCCAACCGCAAATTCGCGGGCTACTCTAAAGGGATGAAACGCAAGCTTACCATCGCCGCAGGAATCATTCATGAGCCGGAGATTCTGTTTCTGGATGAACCGACCACCGGCATCGACGTAACCAGCGCGAGACAGATCCGCGGCCTTATCTCCGATTTCCACCGCGGCGGGACGACCATCTTTTTGACCACACACTACATCGAGGAGGCCGAGCGGCTGTGCGACCGCATCGCTTTCATCGTGTCCGGGAGAATCGTTCAAGTCGACACCGTTGAAGATCTCCTGCAACCCATCCGGCACAAGCACGTTGTACAGGTCGCTTATATGAAGGACGTCGAGGGCCTGAAGAATAAGCTTGTATCGGCCTTCCCCAATCTGGAGTCCCAAACTCCGTCGGAAGGGTTGATCCGAATTGAAGCTGATGCGCCCGTCCCCGTCGGGCCGCTGGTGCGTTTTCTCGAGGATCAGGGGGCCGAGGTGACCGAGGCCCGCCGGATGCGGCCATCTCTGGAAGAAGTGTTCGTGCGCATCACAGGCCTCGAGGCCGACGCCATGCGTAAGGATCAGGAAAAGCAAGTGGGCAGCGCATGAATCGATGGATCGCCTTCTGGAACATCCTGCTCAAGGATATGCGAACCTACTACCTCAAGCCGCCCAACATCAGTTGGGGGCTGATCTTCCCATTCGCCTGGACGGGGATGTTCTTCATCAAATCTGGTCAGGGATTGGAAAGTATCCCGACCTTGCTTCCCGGCGTCGCAGCCGTATCCATTTTGTTCGGCACCACGTCCATGTTGGCGGTGACCGTGACTTTTGAAAAAAAGAACCGTTCGTTCGAGCGCCTGTTACTGGCCCCCATCTCCCTGGAGCTGCTGATGCTGGCCAAGACCGGCGGAGCGGTCCTGTTCGGCGTGGCCAACGCCTTTGTCCCGGTGGTGATGGCCGCTTTTCTCTCAAATCTGTCGGGAATCGTTTGGAGCGCTTTTATCCCGGCTGTTGTGCTGATGGCCGTGGCATCGACTTTTTTGGGCCTGTTCATTGCCGTAACCGTCAGCGAAGTTTTTGAAGCGCAGACCTTTTCCAATTTCTTCCGCTTTCCCATGATTTTTTTATGCGGCCTGTTTTTCCCCATTGCTGAGCTTCCGATCTTCCTCCGCCCGATCGCCTACGCCTTGCCCTTAACGTATGGAGTGGATATCTTGCGCGGCGCGATGAACGTCGGCCGTGTCAATTCGTTGTGGCTTGATTTCTGCGTGCTCGCTGCTTTTTGCATAGCTCTGTTCACGTTGAGCCTGAATAACATCCGACGGAAATGGATCCCATGATTCTCGCGGTTGCTTCGGGCAAGGGGGGAACCGGCAAGACAACGGTATCCGTGAACCTGGCGCGCATGTTCGGCTCCGATGTGCGGCTTCTGGACTGCGACGTGGAAGAACCGAACGGCCACCTGTTCCTTAGGGGTATTCTGCTCCAGGGGGAAACCGTCACGATCCCTGTTCCGCAAGTTGATGAATCCCTTTGCGACGGCTGCGGCGAGTGCGGCCGTTTCTGCGAGTATCACGCCATCGTCTCGTTTGGGACCACGCCTCTCGTCTTTGCTGAGATGTGTCACGGCTGCGGGGGGTGCGCGAAGGTGTGTCCCAAGAAAGCCATCCACGAAGTTGGCAAGCGCATAGGAGTTGTCGAGACGATCCAGGCGGATAACATCACGCTCATCCAGGGCCGGCTCGATGTCGGCGCGGCCATGGCCCCACCGCTTATCCGCGCGGTGAAGGCGCGCCTGCGGAATGGCGTGCCCGCGATCCTGGACGCGCCTCCGGGAACCTCATGCCCGGTGATCGCGACGCTTCGAGGAACGGATTTTGTCGCGCTTGTGACGGAACCGACACCGTTCGGCCTCCATGACTTGCAGCTGGCCGTGGAAATGGTCCGGGAGCTCCGGATTCCCTTCGGCGTGGTTGTCAACCGGGTCGGGATCGGCGACGACCGGGTGCACGCGTTCTGCAGCAAAGAAGGCATCCCCATTCTCCTGGAGATTCCGGATGACCGGCGGATTGCCGAGGTTTATTCAAGGGGAGAGATTGTGGTCGAGACCCTGCCCGAGTACCTCGGGCGCTTTGAGCGACTCCGCGACGCTGTCCTGGAACGGACATCAGCCGAGCCTTGTGATCCCGCCCGGGCGGTGACACGAGTGGGTATTCCGAATGCACCCACCTCCCATCGATAAAAATGAAAGAGATGCCTAAGATAGATCGTGAGGAAATGGTCCGGAGAAAGGCCGCATTTCTTGTCCGGACAGAGCAGTACTTGAGTCTGGGCTATGACCGATTTGCGGCGGCGGACTTCGTGTCCAGGGCTGGAGGGCGGCTTTCAGGCCCTGCTCTGGATATCGGCACAGGCAAGGGACTCACGGCCATGGCCATGGCCCGCCAGGGATTAGAGGTGGTCTCCGTGGATCCCGATGCGGATGAACAAGCCCTGGCTCTTCTTTTGGCCGCTGAAGCGGGCTTGGAGGATCATATTCGTTTTATCCGGGGAGATGCAACCGTCTTGCCCTATTCCGGAGGTCATTTCGGCTGTGCCGTCCTGGTGGATGTCCTCCACCATTTAAAGGATCCGCTATCCGTGCTTGATGAGGCGGCCAGGGTTCTCCGGCCGTCCGGAATCATGATCGTGGCAGACTTCTCGCCGGAAGGATTCGAACTTGTCGCCCGGGTGCACCAAGATGAAGGACGGGAGCATCCCGTCAGCGGCGCAACGCTGGAGTCGGCGGAGGCGTTTCTTTCCGGAAGGGGATTCAAGCTTACGGCTCATCTTAGCGACCATAGACATGATGTGATCGTGCTTACGAAAATGACGGGAGAAGGAGTGTCATAACCGATGCCGACATATGAATATGAATGCAAAAAGTGCGGCCTTCGGTTCGAACGGCAACAGCCTATTACGGATCGCCCGCTCACGGAATGCCCCGAATGCCAGGGCGAGGTCCGCCGGCTGGTCAGCGGCGGGATTGGATTCATTTTCAAAGGGCCCGGCCATGACCGGATAGGCCGACGCGGGAGTGAATGTTCCCTGGAACGAAGCGGCAAACCCTGTTGCGGACGGGACGAGCGTTGCGACAAGCCGCCGTGCGGAGGGGACAAATGAAGAAACCCGGCTTCCGATACATTTATGGACCGGTTCCCTCACGGCGATTGGGGCGTTCGCTGGGGCTTGATCTCGTGCCGTTTAAAACCTGTTCCTATGATTGCGTATACTGTCAGTTGGGACGGACCACGATCCAAACCCTTGAGCGGAAGGAATACGTTCCTATCAAGGAGGTTCTGGCCGAGTTGGAAAAGAAATTAGCCGGTGATATCGCCCCTGATTACATCAGCCTCGCTGGGTCCGGCGAACCCACGCTGAATGCCGGAATAGGCGAGCTGATCAGAAGGATTCAAGGCCTGACAGATATCCCGATAGCTGTCCTGACTAATGGCTCACTCCTTTGGATGAATGAAGTCCAGGATGCCTTAATGGCGGCCGACCTTGTGCTTCCCTCGCTGGACGCCGGAGACGAGCACCTTTTCAGATACGTCAACCGTCCACACGGAGATATCTCATTTGAACGGATGGTTGACGGCATCGCCGCTTTCACCGAGCGCTTTCGGGGGGAGGTTTGGCTGGAGGTCCTCCTGCTCGCAGGTGTGACGGGGATTCCCTCCGAGGTGGAGAAGATCGCAGCCCTCGCCGAGCGCATAGGACCGGAGCGGGTTCAACTGAACACCGTTTCCCGTCCACCTGCCGAGGAGTTCGCGTTGCCGCTTTCCATGGATCAGATGTTCGCCCTGAAAGACATCTTCCCAAGAGAGGTGGACATCATAAGCCAGAGCGAACGGGGCGGTGCGCGCATCTCTGCCTGCTCCGAAGCAAGGGACGCGGACATCCTGGCCTTGCTCAGAAGGCGACCATGCACATCCGCGGATGTGGCGAGCGGTCTCCGCGTTCATGTGAACGAAGCGCTTAAGCGCCTCGAAGCTCTGATCGCCGCCGGAAAGGTGGACACGGCGGTCACGGGTGGACGGAGCTTCTACACGGTGAGAGGTTAATAGATTAGGGGAGAAACTTCATATCGGGTGATCGCCATGATCGGTTCAGATAAGATTGATCGATATATGGAGTCTTGTCGGACGGAGTTCTGGCAAAAGGTTTTCCGGATCGAACTCGAGTACATCTTAAAGCACCTGGTGAAGAGCGAGGAAGTCCTGAGCGTCGGTTGCGGACCTGCCATTATTGAACGAGCGTTGAGCGAATACGGATTTAGCCTAACCGGGCTGGATGTCTCCCGGGAGGCGCTGGAATGTGCGCCGGACGGCGTTAGAACGGTTGCGGCGCGGGCCGAGGATATGCCCTTTCCGGCATCCTCTTTCGACGCCGTGATTTGTGTGGCCTCTCTGCAATTCATAGAAGACTTCAGAAAAGCATTAGATGAGACAACGCGTGTGCTGCGGCCGAAAGGTAAGCTGCTCGTGATGTTGCTCAACCCCGAATCTGATTTTATCAAAAAAAAGCTCCGTGACCCGAATTCCTATGTCCACGAGATTAAGCACACGGATTTGAGGAAGATCGAAGCTGCGATAGCTGAGAACTACGGCATTCATGAGGAATATCTCCTCGGCGTGAAAGGCGATGCCGTTTACAATAGCCGAGATGTTAATGAGCCGGTTTTGTACGTTATCAGGGGGACAAAGAAGCCGGTGAAAAAGGATAAAGACGCGTGAAAGAACTGGTCATCATCAGCGGCAAAGGCGGGACGGGGAAAACCAGCCTGGCAGCATCCTTTGCCTTTTTGGCCGACCGGCCAGTTATTGCTGATTGTGACGTGGACGCTGCGGACATGCATCTGGTGCTTTCGCCGCGGGTCAAGGAATGCCATGAGTTCCGAAGCGGGCATGAGGCAGTAATCCGGCCTGATGAATGCACCGGCTGCGGGGCCTGCCTGGCGCACTGCCGGTTCGGAGCGGTGGTGAAGCGGCCGGCCGGCTTTGCCATCGATCCCACGGCATGCGAAGGTTGCGGGGTGTGCGTCCGGTTCTGCCCGGAAAAAGCTATCGATTTTCCGGAGCGTCCATGCGGCGAGTGGATGATATCGGAGACCCGCTGCGGTCCCATGGTTCATGCCCGGCTAGGCGTCGCGGCCGAAAACTCCGGGAAGCTGGTCTCCATAGTCCGCCGGGAAGCCCGCCGCATCGCCGAGGGGGAAAACCATCCGTTGGTTATCGTGGACGGACCGCCCGGAATCGGCTGCCCGGTGATCGCCTCGGTGACCGGCGCCACGCTTGTGCTGGCCGTCACGGAGCCGACGGTGTCAGGGGAGCACGACTTGGAACGGGTTCTATCGCTGACCCGCCATTTTAATATCCCGGGCGCGGTTTGCGTGAACAAGTGGGACTTGAATCCCGGGATGACGAAAAGAATCGAGGAGCAGGCACAGCGTTCGGGAGTCAGCGTTGCAGGAAGGATTCCCTGGGACAACGCATTCACTTCTGCCCAAATTGCCGGGCTTACCGTGGTGGAATACGGCAACCACTCAATCGCTGCCAGCGTGGGAGAGATATGGGAACGGATTGATCATATGATAAAAAATGGTGGAGCCTGAAATGGCTGGATCCTGTTCGGAACAATTGTATTTGATCGGATTATTGACGGAGCAGGCGGTCAGGCAGGCAATATCTGCCATGGATCTGCCCAAAGGGAGTATTGGGCTGGACGCCGGCTGCGGTATCGGCACGCATGCACTCTGGCTGGCGGAAGAGACCGGTCCCGACGGGAAGATTATTGGCGTGGATATTTCCTCGGAAAACTTGGCCTGTGCAATGAAAGCCGCAAAAGAAAATGGATTATCGCACCGGGTGAGGTTTTTGCAGCAGGATCT
Source organism: uncultured Eubacteriales bacterium (assembly GCA_964544265.1). Classification (GTDB taxonomy): domain Bacteria; phylum Acidobacteriota; class Aminicenantia; order Aminicenantales; family Saccharicenantaceae; genus JALHVH01. The sequence continues at coordinate 9,052 of CAZJBD010000029.1, forward strand.
CCAGAGCTTGTCGCTCCCCCTGCATTCAGTGGACTATGTTTGGTGTGCGGATACCCTTTGGCCTGTCTCAGGAATGAATCCATTGGCAGTTATAAAAAAATGCCGACGGGTGGTCAGGCCGGGAGGTCAGATCGGCATTCTCTTCTGGTCGGCCCAGGTCTTGCTACCCGGCTACCCAATACTGGAAGCGCGCCTGAATCTTGCGCATGCACGCGCTAATCCTTATCTGCAAAACGTCTCCCCCTCTCTCCATTTCCTGCGTGCCCTGGGTTGGCTGCGTTCGGCACGCCTGGTTGAGATCGGCATGAAGAATTTTGTTGCCGAAATCTCGGCGCCTTTGTCCAGGGAAAAACGCAAAGCCATGGCCTGCTGCTTATCCATGTTTTGGGGGAATCTCAAATCGCGCGTTTCCGCGATGGATTGGGCACAGTTTCAAAACCTCTCTGATCCGAAATCCAGCGATTGCATATTCGACCATCCCGATTACTGTGCCCTCATTGTCTATACATTGTTTCATGCCAAGGTGCCGGCTGAGGGCAGTGACAAAGCGATGATCAGGACTTCGGCATCAAAGGCCAAGAATTAGGAGGTACCAGCAGACATGGAGTGTGTCGATCTCGAGGGTTTTTCCGCCACGGCGCGGGATCACGCGGTGCGGCCGCGCAATCATGGGTCGCTTGAAGTTTTCAACGGTCATGCGCGCATCACGGGACCCTGTGGAGACACCATGGAGTTCTGGCTGCTCGCGCGAGGCGGCAAGGTGGAAAGACTTTCTTTCATCACGGATGGATGCGGGCCTTCCCTTGCCTGTGGAAGCATAGCCACATACCTGGCTGATGGCAAGCGTGTTGAAGATGCAGGGGGCCTGAAACAGCAAGACATCCTTGATGCGCTCGGTGGCCTACCTGAAGAATCCAAGCATTGCGCTCTCCTTGCGGTCAACACCCTGAAAGCCGCGTGTGAGGATTATCTGAATCGCCAGCAGGGGTCATCAAAAAAATCCCGCGGCGCACAGGCGACATGCGCCACCTGCGGGGACAAGGATTGCCCTGCGTCTAAGCGTAAGAAAGACGAAAGCGAAGAGGAATTCGAGGAACGCCGGGAGCTCCAATCGCGTCTCTGCCGTATTCGGCACAAAGTGATCGTGCTGTCGGGCAAAGGAGGCGTCGGCAAGAGCACGGTGGCCGTAAACCTCGCTACGGCGTTGATGCTGTCGGGAAAGCGTGTGGGGCTCTTAGACGTTGATATTCACGGTCCGAGCATTCCGACCATGCTGGGCCTAGAGCGGGAAACGATCCAAGGGTGCGAAGAAGGATTGCTCCCTATCGATATCGGCGGACTGAAGGTCATGTCTTTGGGCTTCTTACTCCGCAATCAGGATGATGCGGTAATCTGGCGCGGACCCATTAAAATGGGCGTTATCAAACAGTTCCTCAAAGATGTGGTCTGGGGAGACCTGGACTATCTCATCGTCGATTCCCCTCCGGGGACCGGGGACGAGCCCCTTTCGGTCTGCCAGCTCATCGGTGCACTGGACGGCGCGGTCGTCGTGACCACTCCGCAAAAGGTGGCCGCGGTGGATGTGCGCAAGTCCATCACGTTCTGCCGGCAGCTTCATATGCCGGTGCTCGGAGTCGTGGAAAACATGAGCGGCTTTGTCTGCCCCAAGTGCGGCGAAGTCACCCAGGTCTTTCCATCAGGCGGGGGGACGCGCATCGCGGAAGACATGAACGTGCCATTTCTCGGCTCCATCCCCATGGACCCGAAGATCGCCGAGGCCGGCGACAGCGGCCGGGCGGCGTTTGGCCAAGACCTTGCTTCTCCAATGACTCGGGCCATGAACGAAATCATCGCGCGGATCGCCGGGCAGGGGACCGGAGGAATATCCATGAGAGAAGAACCCGGCGGAAAATAGAAATTTGGTTTAGGCGATACGAGTTGAAGAATAGAAGAGGAAGATGGCAAGTTGGGAAAAAATCGAAATAGGAGAAAACACATGAAAATCGCTATTCCTTTGGCCGGCGGGAAACTGGCCATGCATTTCGGCCACTGCGAGCGTTTCGCTCTGGTCGACGTGGACCTGGCGGAAAAGAAGATCCTTAAACGGGAAGACATCGAGGCCCCTCCGCATGTACCGGGGCTTCTGCCAAAATGGCTGGCGGAGCGCGGAGCGGACATGATCATTGCGGGCGGCATGGGGCAGCGCGCCCAGGGCCTGTTCGCAGAACACGGCATCCAGGTGGTCGTAGGCGCTCCCGCCGATACGCCCGAGCGCCTGGCGGGCGATTACTTGGCCGGGACGCTCCAGGCGGGCGAGAATGTCTGCGACCACTGAAAACGTCCTCTCTCCGGGGCGCCGAGGATAGAATCCGATAAGGAGATGTCCTTGAAACACCATAGTCACCATTCAGAAACCACGGTAATCCATGCCGGACAGGAGCCCGATTCCCTTTACGGCGGAGTTTCCGTCCCGATCTATCAGTCTTCTACGTTCGCCTTCGAAAGCGCCGAGCAGGGGGCGGCACGGTTTGCCGGCCGCGAAAAGGGCTTCATCTATACGAGGATCGCGAATCCGACCGTCCGGGCCCTCGAAGAGAGCCTGGCGACGCTCGAAGGCGGCTTCGACGCCTCGGCCACGGCTACGGGGATGGCCGCCGTGACCACGATCTACACGGCGCTTCTAGGCAAAGACGCCCATGCCGTCGGCACCGCCTCAATCTACGGGCCATCACGGACGGTCCTGGAAAGTGAGTTCTCGCGTTTCGGTGTCAGCGCCGACTTCGTGGACACCTCGGACGTTCATAATATCGAGAAATGCCTGCGGCCAACGACGCGGCTCCTGTTTATCGAAACACCGGCTAATCCTACCCTGACGATTACCGACATCAAAGCCTGCGCCCGCCTCGTCCACGATCGAGGTATCACGTTCGTCGTTGACAACACGTTTTCCAGCCCGCTTCTCCAAAATCCACTCGCCTTGGGGGCCGACGTCGTCGTCCACAGCCTTACGAAGTTCCTCAACGGCCACAGTGATGTCGTCGTCGGCGTCATGATCGCCAGAGAAGAGGCCCTCTATCAGAGGCTCCGGAGGGTCCTTATTCTTATGGGCGGAACCATGGACCCCCACCAGGCCTGGCTCGTCCTCAGGGGCATCAGAACGTTAGCCCTACGGGTCGGCCGGAGCCAGGAAAACTCCATGCTCCTTGCTCCCTGGCTGGCTGCCCATCCCAAAGTCTGCTGGGTAAACTACCCGGGACTCGAAAGTCATCCCCAACACCTCTTGGCCAAAGAGCAGATGCGCGGATTCGGGTCGATGATCTGCTTTGGCCTCCACGGCGGATATGAAGCGGGTCGGAAGATGATCAACGGCGTCAAGCTATGCACGCTCGCCGTCTCGCTCGGGGGGATCGAAAGCCTCATCCAGCACCCGGCCAGCATGACCCATGCCGGGCTTCCCAAGGAGCGTCGGGAGATGGCCGGGATCACCGACGACCTCATCCGCCTTTCGGTCGGTTGCGAGAGCGCCGAAGACATCCGGGCGGACCTCGAGCAGGCGCTCGATAAGGCCTGAGGGCTCAAGGCACGACAATGAAGTAAGTCGGACGGATTGGAAATACATCGTCGACACGCTGACGTTTCTCTGTACGCTGGGGACCGTCCTCATCGGCCCGCTGATGGGATTCATCCTCATCAGCGGGAAGAAGACCCTTAGGGAAATCGAACGAGCGACGGGAGTCCCGGCCGAAGATATCGCACTCCGGCTCGGGATGCCGTTCGGGGGCTTCTTAAAGAACGAAAATAGCGGTCGTCATTTTCCCAACTTGGCCATGGTTTCATAGAGCACAGGAACTACGATCAGCCGGAGGATGATGGCGAAGAAAAAACCTCCGACGTAGACTACGGCCAGCGGCCGGTGAAGCTCGGCGCCGGTTGTTACGATCAAAGCGAGAGGGAGAACGGCAGCAATCATGACCAAATCGGTCATGATGATCGGCCGCAATTTCGTCAGGGCGCCCTGGATAACCGCGTCTCGCACGGAAGCTCCCTTGCTTCTGAGATCGTTGATCTTGGCCACAAGGATGATGTCATTCTGGGCACAGATTCCGAAAAGGGCGATCAGCCCGATGGTTGAGGAAACGTTGAGCGACTGGCCGGCGATCAGGAGAGCCAGGATGCCGCCGGCAAGGGTTGTTGGAATGTTCATGATGATGAGCAGGGCCTGCCGAATTGACCCGAAGGAGGAGAAGAGGATGACAAAAATCATCAGCAAGACGAGGATCATCAGCTGCGTGAGGTGTCTCAAGGCTCTCTGTTGGCTTTCGAATTGTCCTCCAAACGTCACATAATATCCGGGAGGAAGCGAAACGTTGTCCTTAATTCTCCTTTGGGCTTCGGCGACAAAGCCGCCGATGTCCCGCTTGGTCACGTTTCCGAGCACGATCTTCCGCCGCGAGATGTTCTCTCTGAAAATCGTTTGAGGGCCTTCATCCCAGGAGATGTCGGCCAGCTCGGAAAGAGGGATCCGGCTTCCTCCGAGGACGTCTACAAGAAGATTTTTGATGGCTTCCTCACTGCTTCTATATTCCTCCGGAAGCCGTATGAGGAGGGAGGTCACACGGTCTTTTTCATAAACGTCGCTCACTTCCAAGCCTTTTAGGGCCGTTTCGATGATGTCCGCAACTTCCCCGACTTGGAGGCCGAAGCGGGCAAGCCTGTCTCTCCGGAGCCTGATGACGAGCTGGGGGACGCCGGTTGTTTGCTCGATCTGCAGATCGGTCGCTCCTCTGATAGCCGCCAGAACGTTCCTTATTTCCGTGATCTTGTCATTAAGAACGTCAAGGTCGGGGCCGAAAAGCTTGATCGCGAGTTGTCCCTCCGTCCCGGTCATCATTTCGGCCAGCTTGTTGGCGATGGGTTGTTCGAAAATATAAGCGATTCCGGGTATCTTATCCAGGTCTTTTCGCATGGCCTGGGTGATCTCTTTAAAGCCCCTTTTCCTCTTCTCCAGTGGTTTGAGTTCGATGAGGTAATGGCTGTGACAGACGGGATGAAGATGTTCCGAGGCTTCAGCAGTCCCCGTCGTCCTGCTGACGGAAATGACTTCGGGATAAGTTAGCAACGTCTTTTCTATTTGCTTGCCCATTCTGGTCGATTCTTCGAGAGACGTTTCGGGAAGCATGACCGTTGAGAGCATGATGGCACCTTCATCCAAGGGCGGAACGAATTCTTTCCCCAGGAATGTGAAGCAGACGGCGCTTATGATGATCAGACTGACAAAAAAGATCAGGATTTTTTTCTTATGGTCGAGGGCCTTGGCGAGCAGGATACGATAGTTCCGGGCTAAAAAATCATTGACGGGATTCTTGCGTTCCCTGAGCTGTTTTTCCGTTGTCAGCATCATGCCCAGAACGGGGTGAAGCGTGAGGTTTAGGAGCATGGCGCCGAAGAGTGAGGCGGCGACGGCAAAGACCGTGGGGACGAACATCGCTCCTTCGATGCCGCTCAGGGTCATTAATGGAAGAAAAACGAGAATGATGAGGAGATTGGCCGAGAACAGGTATCGTCCCACGTCTCGGGCAGCTTCCGAAGTGAGGGTCCGGATCGAGGCCGTTCTCTTTTTTTCGCGCATCACACGGTCTATGTTCTCGACCATGATGATCGATCCATTGGCCATTTTGCCGATTCCGATGGCTAAGCCTCCAATAGACATGACGGTCAACGGAAAACCGAAGATATGCATGAGAATGAGAGCAATCAGGATGGAAAAGGGGATCGTCAAAGAAGCGTTCAGAGCGGCATTCAGATTCCACATGAAGAGGATCATGACCAGAATGATGAGGAAAGCACCTTCCAGGATTGAAGTTTCAACATGCTTGAGGCTTTTTCGAATGAGGATGGACTGATCATAAAAGGGCCTGATCTGGATATTCGGCGGGATATCTTTGGCAATATTGGCGAACGTTTTTTTAACGCTGTCGATCGCTTTCAGAGTATCGCCTCCATACTGCTTTTCCAGCGTGACATAGACCGCTTCCTGTCCATTGTGGCCGCCGGCTTCTCTCCGGAATTTTTCCCCGACCCTGACCTCGGCCACGTCTTTGACGAATACAGGAATATTGTTGTGCGACGTGATAACGGTATCCTTGATATGGTCCAACGTTTCAATCCGTCCCACCCCTTTGATCTGAGTTTCTTGAGTTCCTTTGAGAATGACGCCTCCCGAAAAATTTCGGTTGCTATTTTCAATGGCCTCCTTGATGTCTCGAATCGTAATGTTGTAGTTCTTAAGCATTTCGGGCTTTAGATAGACCTGAAACTGCTTGACAAAGCCTCCGAGGTTGATAATGAACGCCACCCCGGGCACGCCTTGCAGCCTGTAGCGGATTGTCCAGTCGGCGACCGAGCGGAGCTCCATGGGATCTACGCCATCGCCGAGCACGGCGAATTCAAAGACCTCGCCCATCCGCGAAGATACCGGTCCTAAGATGGGTGGGCTTGTCCCAATCGGGAGGCGGCCAGCCACAAGCTCCAGCTTGCTGGAGACAATCTGTCGGGCCTTATAAATATCCATCCCCCATTCGAATTCCACGGTGACGACCGAGCTCCCCGTGGTCGATTCCGAGCGGACGCGGGTGACCTGAGGAGCTCCCGAGAGGAGGGATTCCAGTGGAAAAGAGATGAGCCTTTCTATGTCCTCCGACACCATCCCGGGGTTTTCGGTGATAATTTTGACCAGGGGGGCGTTGAGGTCCGGATAGATGTCTTTGGGCATCCGGATATAAGAGACGACTCCCCAGATGGCGGCGAGGGCGACAAGAAAGATGATAAGCCATTTATGGTCCAGAGCAAAGTCGATGAGTCTATCGATCATCAGCCTCTCCTTTATTAAGTTCTTTTGATGGAAAATGAATTGACAAGAGTCGGCACCCAGGGCTCAATGGACGTGCGCCTTCAGGATATCCGCATGAAGTTTTGACTTGAGTTGATAATTTCCCTTGGTGACCACGTCATCGCCTTCCTTGAGTCCAGCGGTGATCTCCACGATGTTGTTCTCCTTGGTCCCCGTCTCAATCAAGCGGGGGAAGAATCGGTCGCCACGCTTGATAAAAACCATCTTCTCGTCCTTATCGTCGAGGATGGCCTCCTGGGGCAGGACCAGGGCCTGAGTTTGGTGGTTGAGGAAAACCGTGATGTTCGCGAACATGCCGGGTTTGAGCTTATAGCCTTGATTTTCGACCTCGGTCCGGACGGTGATGGTCCGCGTCTCTTCTTTTAAGACATCGCCGATATAGGAGATCTTTCCCTGGAATTTCTCATCGGGATAGGCCGGGACAGATACATCAACGTTCTGGCCGTTCTTTATCTTGGCGATGTCCCGTTCGTAGATTTCCGCGTCCACGCAAAGAAGGCTGGGATCCATGATGGTCAGGATCTCGGACGTTTGGTCGATCATCCCGCCCAGAACGGCGTTAATCTGAACGACCTTGCCGCCGATCGGGGAGAAGAGGGTAATGACGGGGTTGACCTGATGCGTTTCCGATATATCCTTGACCTGCGCTTCCGTGAAGCCCAGGACATGCAGCTTTTTTTCAGCGGCGTTGAGGCTGGCCTCAGCAACCTTGAGTTCAGCCTCGGTCACCAGCATATTTTTCTGGGCCCCGACGCCGCGTTCAAAGAGCCTTTTCTCCCGTTCGTGATTTTGCCTGGCCAGTTCATGATCTACAATCGCTTTATAGAAGGCGGATTTCGCTTCGCCCACCTCCTCGCTTTGAAGGGTGACCAGTTCTTGCCCTTCGTTGATCCAGTCCCCCGGACGGACATGGATACTGGAGATCCGGGCAGAGAAGGCATAGCTGACAATGGCCTTTCGAAAGGGGTGAGCGAGGACCTTCCCCATCGCCTGAAGTTGAGAGGCGATGGGCCTGGAGGCGACCTTGACCGTTTCGATTCCTACGGTCTGTTTTTCCTCAGCCGAGAGCTCAATAGAACTTCCCTCCTGCCACCCCTTTCCGGATCCGAGGGCATCCGCTTGTCTTCCCAATCCGCGCCCGGGAGGTTGGAGATTTTGTTTGCGGAATTGGTGGCCGCCGGGGTGCGTTCCAGGGCTCTCCTGTTCGGCGGACTCAGCGGAGCTCGCGCCTTCAGACGCAGCCTGCTCATGGCGCCCAGCCTTCGAGCAACCGATGGCATAAATGGCGAGGAATAGAGCTATGAAAAAAACCCAGAATTTTCTGATCATTTTATTTCTCCTTCAAGGGACTGGCCCACAGATTTTTCGAGAGAGGCAAGCGTAGCGTCATAATTGAAGAGGGCGTCGGCGTAGGATTTCCTGGCTTCGATCAACGTCCGGCGGGCTTCGATGAGCTCGATGCCTCCGATTTCTCCTTCCTGAAAGCTGAAAAGGAACATGCTGTAGACCTCTTCAGCCTGGGTTAGAATTTGCTCCTCGAAAAGTGTGATTTGGTTGCTTGCCGTCAGGGCATTCATGTACGCCTCTTCAACTTCCAGGGATATGGCGTTGAAGAGGTGCTCCGTATCATTTTGAAGAGATTTCATAAGGGCTTCTGCTTCAGCGATCTCGCCCTGTTTCGGCTGCCAGAAGAAGAGGGGGATGGGGAGGGAAAGAGTGAAATCCCACGTCGTCTTCATTCCTTCGAGTTTATGGCGTGAAACAGCCAGGTCGAAATCGGGAAGATAGCTTAAATAGGCCTGCGTCTTCCTCAACGATTCCTTCTCCCGTGAAGCTTGAATTCTTCTTATCTCGGGGCGGGAGGAAAAAGCCTGCTGTTTGAGGCGTTCGAGGTCGAGAGGCACCGTGCGTTTCTTGAGCTCGCCTTTGATTTCAAGGGGATCGTATTTTTTGCGAGCCAGCAAAAAATTCATCTGGGCTTTGGCCAGCTGAACCTCGTTGGCAGCTACTCTCACGGCGTTGGCCACCTTGGAGACTTCAACCTGCGCCCTCAGGACTTCCACCCTGGCCACGGCCCCGCCAGCGTGCTTGAGCTCTGCTTTATTGAGAAAATCCTGGGCCAGCTCAAGATCCTGCTCGGCATATTTCTTTTTTTCTTGAGCCAGAAGGAGGCCATAAAAGGCCTGCTTCACCTGGAAGGTGAGGTCGAGCTTCAAAAGATTGATATCAGATAAAATCTCCTCGGATTCTTTTGTGGCGATTTTGCCACGGAGTCCGATTTTTCCTGGAAATTCGATTTTCTGGCTCAAGCCAAGATAGGATTCTCCCGAGCGCGGGAAATCGAATAGCTTGGGCTGAAGGTCCGAATCAAAATCCACAGACGGCTGGGTCCAGGCTTTGGCTTGTCTTATGCGAGCCAAGGAGGCCTCGCGCTGATTGAGAGAAGAGAGGATGAGCGGATTTTGTTCCAGAGCTATGGCGATGCTCTGTTCTAAAGTCAAGGCATTTTCTGGGGCTTTTTGAGCCGCAAGGACTCCGGTGAGTAAAGAGACTGCCAGACATAATAGGATGGCGATTTTGCTCGGTTCCATCTAAGCTCCTTTACAAAAAGGTATACAAATGACCCCAAACACAATCAGGGTAGATGGGAGGAAGGCAGATTAGGCCTGGGGAGGGGAGCGGGAGAAAGCCGAGAGAACGAAAATCCTTTTAATGGATGGCGAATCTGAAGAGATGAAGATCGCCAGAAGGATGAGCGGGGGAAGAGAGAAAAAGGGGATCTGTCCTGTGTTGAGAACGGAACCCAGAAAATGACAGGCCGGGCAGAAGATATCACTTCTGAGAGTTTTTTCCGTGTGAAAGAAATTTATAAGCAGACAAATGAAGAGAAACCCCAGCAGGAAGGCCAGGCTTAAGATCTTCTTGAGGTTTCTCACTTCTTCTAAGTTTATTAATATACATATAAGCTTAAGC
>CAZJBD010000030.1:0-18734 GCA_964544265.1 uncultured Eubacteriales bacterium
ATGTATATATACTATTTATAAATACATTGGGGGATTATTAAACCCATCTTGGAAAGAAAGCTCGTTCTCATCCTGCATCCAGCCCGCACATTGGCCCGCGGCTCCGCCGATCATTATGCAAGGCCGGAGGCTTGAATCCTCTCAGGCACGGTTGACTTCCCACTTGTTGCTTGTTATTCTTAGGCCACTAAAAAAAGGGGGCCTCGGTGGCCATCAAGTGCCCGAAATGTCATTCTGAGAATCCCGAGACCAAGCAGTTCTGCGCTGATTGTGGGACGCAGCTTGTTCCTTCCTCCGGGGAGATCCATCCAGAGGTTACAGAAACGCTTCAAATGCCTGTCCACGAACTGACCCCCGGCGGTTTCTTTTCGGACCGGTACCAGGTTATTGAAGAACTCGGCAAAGGGGGAATGGGCAAAGTCCTCAAGGTCTTCGATAGCAGGATAAAGGAGGTCGTGGCCCTAAAGCTCTTGAATCCTGATATCGCCGCTCATGAAGAGACCATCGAGCGATTCCGCAATGAGCTGAAATTTGCCCGCAAGATCGTCCATAAGAACGTCGGCCGGATGTATGACATCAACGAAGAAAAAGGGATTCACTATATCCTCATGGAATATGTCCCCGGCGAGGACCTCAAGAGCTTCATCAGAAGGTCACGGCAATTGACGGTGGGGACAGCCATTGCCATCGCCAGGCAGGTGTGCGAAGGATTGGCCGAGGCTCATAGGTTGGGAGTCGTCCACCGGGATCTGAAACCTCAAAATATTATGATCGATAAAGAGGGGGATGTCCGGATCATGGATTTTGGGATCGCCCGCTCGTTAGAGGAGAAAGGGGCGAGCGAAGCAGGAATGATCATCGGCACCCCGGAATACATGTCTCCTGAACAAGCGGAAGGGGAGGAAGCAGATCAGCGCTCCGATATCTATTCGCTTGGAGTCATTATTTATGAGATGGTCACGGGAAAGGTTCCTTTCGAAGGAAAAGCTGCATTCGAGATCATCATGAAACAGAAAACGGAAGCACCCCCAAATCCAGTAGAGCTCAATCCTCAAGTGCCATTAGATCTTTCTCGGTTGATACTCAAATGCATGGAAAAAGATAGAGAAAAGAGGTATCAGACTGCAGAGGGACTCCTAACTGAATTAAAAGAAATCGGAACACCTAAGCCGGGGAGAAGAAAACTAAGCGAAAAAAAATGGAAAAACTCTATCGCCGTGTTGCCTTTTGTCGATTTAAGCCCTCAGAGAGACCAAGAATACTTTTGTGACGGCCTGGCTGAAGAGCTCATCAATTCACTGAGCCACATTCATGAGCTGCGCGTGGCTGCTCGCACCTCGGCTTCTTCATTTAAAGGAAAGGATCTTGACATTCGCGAGATTGGAAAGTTGTTGAATGTCCAAGTCATCCTTGAAGGCAGTGTGCGGAAAGCGGGCGAGAGGCTGCGCATCACCGCCCAGCTTGTGAGTGTTGCTGATGGCTATCATTTCTGGTCCGAAAAATACGACCGCACCATGGATGATATCTTTGCCGTCGAAGATGAAATATCTCTGGAGATTGTCGACAAGCTGAAGGTCAAGCTCCTGAAGGGTGAAAAGACGAAAGTATTAAAGCGCCATACTGAGAACAAAGACGCCTATAACCTTTATTTAAGGGGTCGCTATTTCTGGTACAGGCGAAATGAGGGAGATCTGAAAAAAGCGATAGAGTGCTATCACGAAGCTATTGAAAAAGACCCAAAATATTCCCTTCCTTACCTCGGGATTGCCGACCACTTCATCTTGATGGGGCTGTGGAATTATCTGCCGCCGGAGACCGCGCGCCTGAGGGCAAAGAAAGCCCTGGATAGGGCTTTGGAGATCGACGACCAGCTTGGAGAAGCTTATACGTCCCTGGGCTATTATCAATTCCTGTTTGATTGGGATTGGCCCGCCGCCGAAAAAAATCTTAAGCGCGGCCTTGCGCTCAATCCCAACAATGTCTATGCCCATGTTTGGTATGGTTTTTTTCTTAATGGAATGAGTCGATTTGAAGAGGCTTACGCGGAACTTAAGACGGCGCTGGAAATGGAACCCCTCTCTCCGATCATAAATGCTGTCGCAGGACTTATGTTCTCTTTTACCCATGTTGACGAGGGGAAAAAACAAATCCTCAAGGCGATTGATATGGAGCCGAACTTATCGCTTGCGCATCTATGGTTGGGAATGAATTATATATTTCCAGAAGTCGTGGATGAAAAAGCGCTGGAACAGCTTCAAAGCGCCGTCAACTTAGGTTTGACCTTTGCCCTTGGGTGGCTCGGGTATGCATATGCGAAGTTGGGAATAAAAGAAGAGGCCATTAAAATTCTCGATCGGCTGGATGAACTATCCAAGGAGAGATACATTTCGCCTCTCCAAAGGGCTGCGGTCTACTGCGGGCTTGAAATGTATGACCAAGCCTTTGCACACCTTGAAAAGGCTTTTTCTCAGAAAGAGCCTTTTTTGGCTGTATCCAGCTACTCTGGAAAAGCGAATTCGTTTTTCCCTCAGAAATTTCGGCTGGATGAAAGGTTCAAGGCCCTGATGAGAAATATGAAGAAAACGGATTAGGAGGAAAAAATGCTAAGGCATATCGTCATGGTCAATTTCAAGGTTGAGGTCGGGCAACGCGAGAGAGATGAATTTGCCAAAAGGGCCGCTGAAACACTAGCGCAAGTACCAGGAACGAAAAATATTATCATGGGACAAGCTTCAGAAGTACAAGGCAAAGCACGCTATGGCGCAGCTCTATTTATCGATTTTGACAGCGAAGCCGCCTGGGAAAACTATCTTGCTCATCCTATACACAAAGCCGTAGAGGCACAAATGCCTTCTATGTTGAGTGAGTTCCTTATATCAAATTATTTATACTAAGCTTAGAAAGAGCCACCTGCTCAAACATCGCTCGGAGAATATTCTACGGAGCTAGAAAAGAGGTCTTTATGAAGGTGTTGCTGTCTCGAAATAGAGGCCTTAATTAAGGCCCATTCCAGAAAAGGAGATGATGACTTTAAACAAACTCGAATTCATCGGTCAAGAAATATCGTGCGATTGATAAGGACGCAAAGGCCTTATGCGGAAGTCCTGTATGCTTTAAAGAACGGGAGGTGAAAATGGAACCCATCAATTTGAAGGAGAAGCTTGCCCTTTTCACAAAGCAATTTCATCCGCACGTGATCGCCGAAGGAGATAACCTGCAGGTGTATCTTTCGAAAATTCAAGGCGAACTCGTCATGCATAGGCACGACAACAGCGATGAACTGTTTTATATCGTCAAGGGCGAGATGGAAATGCGCTTTAAAGACAGCGTTGTCAAGGTCAAGGAAGGTGAGGTCATTTTGGTGCCTCGAGGGATCGAACATTGTCCTCGGACGGTCCCGGACGAGGAGACCCATCTCCTGGTTGTCGAACTTCTTGGCACGACTCATACCGGCAACGTCCAGCATGAACGGACGGTCAAAAAGTTCGGTCGGATTTGACTTGTTAAGAATCATCCATTCGAAAACGCGTTGTATCCGTAATTAGACAAGCCACATTCGCCTTAATCGGAATAGCGGGTCCTGCCAAGATCACCAGAAAATAAACGCTCTTAAAGGGAATTCGTATAACTTTCCATGTATTCTCTTTTATGGAGAAATGCTTTCTTCACTCATGATAACAAGAAGGTCGAGATGAAGCGCAATGAGTTTCTGCAGGTAGGCTGCCGCTGCGGAATCGGCGCTGTTGCGGCTCTGCTCGTTCCGGCAGCCTTTGAAGCCAATAGTCCGGCGTATGCCGGGAACCAACAACAGCAGCAGCCAGACGTGTCCACCAAGGTCCACGCCTGGGTGGTGGGCTTTCTGGCCGCCGTGGACACGCAGTTGGACCCCGCCGCACGCTCCAAGCTTCTCCAGGAGTGCGGCCGGGCGGAGTTCCGGGGCCTCGGCATACCGCCGCAACCAGTGGTCACGCTGGAGCAGCTGGCGGAGGAGTTCCGCGCCCGCGGCGGCGGCGCCGACCTCCGCTTTTCTGGCAACGAGCTGGAGTGGTTTTCGGACCGATGCGGGTGCCCGCTGGTGGGGCCCACGCCCGAACGGCTCTCCGACACTTGGTGTGAGTGTGCCCGCGGCGCCATGATGGAGTTCATGAACGTGCGGCTGGGGCGTCCGGTACGAGTCGAGCTGCGCGAAGCCATCAAGCGCGGCGGCCAGCGCTGCCACTGGGTCATCACAGCTTAGCCGGCGGGATTCTATTTACCTGGCTTTGGAAATATTAGGCTATTTTCTTCGAACTTACCATTATCCCCAAGCTTTCCTTGAATTTCCTGACAAACCTGTCTTCGTCAGCGGCAATGGTTTCCGTCCATAAGGCCTCTTGCTCAAGGGACCCGAGAGAAAGTCATGACGGTCATCTTGATCTTTCCCCCGGATTCTGGCCCAGATAAAGTTGGTCTCTTTACTAATTTCTAATAATGTTTAGGACTTGAGGCTATAGATATTCCTGAGTTCCTGACGGACAGGGTTCAAACTGGAAAACGTTGGGGCTGCTTCCTTCACTTCCTCGGCTCGACCAAATATCCCAGGGCCATCTCATTCTCTCCGTCCATGACGACGTTCGCTTCGCACCCATTGGTCACGGCAGGGACGTCGATAACCTTGATGACGTTCCCTAAATAGTTGTACTCCGGAAGGAGGTCCACCAGGGAGTTCGGCGAATTCTTGAAAAACTCGTGGGCAAAGACGACGTCTTCTTCATCCGGGTAGAGAGCCAGGTAGCGGATGTTCGCCTCCACCAGATCCTGGAAAAAGTGGGTCCCGAACGACAGGTCGGGAACGTAGTTTCCTACCTTCCGGGCGACCTCGATCAGCATGGCGGTATTATTGATGCCCGAATAGGTGACGCGCACACCCAGCCGGATGTCCCCCCGGCTGCCCCAACGTCCCGGTCCCATGAGGATGAAGGACCTCCTTGGGAGAATGGCGTTCAATCGGCTCACGGCGTCCCCGACGGCGACTAGATCTCCGAAGGAGGCAACGCCGGAATAACCGTCGGGGTCTACGTAGACGATCGTTCGGATACCCTGCACTCGGCCGTTTGTCACATATTTGTTCGCTGAAAAAAGCTGGTTTTTCTCCGGGATCCACTTGGGAATCTGGACTTGCTCCTGCTCCTCCATATGGCTTTGCGGACGGCACTGAAGAATGTAAAGGTCGTTCCCGTCGTTGGCGAATTCCACGTCCATCGGCATGCCGAACGTTTCCCGGAGGACCTGCATGATCTCCTTCATCTGCTTGATAAAACCGGTTTTCTCGATCAGGCCCGCAAATGTGACCGCCGTGCCCTTCCCGCCCGGCTGATCCATGGCCCGATTGGCCTTCCGCACCGTGCTTCCGTCATAAACCGAAAGGATCTGCTCCCAGAGAGGGAACTCGGAGCCCACCTCGCTGAGGATCGCGTCAATAGGATGGGTTTCGAAGCGCCCCGTCTCCATGTTGATGACGTCGATGAGCTTTTGTGCGTAATGGACGATTTCCTCGGGCATGACGTTCACCCGGATCCCCGGCTGCCCCGGGCTCACCAGCATTGGATAATCGTTCCCGACCCTGTCGACCGCCCTCGTCCCCAATCCGGCCACGATCCGGAGGACGCCATCCTCGCGCCGGATGCGCGGCGACCATCGGAACTCGTTGTTTCCAAAAGCGACCCCGGCGAAGGCCGGGAAAAAGTACTTGCCCACTCGCTTGCCGACGACGTGCTGGATCAAAACGCCCATCTCTTCGTAATAATCCAGAAGGCCGCGCTCGGCCCGGTACTGGATGGCGTCCGGATTGAAAATCGAAGCATAGACCTCGGCGATGGCTTCGGAGAGGGCGGCGAGGCGATCTTCCTTCGTTCCGATGTTCGCCAGGAAGAGGCTGCGGTATTTCCCGGAGAACGATGTCCCCGTGCTATCTTCCAGAAGGCTTGATGAACGCACGATGAGCGGCCTTTCGCCCATTTCATCCAGGATGAGTTTCAGTTGGCTCTGCATCTCCGGCGAAAAAACGGATTGTTTGCAAACTTGCACAAGATAGGGGTAGTTATTCTGGATCTCCTCGATCCGGGAGAATTTGAAACTCCGGAAATCCTCCAGGAAGTTGTAATTGATGAAGTCGCCGAGGGCGTCCGATGTAATGAACCACGTATCGGGCGTTCGAAACTCGCCGATCTTAGGGTTCTCCATTTTTTTCCCCCGGAGGATATGCTCGGCAAGCACCAGACCCGACGCCTTACCCCCTAGCTTTCCGGCACCCTGGCTGGGCCCGGCGACCCGGGCTAGGAGCCGTCCGAAGCGGTGGATTGTCAGGTGCTCCCGCGCGACGCGGATGAACGCCAGCCGCTCGCTCAGGAATCTGCGGATGAGGGCGATCCTTGCTTGCAAATCATTCGAGCGCGAGAGGGCCTGTTCGTCTTCCCTGGTGGACCGGCAAAACTGATTGACGATCTCCTTGATCTCGACCAGGGGAACGGCGTGTTTCTCCGTGGCGATCATGAAGAAACCGAGCTTGTCCTGGCGCATCCACTGCTTGATGAGGGCCGCCAGTTCATTTCCCGGGATCGCCAGGGATGCGATCCAGATCGCTCCTTCGAAGATTTTCTCCAAAGCTTCCACGTCCTGCTTGGGAAGGGGCTGATTTTCGTCCCGGAAAGCCTCCTGCCAGCCGCCCCGGAACTCCGGCGAGAATTGGAGGAGAAGTCCCTGGACTCCTGGCACGCCCTTCAAGCTGAGGTGGTTCATGAGTCGGCGCAGGACCCGTTTGTAAAGGACCGTGTCGGTCTCCTTGAGGAGGTCCAGGATCACGACCCACTCGGGCCTGTGTTTCTCCGCCGACTCGGTTCGCGCTCTTGCAGCGTCCGGCGCCGCGGTGCCCTCCATTTCTTCCATGAGCTGGCTGAGTCGGTTCCCGATGAGCTGGATGAGCTTCTTTTCCTCGAACAGGAACGGGTCCTCGCGGGGCCCCGGGGGTTTTTCGGAATAGCAGATCTCGAGCGAGCCCGATGGAATCCCGCCCCGCCGCAGGGGAACGCGCTGGATCCAATTTGTTTCGGAGAAGCCGGGCGTCTGAAATACCTGGCCCTGATATGTGATCCTGACCCGACAAAGCTCCGGATATTGCCAGCCGTTCGGGATGATATCGATTAGACCCTTGAGAAGGTCCTCCTGGGTTAGGCCCGGCGTCTCCAAGAGCGTGACGATGCCGTGCAGGCAGTTAAGCTCCTTTATCCGCTCGCGCAGGCGGCCGCCCGGAAAAAATCCAGACTCCCTAATCTTGTTCATGAACGATATGCCAGAACTCTTAGCTCAAACCCAGCCGCGCAGCCGGCAAGCGTCGGCTACGCGCGAAATGGCGATCATGTAGGCAGCGTCGCGCATGTAGACATTCTTTTTACCGGCGAGTTCGCACACGGCCTTGAACCCGGCCGTCATCTTGTGATCGAGCTGGGAAAGGACTTCCTCCCGGCTCCAATAATGGTTCATGTTGGATTGGACCTGCTCGAAGTAGCTGCAGGTAACCCCGCCCGCGTTGCACAGGAAATCGGGGATTAAGAAAATGCCGCGGCCTCTAATGACGGCGTCCGCTTCCATTGTCGTCGGTCCGTTCGCCCCTTCGGCGATGAGTTTCACGCGCTTATGGATCTTTGGGGCGTTAGCGCCCGTAACTTGGTTCTCCAAGGCCGCCGGAACTAAAAGGTCGGCCTCCTGCTCGATCCAGGCATCGCCCCGGAGAATCTCATAGCCGGCTTTCCTGGCCTTGTCCTTGCTGACCGTGCCGAATTTATCGGTCATGGCTACGAGTTCGTCGGGATCGATGCCGCTTTTCCGGAGGAAAGTGTAGGATGTTTGATCTTCCTGGTCCCAGCAGGCAACACAGATCGGGGTGCCGCCATACTGCTTATAAAGCCGGACCGCATACTGGGAGACGTTTCCGAATCCTTGGAAAGCTCCGATCGTCTTGCGGACATCGATGCCAAGCTCCTTCATGGCCTCGCGCACGGTGTACATAACGCCATAGCCGGTGGCTTCCGTCCGGCCGAGAGAACCTCCCATGCCGACCGGCTTGCCGGTGATGAACCCCGGGAAGCGGCCTCCGTGGATGTGCTCAAACTCGTCGAGTATCCAGAGCATGTGCTGCCCGTGGGTCATGACGTCCGGGGCCGGGACATCCTGGACGGGGCCGACGTTAAGAGCGACCTGGCGGACCCAGCCGCGGCAGATCGCTTCCTGTTCGCGGTCGCTGAGATTGTGGGGGTCGCAGATGACGCCGCCCTTACCGCCGCCGAGCGGAATATCGACGACCGCGCACTTCCAGGTCATCCACATGGCCAGGGCGCGCACGGTGTCGATGGTTTCATGGGGGTGGAACCGGATGCCGCCCTTGCAGGGGCCTCGGGCATCGTTGTGCTGGACGCGGAAGCCTTTGAAAACCCGGTAGCTTCCGTCGTCCATACGGATCGGGATCGAAAAGTGATACTCTCGCAGGGGATTGCGGAGCAATTCGCGGGTCGCAGCATCGAGGCCGAGCTTTTCGGCCACGCCGTCGAATTGTTTCTGGGCCATTTCAAAGGCGTTAAATGGCTTGCTTTCCACTAGCTTCCTCCTTTGGAATTATAATATATTCTTGCGGGGCGTTTCCTGTCAATTCAAGGCCTATTTCCAGGGTTACGACGCCCCTTCAGAGTTGAGAGATTCGGTTCATAATACGGAATTCGGAAGCTTTATTTTTTCTCTTCAGGCCGGGGTTTGAGCCCGTTGTACTCCACGAGAAGCTTAAGCCACCAGTCCGGCAAGGTCATCGGGTTCCGCTTCCGGGTTTTGGCATCGTAGATCCAGAGGTGATTGTACTTGACCAACAGGTCGTCCCCCAGCTTCCACCAGGCATTGATGACGCGTTCGGCGTTCCCCAGGCAGTAATCCGTGAGGAACTTGCGGGCGGCTGCCGGATCTTTTTTATGAAGCTCCAGGGCGAAGGAGTCGATCGTCGGCGTCCTGTCGACGACCGGCTTCTCCCAGATCGCCTGGGCATTGCGGACATCCTCGATGGCCTTGGAGTAGGCGACTTGAGTGTGGAAGTCTACGTAATCGAAGGCCCAGCGCGCCGAATCCCGGTTGAACTCCCAGTGGTCTCCGATTTCGAAGGAACGGGGGATCGATGTAATCCCGGAGTAGAGAGGCATAAAGCAGGAGGTGTCTTGGGCCCCCCAGGCCAGCCAGACCAGCCCGCCGATATGGTTCGGAAGCCAGTCGCGGCTCTGGGTGACCGTCACATACTCGGCTCGGTTGACACTGATGATACGCGGCGTATCGTACCTCTTCCCCTCCAGCTCAAAACCGTAAGGGAGGTAGTTCGGATTCTGGAACGGCCCGCCCTGGATGCCGCGGGCCGGCCACCAGAGTGTCCCCTCGGTTTTATCCCGCGTCATCTGCATGACGTCATATGCGGAGAGCTTCTTGTCCGGCTTGACCGAGAAAGGGAGGTCCATGTTGGGAGTCTCGGGGCTGAATTTTCTGGACGGCGCTACGAGATCGAAGAACCTCCACAGCCGGACCCGGGCCCCGTTCGTTGATGCGGCACTCCCGAGCTCGGGGTTGTAGGCCCTCTTCCAGTTAAACGGTTTTCCGGCTTTAGGGTCATAGAATCCCATGCTCTCGGCGAGCGAGACGACGTTGGGCGAGGCCATGAAGAAATCAGGCTTCGTAAGGTCAATCTCGCCGATCCGGGATTCGTTCGGGCATACGGAAACCTCGTCGTCCGGAACGCGCTGGGCACACCAGACGGCCCCTGGCTTCCCGCTTTCCGGCGTCCACAGAGGACCGACCGGCATGATCTCGAACAGCCAGACTTCGTTCGGGTCCGCCACGGCCAGCATCTCGCCGGTGTCGGTGTTGCCGTAGCCGTGCTTCTCTCCGAGCTCGCCCATGATCCGGATGGCTTCGCGGGCCGTATTTGCCCGCTCCATGGCGACGAGCGTGAGCATTGTGACGTCGAACTTTGCCGAGGGCGTAGGGTTCTCCATCCTCTTCTGGCAACCGATCGTCGACTCGCCGATGGCGACCTGCTTGTCGTTCATGTAGCCGAAGTCCCCGTGGATGTAGTCGTGGGTGTGGGGGACCTGAGGAATCTCGAGGCCGGTCTGGCGGTTTGCCTGGAGGTATTCCCACCGGAGTCCCAGGGCAGGAGGAAAGGTTTCGAACTGGGCAATATGATAGATCTTCCGCTTTGCGCCGGCCGGGTGGTCGGCGGCAGCAACCCATCTCCAAGTCCAGTCGCATTCCGCGCAGTCGCAGGTATGGGTCGTTATGACCGATCCGTCGGTTGAGGCGGCCTTTCCGACCATGATGACCGTGCAGTTCTCGGGCGTCCTCTTTCCGCACGCTTCGCAGTTAGCTGAGTCCTGGCCGCCCAGGGTCAGAGCGGCGGCAAGGGACAGCACAACTAAGGGGAGGAGCCCGGCTAGAATGAATCTCTTAAGTTTCATGCATACCCTCCTTTATACGGTAAGTTTGCCATTTTCCGGTTTTTAAATATTCATCGATCGCTTTGGCCGCCTTTTTGCCGGCGCCCATGGCCAGGATGACCGTCGCGGCTCCGGTGACAATATCGCCGCCGGCGAACACGCCTTTTTTATTGGTTTTGCACGTTTCCAGGTCGGCGATGATGTTGCCCCATTTCGTCAGCGCCAGGTCCGGCGTCGTCGAGGTTAACAGAGGATTGGGTCCCTGCCCGATGGCCATGATGACCATGTCTACGTTGATGATGTGTTCGGATCCTTCGATGGGGATAGGCTTCCGTCTCCCCGACACATCCGGTTCGCCCAACTCCATTTTGATGCATTCGATGCCCTTGACCCAGCCTTTCTCGTTGCCCAGGATGCGGACAGGGTTGGTCAGCAACCGGGGCTGGACCCCTTCCTCGAAGGCGTTTTCGATTTCCTCCGCCCGGGCGGGCATCTGCTCTCGGGCCCGGCGATAGACCAGATAGACGTTTTCCGCTCCCAGGCGGAGCGACGCCCGGGCCGCGTCCATGGCCACGTTCCCGCCGCCCACGACGGCGATGTTCCGTCCGAGATGGATCGGTGTATTGTACACGGGGAAAAGATAGGCTTTCATGAGATTGACACGGGTGAGGAACTCGTTGGCCGAATACACGCCGTTGAGGTTTTCGCCCGGGATCTTCATGAAGTGGGGTAAACCGGCTCCCGTCCCGATAAAAACGGCCTCGTAACCTTGCCGGAACAGGTCGTCGATGGTAAAGGATTTTCCGACCACGTGGCTGACCTTAAGTTCCGCGCCCAGCTTTTCGATGTATTCGCTCTCCCGTTGGACGATCGCCTTAGGCAGGCGGAACTCGGGAATGCCGTATACGAGGACACCTCCCGGCTTATGGAGGGCTTCGAAGACGGTGACGCTGTGGCCCATCTGGATGAGCTCACTGGCCGCCGTCAGGCCGGCCGGTCCCGCCCCGATCACCGCCACTTTCTTTCCCGTAGGCGGCGGGAGATCCGGCAGCCGCGCGTCGCCCTGCTTGAACGCATAGTCCGCCGCGAACCGCTCCAGGCGGCCGATGGCGATCGGCTGCCCCTTCTTGGCCAGGACGCAGACGACCTCGCATTGATCTTCCTGCGGACAGACGCGGCCGCAGATGGCGGGCAGGAGGTTTTTCTCCTTGATCTTGTGAATGGCACCCATGAAATCCCCGTTCCGGATGAGCTTGACGAAGGCCGGGATGTCGATGTCGACGGGACAGCCCGCTATGCAGGGGGAATTCTTGCAGCTCAGGCACCGGGAGGCCTCGCGCATCGCCTGTTCCTGCGTGTATCCGAGGGCGACTTCATTGAAGTTCTGTACCCGGAGCTTGGGGTCCTGTTTGGGCATGGGTTCCCGCTTTTTGGCCCGTTTGAGCTTCTTCTCGGATTCCTGGAGTCGGCATTCGTGATCCCAGAGGGCTCGATGCTCTTCACGCTGGTAGATGTTTGTCCTCTTGAGGAGCTCGGCGAAATCGACCTTGTGGCCGTCGAACTCCGGCCCGTCCACGCAGACGAACTTGGTCGTGTTTCCCACGGTGATCCGGCAGCAGCCGCACATGCCGGTCCCGTCTACCATGAGGGAGTTGAGGCTGACCAAGGTCGGTATGGCGAGCGGCCGGGTCATTTCGGAGACGGCTCTCATCATCACCGCCGGTCCGATGGCCACGACCAAATCGACCGGCCCTTCCTCGGCGATCAAGCGGCGGAGTTCGTCCGTCACGAATCCGTGGCGGCCGTACGTCCCGTCGTCCGTGGTGATGAACAGCTTGTCGCTGATGGCCTCCATTTCCTGCTCCAGGATCAACATCTCCTTGGTCTTGGCCCCGATGATCGATAGAATACGGTTTCCGGCTGCTTTGAAGGCCTTGGTGATAGGGTAAATGGGCGCAACGCCGACTCCCCCTCCGATGCAGACCACGGTCCCCACTTTTTTAATCTCCGTCGGTTTGCCCAGGGGTCCGACGACGTCCATCAACGCCTCCCCAACGTTGAGATTGTCCATTTTGCGGGTCGAAACCCCGACGATCTGGATGATGAGGGTGATCGATCCGCGGTCGGGATGGCTGTCGACGACGGTCAAGGGGATTCGTTCCGCGCATTCGTCGGCGCGGACGACGACGAATTGGCCGGCCCGGACCGTCCCGGCGACGAGAGGCGTGAAGATCTCAAAGAGGGTAATCGAGGGAGCTAGCTGTTCCTTTTTAAGGATTTCATTGGGCTTGGGGTTGATGCTGGGATTCATGGCGCGCCTTTCCATCTCTATTATATCTTCCGTTTCTGATTGGGCATGCAAACGGAGTTCGTTTATGTCCGAAATGCGAGTCGGCGATCTTCTTGGAGAAGAGGGGAATCACGAAGCGCACCTCCTCTTCTTGAGGAGGGTGTCAAGGTGTTCCAAGAGGACCTCCGGCTTGACGGGCTTGTCCAGATAGCCGTCTGTTTTCATCCAGTACCCATCGTCCTGTAACGAGAACCGGTGACCGGTTTTTTCGCTGACGGACGTCACCATGAGGATGGGAATTTTCTTGAACAGGGGGTCTTTTTTGATCTGTTGGCTGAACAAAAATCCGGTGTCATGCTTCTCCAGCATCAGTTCCAGGATGATCGCGTCCGGCATCTCCGTCCGGACGCGGGCCATTCCTTCCTGGCCGCTGGTCGCCGTGAAGACCTCATAGCCGTCGTTCCTCAGTATGGCCGTAACCTGGTCCAGAAAATCCTGATCGTCGTCAACCAATAGGATTCTTCCCTTGGAGATCATGTTTTTTCCTTTTTTTATGAGAATCGAGTATAAGGAAAATCCCGGAGCGCGTCAACTTGGCGGGTTGACGACATTTTTGCCTTTTGGTTAGAATCTCCTTGAGGATTGTCATTATGTTCCAAAAATACGGTTGGCGACTGGGATTTTCCGTCTTGCCCGCTTCGGCCTTCTTGCTGGCCTCGTGCCTGATCATCGCGGCGCCGGATACAGGATGGGAAAGGGAGAGGGAAATTAAGCGCGTATCGGAGCGGCGGGCTTTCCAGAAGGGCATTGCCTTCACGGGCTATTCGCGCGATGCCTACGTCGGCGAGATGCCGCGGGCCTCCCTGCGGGCACTTGCCGCGACCAACGCCGAATGGATCAGTCTGCTGGTCACGGCCTACCAGGAAACCGTCAATTCCACGACGATCGATTTTTCCTCTGAGCCGACCCCCTCGGACGATTCGGTCATGGATATCATCCGGTACGCCCGCAGCCTTGGCCTCAAGGTTATGCTCAAACCCCATATCGACCCCTTCGAGAACAACCGCTGGCGGGGAGAGATCGGGCCGGGCTTCACGGAAGCCGATTGGGCAGCCTGGTTTGACTCCTACCGGGCTTTCATTCTCCATTACGCCGAGATGGCCCGGGACCTCGACGTCGAGCTCTTCTGCGTCGGCTGCGAGTTCGACGCCACGGTCCATCGCGCCTCCGAGTGGCGCCGGACGATCGCCTCCGTCCGGGAGGTTTTTCCCGGCCCCTTGATCTATGCCGACGATCAGGCCGCGTCGAATCCGGGCGCCGTGACCTGGTGGGACGCCCTCGACTACATCGGCATGGACGTTTATCCGACTCTAACCTATGAGCGCCATCCTTCGATCTCCCACCTCTGTCACGGCTGGGAAGGCTACCTGGAGAAGTTGAGGGCGCTCGCCGAGCGCTGGGGAAAGCCCCTCGTCATCACCGAGATCGGCTATCGCAGCGTCGAGGGAGGCGCCCAGAACCCCTGGGATTGGCAGCGGCAAGGTCCTGTCGACCTCACCGTCCAGAGGAAGTGCTACGAAGCCGCCCTGAGGATGGTCGCCGGCCGGACCTGGCTGGCCGGCATGTACTGGTGGCAGTGGTCGCCCGATCCCGCCGACGGAGGCCCCAATGATACGGGCTACTCTCCTCGCGGCAAGCCGGCCGAGAATTCGCTCCGCCTCGGGTACAAAAAACCCCTTTAGGCCTTTCGGGCCGGATTGACTTTTCCCGGGCAAGCTGTTATTCCTCTTATCTCCGATTTTCGGTCAAGGAGCCGAACGAAGATGCAAGCCATCGGCCTGACCTTCATCGATTGGCTGATCATTGCCATTTATTTCGGATTCGTCCTGGGCATCGGCTTCTATCTCAGAAGCTATACCAAGACCGAGGACGATTTCTTCCTTGCCGGCCGCAAGAACACCTCCTGGGTGGCCGGGCTGGCCTTCCTGTCCGCGAACCTGGGCGCCCTTGAACTCCTCGGCATGACGGGCAATACATACAAGTACGGCATGTACGTGGCCCATTTCTATTGGATCGGCGCCGTCCCGGCCATGCTCTTCCTGGGCATCTATATGATGCCCTTCTATTACAGCTCGCGGATCAAGTCCATCCCGGGCTACCTCAAACTTCGCTTCGATGAGAAAACGCGCGTCCTGAACGGCGTCTCTTTCGGTGTCATGACCCTTCTTGTTTCCGGCATCAACCTCTACGCCATGGCTTTGGTCCTTCACACCTTCCTGGGCTGGAACTGGGACGTCAGCATGTGGGCTTCGGCGCTGACCGTCGCCCTGTACGTCACCTTGAGCGGCCTGATGTCCGCCATTTTCACCGAGATCATCCAGTTCTTCCTGATTTGGTTCGGGCTGTTCCTTGTCTCCATCCTGGGGATTATCGACATCGGCGGCGTCAACGAGGTCTTCAGCCGCATCCCGGAGGCCTTCTCCAAACTCTGGTCGACTTCGGGAGATCCGACCCAGAATGGGATGATGATCACCTGGGGGGGGATCGTCCTCGGACTGGGGTTCGTGCTCTCATTTGGCTACTGGACCACGGACTTCCTGGTCGTCCAGAGAGCTTTATCGGCCAAAGATTTGCGTTCGGCCCGCATGACGCCCATTCTGGCCTCGTTTTTTAAGATGGCGGTCCCCTTTATCGTCATCCTGGGCGGCCTGATTGCCCTGGCCCTTGCCCGGGACCCGGGAACTGGATTCACGCTTCTTCAGGACGGGGGCAAGATCAACTACGACTCTGCTCTCCCCATGCTCATCGCCCGCTATTATCCGCCGGGGCTCATCGGGCTTGGGGTGACGGCGCTTCTGGCCGGCTTCATGGCCGGGCAGGCAGGAAATATCAGCGCCTTCAATACCGTCTGGACATACGACATCTATCATTCGGTATTCAATAAAAAGGCCTCTCCCCAGAACCTCCTCTGGATGGGGCGCGCCGCCACCCTGGCCGGGATCGTCATCAGCGTGGGCACGGCCTACTGGGCCAAGAGCTTCCCGAGCATCATGGATTATATGCAAGCCATTTTTTCCTGGGTCAACGCCCCGCTTTTCGCTACCATGCTTCTCGGCATGTTCGTCAAATGGATCACTCCGAATGGGGCATTTTGGGGGCTTATTACGGGCATGGGATCGTCCTTCACGATGTTCCTGGCCGTGAAGTTTAATTGGATTAATCCCCGGTTCTTTACGATGTCCTCGGTCCAGAGCGACATGGCGGTCAATTTCTGGAGGGCCTGGTGGGCCTGGCTGATCTGCTTTGGGGTTACGATCGCAATCAGCCTCTTTACGAAAAAGAAGCCGGACGAGGAACTCGTGGGACTCGTCAAGGGGCTGACTCCGAAGACTTTGGGTCAGCCAGTCCCGCTCCTTCGACGGCCGGCATTCTGGGCAGTCCTTTCGCTTATCATCTTTTTGGCCCTTAACATCTGGTTCTGGTGACGTAAGGAGGGACGCCGTGAACGATCGAACAGAGCCGAGAGAACAGAAAAAGATGAAGCCCATCTGGTACTTCGTCGGCCTCGTCCTTTTGACCATGGGAGTTCTGGTTTTTCTAACCGGGATCTTCATGCTCGTTTTCGGCGTCAAGAGCACGACCGCCCTGGCCAGTCTCCATCCGAACATTTGGTGGGGGGCGATTATGGCCGTGGCCGGTGCGGTGTTCTTTTTCAAAAACAGGTGAGGGATGGCCGGGAAAAAGGGGAATCCTCATGCATGATTTAATACAACAGGTCTCGGACAAGTTCCGGGCGCGCTTCGGGGCGGAGCCGCTCCTGGTGATGTCTCCGGGCCGAGTGAACCTGATCGGCGAGCATACGGACTATAACGAGGGGTTCGTGCTCCCGGGGGCGACCGACAAAGCCGTCGTTTTTGCGGTCGCCCCGCGGTCGGATACGGTCTGCCACTTCGTCTCGCATGATTACGGCCAGGAATTCCGCTGCGACGTCCACGAACTCGGCCGGTCGCCCCTGCGCTGGCCTGATTACCTCGAAGGCGTCATCGATCAATTCGTCAAGAACGGCTGCCCGGTGAGAGGCTTTCAGTGCGTCTTCGGGGGGAACATTCCCATAGGCGCCGGGATGTCGTCCTCGGCAGCCATCGAGGGCGGTCTGGCTTTCGCCCTTAATGAAATGTTCCGCCTCAAACTCGATAACCTCACCCTGGTCAAGCTTGCCCAGAAGGCCGAGAACGAATTCGTCGGCGTCCGATGCGGCATCATGGACCAGTTCATCAATATCCACGGCCGCGAGAAGAAGGTCCTCAAGCTCGACTGCCGGTCGCTCGAATATGAATATTTCCCGTTCGACCGCCCGGACCTCCGCATCGTCGTCTGCGATACCTTGGTCCGGCGCGAGCTGGCCTCCTCCGAATATAACGTGAGGCGCCGGCAGTGTGAGGAAGGCGTCGAGGTCCTGAAAAAATACGCCCCCGGCATCCGGAGCCTCAGGGACGTAGGATTTTGCCTCCTCGAGGAGCATAAAGCCGAGATCGACCCCCTGGTTTACAAGCGCTGCGAGTATGTCATCCGGGAGAATATCCGGGTCGAGGAAGCCTGCCGGGACCTCGTCGAGGGAGACTTCAGAGGGTTTGGGGAGCGAATGGGCGAGTCGCACGCCGGCCTGAGAGACGGCTATGAGGTCAGCTCACCCGAGCTCGATGCCCTGGTTGAGGCGGCCATGAAGGTCGAGGGTGTCTTCGGGGCGCGGATGATGGGCGCAGGTTTCGGCGGCTGCGCCATCAGCCTGGTCGAAGAAGGCGCTGTTCCCGAGCTTCGGGAGCGCGTCAGCCAGGACTACCAGGCTTCGTTCGGCAGGACGCCCGCGATTCACGTCATCAGGATCGAAGCCGGGACGCACGTCATATCGTAAAAAATTATTTTTTCGGTTTAGTTTCTTCGGGAGCATAAGAAAGGTCGGGGCGGGACCGGCCATGCTTGGTTTCGTATTTTTGAAAAAAGGTAAAAGCCTTTTCATACGCAGCTCCCAGTTCTTGTTTCTCTTCTTGACTCAATGTTTTCATGATTCTTTCTTCTTCGCTAAAGGTGTCTGCCTGCGTCTTGGCACTGGTTACGAATAAATAAAAGGGCGCTTCCGTTCCAAATACTCCCTGATATGTTACATATCCAATTTGGAGGCCTATTCTTTGACATAGAGATGCCCATTCTTTGCAGTAGGCCTCGAATTCTTTTACTTTGCCCGGGAGAATACAAATTAACTCGAAAAAGGCATAGTTCGACTCCTCGGGCTTTATATTCTGTTTTACCGGAGCATAAGACAGGTCAGGTCTAAGATAGACCACCATCTCCTTGTAGTATTCATATGTCCCTTCCTCCAGCTTCTCCAGGGCCTTATATTTCTCTCCGAGTTGTGTTTCGGCTTCGAAATATGCCGTGCTGCGGCTGTCCAGAGACGCGAAATTTTCTCCAATCGGACTGAAAAAGTAGTAATGAAAATCCTCGGTGCTGTATGCAGTAAAACTGTAGGGATATTTAATCCCGGCAAACAAGACGTTTCCTTCGATCGTTGCCGCTTCAAATTTCTTGGCCATGAAAGGCTTAACGACATGCTCGACCATCAAATATCCCTGAGCTTTCAGCGCTTGGGCTTGGGTGGAAACAGGAAGCGCAAAAAGACCTGCTGCAACCGTGAAGCCGATAGATAAAAGGGATAAAATTTTGGTTTTCATCCGCCCCTCCTTGATTTTGATGAGACCATTGAACTTTAACTGAGAGGACATGTCAAGCTGAGCTCAGGTCAGACGAAATCGAGATAGTTTATCCTTGGCTAGAACGCGATGGGGTCGGCTAAACAGACCTGCCTATATATGCCAAATATGTGCTGAAGTTGATAGAGGAGCGCTAAAAATACGGCATTAGAATTTAAGGATTAGAAACGATCTTCCAGG
>CAZJBD010000031.1:0-18550 GCA_964544265.1 uncultured Eubacteriales bacterium
GCGCGAAGGTGGGTATGAGGCAGGTGGGCACCGGAGATATACAAATTTCGCTGCTCCTTTCGATGAATCCATTGAGGAACGAATTGTCGGGAAAGTGCACGAGCTGTACCAACGACTTGGCGGCAACTAAACGTTCTCAAATGGATACATAGCCATTGTGCCAAGCAAGGCGCTGGCGAGGAGTCGCCGGAGCCTGCTTGAAGGTAAGTAAGTAGGCACCGCAGCGAGTAGCGCAGCCTGGCGCGATGTCCGGATGTCAATCAGAAAATGTGTAACTTGAGTTAGAGTTTACCGCGTTAACCCGGTGCCGTATAGGCTGTGCGGGGTTCACAAGATGACACGGCAAGAGACGTGGGCTTGACTCCCAAGCAAGAGGTTCGCTTGAGTGGGGAGTTATCCTGCTCGGAGTGTTCGTAGCGTTATGAAGGAGCCCCTGCGGGAGCAGGATCTGCACCGTCCTGTGTCGAAGTCCTTGAACCTGGGTGATACCTTCTGCCTCCAGGGCATCCGGACAGTCATCAACGGGTATGTCATCGAGTGGACGAACTGGACATTCGTCCTCAGCTGACCTTCCCTATCCGCGCGCCGTCAGAAGGTATTGGTCAGGGAGGGGTTCGATAGAAGGATTTCGATTCGGTTTGCGTTGACATCGCTGCGGGCCGGCGATACAATACCCGCATGATTAGGAAGAAAGAATCATCATTAAAGATTATTTTCTTTCTGATTTTCGTTTTCACATTTATCTCTTATGCACAAGAATCAAAGCATATTCGGCCCATTAGAGTTGCATGTGTCGGCAATAGTATAACTTACGGTGCCGGACTCGCAGATAGAAAAAAGGATTCTTATCCCGCAGTTTTAGGTCGAGTCTTAGGCAACGGATATGAAGTTAAAAATTTTGGAGTAAGTGGGAGAACGGCTCTTAGAAAAGGGGATTATCCTTATTGGAAAGAGAAAGAGTTACGAAAGGCAATTGTCTACAATCCGGATATCGTTATCATCAAATTTGGATCGAACGACTCGAAGCCGGAGAATTGGCGATATAAAGACGAATTTGAAAAGGATTACGGCAATCTTGTAGATGTTTTTTTAGGTCGTCGCGCCCATCGCAAAGTTTTTATTTGTCAGCCCGTGCCGGCATTTAATAAAAACTATACGATTAGCGATTCAACGATCGTGAATGAAATTATTCCGAACATTGAAAAGGTTGCGAAGGCCAAAAAAGTCAAGACTATTGACCTGTATAAAGCGTTCAGCGGAAAAGAATATCTTTACCTCGATGGCATTCATTTAAATAAGGAAGGTTGCGAGTTTATGGCAAAGGAAATTCATAAATATATAACCGGATAACAAGCCATCGAGAAGGAAGGGGCAAAAGACTTAACTTTCTATTGAAAGGCATTCCTGATGATCGCATTGGTTGATTTGAAGAGACAGTACAAGACCATCCAGGATGAAATCGACAAAGCCGTCCAGGGCGTCATTGTGAACACCGATTTCATCCTGGGCGGAGACTTGAAGAAGCTGGAGGAGGAGTTCGCCGATTATTGCGGCGTTGCTCATGCGGTCGGGACCGACTCCGGCACGGGAGCCCTGGAACTCGCCCTCCACGCCGTCGGGCTCAAGCCCGGGGACGAAGTCATCGTCCCCGCCTTCACGTTTTACGCGACGGCGTCGGCCGTCTGGGGTGCGGGAGGGAAACCCGTTTTCGTCGACGTGGAAGACGCCACGGCGAACCTCGACCCGGAGAAGATCGAAGCCGCCATCACCCCGAGAACAAAGGTCATCATGCCCGTCCACCTCTATGGCCAGCCGGTCAACATGGACAAGATCATGGCCATCGCCCATAAGCACGGGCTCCTGGTCATCGAAGACGCCTGCCAGGCTCACGGCGCGAAAATTTATTTGAAAAACGGCCAGGTAAAGATGGCGGGGAGTGTTGGGGCGATCGGCTGTTTCAGTTTTTATCCCGCGAAAAATATGGGCGCCTATGGCGACGCCGGGATGATCGTGACGAACAATAAGGAATATGCCGATGTCATCAGGCTTCTGGGGGACTACGGCCGGACCGGAAAGTATGAGCATGTCCGCATGGCTTATAATCGCAGGCTCGATACGATCCAGGCGGCCGTCCTCCGGGTCAAGCTCAAAAAGCTGGACTCCTGGAACATAGCGCGCAGGAAATGGGCCGATCTCTTCGACCGGCTTCTGGGCCAAATCGGGGTCCGCACGATCAAGATCAGCAATACCGGGGAACCCGCGAGGCACATCTATGCGATCCGTGTTGAGCGGCGCGACGAGCTTCTCAATTTCCTCCGGCAGAACGGAGTGGGGGCCGGGATCCATTACCCCATTCCTCTCCACCTGCTGAAAGCTTTCAACTGGCTCGGGCATAAAAAGGGCGATTTCCCGATATCCGAGAGAATCGCTGCGGAAGAGCTCTCGCTTCCGCTCTTTCCCGAATTGACGGAAACGGAGGTCAGGCAGATCGTCGGCCTCATTGAAGGCTTTCTTTCCGGTCGCTAGGAGAATTCGCGATGACAAAACTCGCCGTCATCGGCTTGGGGCACTGGGGCCCGAACTATGTAAGGAATTTCTCCCAGATGGACGGTTGCGAGGTCGCGGCTTGCGTCGACCAGGACGCTTCGCGCGTTGCCGCCTTGCGTAAGACTTATCCCGGCATCAACTTTTATCCCTCGACGGAAGAGCTGTACGCGAGGGAAAAACTGGACGCCGTCGTGATTGCCACGCCCACGGCTACCCATTTCAAGGTCACGAGCGAAGCCCTGGCCCATGATTGCCACGTGCTTGTGGAAAAGCCCCTGGCCATGGACGAGAGAGAATGCCGGGGCCTTATCGATCTTGGGGAGAAGAGGAAACGGCTTTTGATGGTCGGGCACACGTTTCTCTTTAACGACGCCGTCATCTGGATGAAGAATTACCTATCCCAGGGCGGGTGCGGGGAAAAGATCTATTACATGCACGCGGTGCGCACGAACCTTGGGCCCATCCGCTACGACGTGAACGCCCTGATGGACCTCGCCCCGCACGATATCTCCATATTCCTGTACCTCCTGGACGCGAAGCCCGTCTCCGTCTCGGCCTCCGGCGCGGCTTTCCTGAATAAGGCAAGGGAAGACGTCACGTTCATGACCATCAATTTCGAGAACGGGACCCTAGGGCATGTCCACGTTTCCTGGCTGGACCCGCGCAAGGTCAGACAGGTCACGGTCATCGGCGATAAAAAAATGATCCTCTTTGACGACATCGCCGTGCAGGAACCCATCCGCATCTATGACAAGGGGGTCCGGCGCTCGCCCGAGTATTCCGACTTCGGTGAGTTCAAGGCCATTGTCTACGATGGCGACGTCGTGATCCCCAAGGTTCAGCTGGGGGAGCCCCTGAAGAACCAGTGCCGCGAATTTTTAAATGACCTCCAGGCAGGAAAGATCCGCCGCTCGGGAGCATCGTTCGGACTCAAAGTCGTGAGGGTCCTGGATGCGGCGAGAGAGTCGCTGAAGCGGAAAGGCCAGGTCGTCGAACTGAACGATTAAAATGGCCGACTCCGGAAAATATCCCCGCGAGAAGATTATCATCATCCTGCCGGCCTACAACGAAGAAGGGAAAATTGGGCTGGTCGTCTCCAAGATTCTTGCCGAAAAAATCGCGGACAAGGTCATAGTCGTGGACGATGGCTCTACGGACAAAACCAGGGAAGAAGCCGCTTCCGCGGGCGCTCAAGTCCTCGCCCACGAGAAAAACATGGGAGTCGGGGCGGCCATCCGGGACGGCATCGAATTCGCGAGAGAGAACGCGTTCACCATTGCGGTCGTCATGGGCGGAGACGACCAGGACAATCCGGACGAGATGCACCGCGTACTCGATCCCATCGCCCACGACCATTTCGTCTTTGTCCAGGGCTCGCGCTACATGCCCGGCGGGGCGAGGATGAATATCCCTCTTTTCCGCAGGGTGACGACGGGGCTTTTCTCAATCCTTTTGAGGTGGCTTATGGGCTTCCCCGTAACGGATGGGACGAACGGCTTCAGGGCGTTCCGCGTCTCCGTCTTTGACAATCCCGCCATCGATCTACGCCAGGAGTGGCTGAACCGTTACGAGCTTGAGCCCTACATCTATTGCAAGGTGATCGAGCTCGGGCTCAACGTAACGGAAGCCCCCGTAACGAAACGTTACCCCAAGACGCACAAGGGTTATACTAAAATGGTCCCGATATTGAGCTGGTGGAGCATCTTAAGGCCCTTGATCTATCTTAAACTCGGTGTCAAGAAATAAGCGACTGAAATCCATCAAGGAGTCCATTATGAAAGTCATGATCAAACTGGGAAGGGGAAAGAAGGCGGGAAAGAACGTGACCATCGGCGAGATGCCTGCTCGGAAAGTCGGGGACCTCGGCCTCTCTATAGGAGAAAACGCGAACTTAAGGTCCGGCACCGTGATCTATCTTGGGAGCAAGATCGGCTCGCACCTGACCACGGGCCATAACGTCGTGATACGGGAGGAGAACCAGATCGGCGACCATTTTTCCATCTGGGCGAATTCGGTCATCGATTATGGATGCAGGATCGGAAACGGCGTCAAGGTCCACTGCAACTGTTATGTCGCCCAATACACCGTTCTTGAAGACGGTGTTTTCATGGCCCCCGGCACCATCATCTCGAACGACATGTACCCGGGCAGCCCCGACGCGATGGAACACCTCGAAGGCCCGACGATCAAGAAGGGCGCCCAGATCGGATGCAATGTCACGATCCTGCCCGGGGTCGTCATCGGCGAGCATTCGCTGATCGGAGCGGGAAGCGTCGTGACCAAGGACATCCCGCCGTACTCCGTGGCTTATGGGAATCCGGCCAGGCCCGTGATGAAGGTTACCGATCTTGTGGACAAGAAAAGAAAAAGCCGGCCCTACAAGTTCTTGCTCGATAAAAAGTCCTGATCATCTCGCCGGGCCCGGATCCGGTCCTGGGACCAGGCGGCTTGGTCAGACGTCGCTCGATTCTAAGGAGGGTGCCGTGAGCGCCAAGGGTAAAAAGGGGAGGACGCCGTTGCACTGGGCCGCGATCCGTGGGCATAAGGCCGTAACCGAGTTTCTGATCGCCAAAGGTGTGGACATCGACGCCGAAGATCATAACGGGTGGACCTCGCTTCAGTATGCTGCTCGTTATGGCCATAAGGCCATAGCCGAACTTCTGATCGCCAAGGGTGCGGATGTAAATGCCCATGCTGTCCTTGGGAACACGCCGCTGCGCGTGGTTGCGGGCCTGGGCGACTTGGAGATGGCCGAGTTGTTGATCGCCAAGGGCGCCGACGTCAACGTCAAGACCTCTGATGGCTGGACGCCGCTGCATGGGGCCGCCCTTGAGGGCCACAAAAATATCGCCGAGCTGCTTGTCACCCACGGGGCGGGCGTTAACGCTAAGGCCGCCGATGGCAAGACGCCGCTGCACGGAGCTGCGAGCTGGGGCCGCTCAGAAACAGCAGAGTTGTTGATCGATAAGGGTGCCGGCGTCGATGCCGAGGATAGCAATGGCTGGACCCCTCTGCACTGGGCCGCGATGGAAGGCCGCAAAAGCGTCGTTGAGTTGTTGATCGCCAAAGGCGCGAATGTCAACGCCAAAGCCGCGATCGGCAATACGCCGCTGCATGGAGCTGCTATTAAAGGCCAAAGAGATGAGGCCGATCTGCTTATCGCTCGCGGTGCGGATGTCGATGCCAGGGACGAAGACGACTCGACGCCCTTGTCCTATGCCGCTCAGAACGGGCATAAAGACGTGGCCGAGCTGCTCATCTCTAAGGGGGCCGACCTGGACGCTAAGAATAAAGATGGTTGGACGCCGCTGCACGGGGCAGCCGGCAAGGGCTATAAGGACGTTGCCGAACTTCTCATCGGCAAGGGCGCCGACATCGACGCTAAGGACGAAGATGGCAAAACGCCTCTCTACGTGGCCGCGGAACGGGGCTATAAGCAAGTTGTCGAGCTGCTCAAGAAGCACGCCGCGCGGGTATGAAACAAGGAAGATCCTGCTTCCGAACCTGATCGGTGTTATAATCGGATGAGGGGAGATGGACGTTATCGATCTGGCCGTCGCAGCGGATTGGGAATTCGATGCGGATTTTGTCGGGCTCGTCGGGGAAGCCGCCATCCGGGAGGGCCTGACGACGCGGGCGATCTGGCCGGCCGACCTCGGTGAAATCTTTCGGCGCCTGGACGCCGGAGAGATGGATATCCGGTTCCTGTTCGACCGCGCTTCTACGAGTTCCCCGGAATTCCTGCGCCTTCAGGAATTCGTCCTGGACCGGGGACGAGATGTCCTCGATCCCGTCGAGAAACTCCGATGGGCATCGGATAAGGCGACTATGCACCTGGAATTCATCGCCAACGGGCTGGACACTCCGTACACCGTCATCCTGCCGCCTTTCGCGAGCTATCCGGAGTCGGGAATCACGGAGGCCGATCTCCTTCCTCTCGGGAGTCCGTTCGTCGTCAAGCCGGCCAACACGACCGGAGGAAGCCTGGGAGTCGTGAAGGAGGCCCATACGCTTGATGCCGTAGCCGCAGCCCGCATGACGTATCCCGCGGACAAGTATCTGCTCCAGGAAAGGATCCGGCCTCGGGAGGAGGACGGAAAGAGATTCTGGTTCCGGGGCTTTTTCATCCTGGGCCTCGTCCAATATGCCTGGTGGGACGATAGGACTCATCTCTATGCCGAGATCATCCCTGACGATGTCGAAAGATATGGCCTGCATGTGCTTGATTCCATCGTCCGCCGGATCGCCTCCGTCTCGAAACTCCGTTTTTTCTCGACCGAGATCGTCCTCGACGAAAAAGGCCGGTCCATCGTGGTCGACTACGTTAACGAATCTTGTGACATGAGACTCCAGTCCGCCCATGCCGACGGAGTCCCCGATGCCCTGGTCGCGGCGATCGCTTCTCGCATCGCTTCTTTTGTCCGGGACGGCTTCTCGTCGCCCCGAAACGGGACGAACCTTAACCTAAAGGAAGACACATGAAAACCCGCGGTTTATTTATTGTTCTCATAATGGCCCTGGCGATTGTTTATTTTATTTATTTCGCTAAAACGGGGGGAAAGAGCAACATTCGGACCGTTGTCGATAAGTACGCCGAGGCCAAGATCGATCTGACCAAAGTCAATATGGAGCAGCTCGGACGGATCATCCTCTCCCGCACGGGAGAGGACGGCCAGGCGCCGGCGGACTTGGGCGAACTCCAAAGGTCCCAACCCGGACTCGCCGAGGGGATGATTGACGCTTGGGGACGGAGAATTAAATATGAGCGTCTCTCCGATTCGAATTTCCGGCTGACCTCGGCCGGCCCAGACGGCTCGTTCGGGACTGCTGATGATATCGTAAAAGACTATTAGCGTTCTTTTGACATCGCCTTTTTTCTGTGCTATAGGTCATCCTTTCAAGATGATCATGGGCCTTAAAAATGGCGTCGTATCAGAGAAGCCCTTCACCCCGCGAACTCTCCTTGACATTTTTCTACCGCCGTTTGACTGGAGGAATTTATGAATCAAGGTATCTCTCTCTGGGGCTGGATCTCTCTCGCGCTCGGCTGGGGGGCCATTCTTGGCCTAAGCCTTTTCTGCATGGCGCGCGTCCTGTTTGGCAAAAAAAAGGTCGTTGAGGAGGCTGTCGGCGGAGTCAAACGCGAGCGCTGGGCAACACGGATCGGGCTTGTTCTGGCGATGGCGGGAAATGCCATCGGACTCGGCAACTTCCTGCGGTTTCCGGCCAAGGCTGCCTCCAATGGCGGAGGGGCGTTCCTGATTCCCTATTTCTGCGCCCTCGTCTTTATGGGCATCCCAATGATGTGGGTCGAGTGGACGATCGGCCGCCATGGCGGCGTCCATGGCCATGGGTCCACACCGGGGATGTTTCACCTCATGTGGAAGCACCGGGCCTCGAAATATATCGGCGCCTTCGGCATTTTTCTCCCCATAGCCATCGCCAGCTATTACATTTTCATCATGTCCTGGTGCCTGGGTTATGCCTGGTTCTCGGCTACGGGAAGGTATTTCGGTCACGCGAATCAGGAAGCGATGTCCGCGTTTCTCAAGGGATTCCAGGGAGTCGAGTCGAACCAGTTCTTCTCGTCAATTATCCCCGTCCTCATATTTCTGGCCATCTGTCTGGCTTTGAATTATTTATTCGTGAGCCGGGGGATATCGCGGGGCATCGAGCTTCTGGCGAAATACGGAATGCCGCTGCTCTTCATCTTCGGCATCGCCCTGGTCATTCGCATTCTGACGCTCGGGACACCCGATCCTTCTCACCCCGACTGGAACATCGCCAACGGCATGGGTTTCATCTGGAACCCTGACTTGAGCCGCCTCAGCCAGGGGTCGGTTTGGCTGGTCGCCGCCGGCCAGATCTTTTTCACTCTGAGCTTGGGCCAAGGGATTATCCAAACATACGCTTCTTATGTCCGCGAGAAAGAGGATATCGCCTTGAACGGGCTGGCAACATCCTCGGTCAACGAGTTCGCGGAGGTTATCCTGGGAGGTACGATCGCTATTCCGGTGGCCGTGGCCTTCTTTGGCCTCACTCAGACGGAGCTCATTGCCAAGGGCGGCGCCTTCGACCTCGGTTTCGTATCGTTGCCGATTATTTTCCAAAAGATCCCGCTGGGCCAGCTCTTCGGGGCCATGTGGTTCCTCCTTCTCTTTATCGCCGGGATTACGACCTCAGTCGCCTACGTGCAGCCGCTCATCGCTTTTTTCACGGATGAGTATAAGATGACCCGGAAGAGAGCGGTGAATACGATCTTCGGATTTTTCGTCGCAGCCATTTTGTTCGTCGTGATCTTTTTTAGGTTCGGCGTCCTGGACGAGCTGGACTTTTGGGCCGGAACGCTCGGGATATTTCTCTTCGGCGCCCTTGAAATCATCGTTTTCTCCTGGATCTTCGGCATCAAGAAGGGCTGGGACGAAATGCACAAGGGGGCGGATCTCAGAATCCCGGCCGTCTTCAAGTTTGTCATGAAATATATTGCCCCCGTCTATATGCTGGTGATCTTCGGCGTCTGGACTTACCAAGATGCGGTCGGCAAATTCCTGATGAGGGGAGAGCCCGCGGAGCGTCACCCGTATCTTTGGGCAGCGCGCGTGCTCTTGGCCCTCATCATTCTGGCCGTCTGCATCATGGTCCACAAGGCCTGGAAGAAGAAAACGTTCGAAGAACCAAGCGCCTGAGAGATAAGGCGATAGGGACGGCGAACCGCAGAGAGTCCCGTCGTTTATTGGAAACCTTGGTCATAAGGCGATCCAAGCTTTGTCCGGAATATCCTGAACTTTCCTCCCGGCCCCGGCCGGATGTCCTCGACGAGTTCGACCCGAAACTCGACGCCGGCGCCCAAGCGGTCTGAGGATAGGTCTCTGAGTACGCTCAGTTCTTCCGGGCGGGGAGGAACAGCCGGAATGGCCTTCAGAACGACGAGGTCTTCCCTTTCTTGCACGATCTCATACCGTTCGATCCAGAGCGCATGTTTATAGACGATGGTGGCCAGGGCGCTGGCGAAGAGATCTCGGCCGCCCGGAAGCCTCAGATAATCGATAGCCCGGCCTGAGATCTCTTTTAACGTTAGAAATGGTTTTCCGCAAGGGCAGATATCCGGCCCTTTGGTCACTTCGTCGCCCTGCCTGTAACGGAGGAAAGGCCTCGCCCGGAAATGCAGAGCCGTCACGATGACCTCGCCCCGCTCTCCTTCCTTCACCGGTACGCCGTCCTTTATGACCTCTACGATGACGTTGTCTTCCCGGATATGGTACAGGCCGGTCTCCCCGCATTCCCAGGCGATGACGCTCGCTTCCTCGCTGCCGTAGGTATCGCGGACGGTCGCACCGAATCCCTCGCCGATCCGGCGCTTCATAAAAGGCGTGATCATCTCCGATCCCGTGACAACTAGACGCGGCCGGTACCGGCCGCGGATTCCCGAAATCTCCTTAGCGACCCGGTCCAGGACCGTTGAGTCTCCCGTGATGATGTCGGGTTTTCGGTCAAGAAGAGCGCGCGCGATCCGGTCAGGAGGCTCGGCCACGTGAATGCGATCCTGTCGATAAAAGCCCATCTTCTGGATCGCCCGCCACGAAGGTGGGAAGTCCTGCGACGTCCGTGTGCTGATCAGGGCCATGCGATCCGAGGGCTTCAGGCCGAAGTCCTGCATGACACGTAGGCGGAAGACATGGAAGATGAAATCGTCCGATCTTGATTTCAGGATGGTGAGGACTTCGCCCGTGGAGCCAGTCGTCTTCCGGACCGTGATTCTATCCGGATCGGCTCCCATGGCCGTGATCCGTTCCGGCGGTTCCGCCTTAAGGGCGCGTTTCTCAGTTATCGGGATCAGAGCTAGGTCTTCCGCTGTTTGGATTTCGGAGGGCGAAATCCCTGTCCGGTTGAAAAGGTCCCGATAATAAGGGACGTTCTTATAAGCGTGATGAACGATTCGGCGCAAGCAGTGGTCACGATAAGCAGAGAGTTTTTCTCGGGTCATTCGGACGTGCCGACCCGAGGCCAGGAGCGTCCAAAGGGCATGCCCCGCGGCCATTCTTTCAGCCCTTTTTCCAGCCCAAAGGATCCTGGCCGCCCGCTGGCCCAACGTTCTCTCTGTTCTTGCGTCGGAAGATCGCGCGGAGCCGGGAGAAAAACCCGGTCTTCCTATCGGCGTCTTGGATCTCCACCCGGCTGACCGTTTTGCGAAAGAAGGCCTTTGGCGGGGAGGTTAAACCCTTCGAGAGGTTTTCTTCGTCATATTGGGTCCGTGCGACGGGATCATTCAGGGTTCGATAGGCTTCCTCAATTCTCCCCAGCATGAGGCGTCGTTCTTCCTCCGTGACCAGGCCGTAGGAAGCCAGAGCGCCGGGCCGGTAGGCCGACATCGCGGCCCGGTAGGCGTCGATGACCTCCTCGGGACGGGCGTCCTTGTCGATCCCGAGGACTTCATAAAAATCCGAGTCTTCGATCCTTTTATAGGGCATCGGGCTTTTGGCTTTCGTCCGGACGGCTTGCGGGCGTCCCCGAAGCGGCCAGGTCCTCTGCGATGCGCTTGAAGGAAGCCGCCACATCCGAGCCAGGATGGGCACTCAAGAAAGGCGTTCGGTCGACGAGACAGCCGTGGATCCGGCCGTCATAGGGGATCGTGCCCAGAAATCTCAAGTCCAGGAGCAGGTGCCTCCGGGTCACTTGGGCGATCGATTTCCCCAGGAGGTCATCCCTTTC
The DNA here is from genome assembly GCA_964544265.1 of uncultured Eubacteriales bacterium. GTDB lineage: Bacteria > Acidobacteriota > Aminicenantia > Aminicenantales > Saccharicenantaceae > JALHVH01. The sequence goes on from CAZJBD010000031.1 coordinate 11,257, forward strand.
GTTCCTGGCCATATTCAGGATGAGGAGCGGCTTGAAGGTCTTCAAGGCCCGATAGAGGATGTGGGCATAGTCTTGGTCCTCTTCGATGAGCATCTGGAAAAAAGCGTATAAGGAATGGGAGTTCTTTTCGATCTGTTCCAAGAGTCTTTGAAGCAGGTCTTGGATCCTAAAATGTTCCATGTAAAGTTTCAGGATCCGGAGGATACAGGACTTCAAAAAATAATATCCGTTCTCGATCGCCGTTGGCTCAGGGGTCAAAACAAGGATGGGCCGTTCGGCCGAAATGAAGAAATCCAGCGAGTTAAAAGAGCTGCCGGGGCCGAGGTCGAGGACGACGTGCCGGGCTTCGAGGGTTTTGAGATGCCTCATGAGCTTGAGCTTCTTGTAGTGGTTGATATTGGCGGCAAAGAAGGTATTCTCGGGGCCGCGGACGAGGCCGAGGCGCTCGAACGGGGTCCGGAGTACGACATCATTGAGAGAAGGAAACCGGCGGGCGAGGAAGTCCCCCATGTTCGGGTGGGCGTCGTTCAGACCGATGAAGGTGTGGAGGTTGGGGGCCCCGAGGTCGGCGTCCACAAGGACGACCTCATGTCCCAGCCCGGCCAGCGAAAAACCGAGGCTTGAAGCGACGAAACTTTTCCCCGTTCCGCCCTTGCCTCCTCCGACTGCCCAGATCGTCTTGTCCATGGTCCGGTAAGAAAGTCTAGGTTAGCACAAACGGGACGCCGAAAGAAGAAGGAATATGGCCCGAAGAGGGCTCGGCTTCCGGAAATCTGAAGGCTTGTATTTTTTGTCCGTTTCTGATAACCTAGTTAATTAATTTAATCAATAGGATACAAGGAGAGAGTGTCCATTGAACAGTTACGGTAATATAGACAGCAAGTTTCGATTCGTCATTCTCGCTTCCAAGAGAGCCAAACAGTTGCTCAAGGGAGCCAAGGCCAAGATTAAAACCAAGTCCAAGAATCCCATCCGCCTTGCCCAGGCCGAGGTCCGGTCGGGGGTCATCGAATACGAGATTCTGCCCACCCAAAAAGAAGAATATCAGGAACAGGAAGACCGGGTCTTCGTCGGCGAAAGCCCGCATGACGAAGGAACCGAGGCGGAGGAAGGGCTCACCGGCAAGGGCGATCTTGCGGGCGATGAAGGGCCCGAGACCGATGTCGATGAAGAGGTCGAAGAAGAGAGCGGCGACGAGACCGCAGACGAAGGGGACAGCGAGAGAGAGAAGGACGAGTAAGGACGGTTGTCGATCAGCCTTTTTTCCGGCCCGGCTCGGGTGACCGGATCATCTGAACGTAATCCCGGGTGATAAAGTCCGCCCGAGTGTATCCCAGGGCCCTAGCAAAAGTGACGATCTCGTGTCTTTTGCCCTCGAGCTCGATGAAGTTTCCGATGGACGTCTCGTCCAGGCAGATTTTAAGGCGTTCCTTCCGGAGATGGGTCCTCCGCTTCCGATACTGAAAAACGGGCTGAAAGCCGAGGCCCCTCAGGATCTTTCGGAACTGCGGCTCGTTCCGGACCTCCGATTCGAATTCTATGCGTTCTTTAAACGACCGGGACCCCCGGACAGGGCCTTTAAAGGTCAACCAGGATCGTTTCCCGATCGTCCTCAGCCTGAGGGCTTCCTTTTTGGCGAGCAGGATTCCGGCTCGAGTATCATAGAAGGCGTTCTTTTCGAGGAATCGCTCCATCGTAACGACGCAGCCTTTGGCGATGAGCTCTCGCTTCATTTCCGAGGCACTCTCGATCCTGATTTTAACCTCAATCTCGATCATTTTTTCCGGTCCAGGAGGAATCGGGAAAGCGTCCGTAGTGCTTCGCGGCTGGGGGATTCTGGGAAAAGGCCTAAAAGGCTATCGGTTCTTTCGGAGTACTCCCTGGCTTTTTTGAAGGCGTAATCCAGGGAGCCGCTCTCTTTCAGGAGAAGGATGACCTCATGCCCGGCCTCCTCGTCCAGGCTCCGGCTGCGGACCAAGCCGGCTAGCCTGCCGGAGTCACGGCCGTCATGGCCGAGGGCGTGGATGATCGGGAGGGTGACGCGGCCTGCGGCAAGGTCCAACAGGACGGATTTTCCCATCTTCCTCGTGTTGCCGGTAAAATCAAGGACATCGTCGATGATCTGAAAGGCCATCCCGAGGTTCCTGCCGGCATCTTTCAGGCGGGATTCCTCCTCGGCGGGCGCCCGTCCCAAGACAGCTCCAATCTGGCAAGCGGCCGCAAACAGCGAGGCCGTTTTCATGTCGATGATATCCATATACTGGGGCTCCGTGAGGGTCGGGTCCCGGCTGTAAAAATATTCAAGGAGTTCCCCCTCGATCATCCGGCTGGACAGGTCGGCCAGGATTTGGACGATCTGGCCGTCGCGGACGCGAAGGGCCAACTCCATGGATTTGATGTAGAGGTAGTCACCCAAAAGGACTGTAACGTTGGGGCCCCACTTGGCATGGACCGATTCCCGCCCTCTCCGCTTTGGGGCATTATCGATGATGTCGTCATGAACAAGGCTTGCCGTATGGATCAGTTCGATCCCTGCGGCTAAAACCGTGTTCTCAAATCCCGAATATCCCGAGAGTTTCGAACAAAGAAGAAGGAGGGCCGGCCTCAGCCGTTTCCCTTTTTTTCGGAAAAGATACCGGCTGACTTCCTTGACCAGCGGATTAGGAGATTCGGTCCAGAATTTAAGGATCCGGTCGACCTCGTCCATCTCAGCCCGGATCCCTCCGAAGATCGTCTTGAGAGGGGATACGACCCGTTCGGGAGAGCGGCTGGGCGTCGTTTGGACAAGCGGCGTCATCGGTAGTTCACAAACTGCATGTGAATCCCGAGGTCCTTCGATCGGAGGAAGGCAATGACCTCTTGGAGGGTGTCGATCTTGACCGATGAGATACGGACCTCGTCGCCCTGGATCGCCGCCTGGGCCTTGAACTTTTCCCCCTTGATGAGCTTGACGATCTCCCTGGCCTTTTCTATAGGAATTCCGGACTGAAAGGTCGCCACCTGGCGGACCGTCCTGCCCGCAGCGTCTTCGATCTTTCCGTAGCTCAGGGCCTTGAGCGAGACCTTTCTTCTGACCAGCTTTTCTTCGAGGAGAAGCCGTAGGCTTTTGATCTTGAAGTCATCGTCGGCGATAAGGGTCAACTTGTCCTTTTCCAGGAGAATGTCGACCCGGCTGTTCTTGAAATCAAAGCGGTTTCGGATTTCCTTGAGGGCGACGTTAACGGCGTTCGCGACCTCCTGAAGGTCGATTTTGGACACGATGTCAAAGAAATGATCTTGTCCCATCGCAGACGTATCTTAGCATTGGACGCTGGATTTTTCAATTCATGCCCTCGGAAAGAGGGAGAGGAAGTTTCGGGCCGTGACCTCGGCAAGCTTTTCGAAAGAAACACCCTTCAGGTTGGCGAGAACGCGTGCCGTTTCCACGACGAAGGCCGGCTCATTCCTCTTTCGGTCCCGGAAGGGAACGGGGGTCAGGAAGGGAGAGTCCGTCTCGACGAGCAGCCTGTCTAAGGGGACCTTTGATGCGACCTCCCGGAGGCTTCCGGCTTTGGGAAAGGTTAGAATTCCGGAGAACGAAATGTAGAAACCCAGGTCGATCATCCTCCTGGCCGTATCCCAATCTTCCGTGTAGCAGTGGAGGATCCCTCCGCTCCGGCAGCCTTGTTTCTTGACCTCGGTTGCGACTTCCGCGCCTGCCAACCGGCTGTGGATGATGACGGGAAGGCGGAGCTCATCGGCCAGCAAGAGCTGATCCCGGAAAGCCCGTTTTTGTTCTTCGGGAGCGGAGAAGTTATAGTGAAAATCCAGGCCGATCTCGCCTAGGGCAGCGATCGTCCGCCCCGCGCCGAGGTCCCTGAGTTTTCGGGCCTGGTTCTCCGAGTAGAGCTTCGCCTGGTGAGGATGGACTCCGGCTGCGGCCAGAAACGAAGGATATCTCGCTACAATATCGAGCGTCGTCCGCAAGCTTTTGTCCGATGCGATATCAGCCGGGCAGAGAACGGCCGTCACACCGGCAGCGAAAGCCCTTCGGATAGCCTCGTCGCGGTCGGGATCGAAATCCTCCATGTCCAGGTGGGCATGGGAATCGATCCAAGCCGGTCTTTCCGGCGTTGGATTTTGGGGTCTGTTGCCGTCCGTCGTATTCATGACACAGATACGGATTGGCGGGAAAAAACGAACATAAGCGGAAAAGGCAGGACGAACCTCTTCCTCCGTCCCGCCTCAACCGCTGCGGGATTTTACTGGGCCAATCTCGTCTTTAACTCTCTCAGCGGGAGGGCGCCGAATCCGAGGATCTTCTGAACGAACTCCTTCTGATTGAAGGCCTCGCCCTTGAGCCTCTTGTAATCTTTCTCGAGGTCCAGAATCTCTTGATAGCCGATGTAGGGGAGAGCCGAATCGGTCGGGCTCAGGAGGATCTGGTTCCATCTCTTTTCGGCTTCGATATCGGTCTGGAAACCGGTTCGGACCATATAGCTGGTCGCCTGTTCTTTGGTCATTCCGCCTTGATGGATATTGAGCTCGAGCTGGAAGTCGATGACGGTTTTAAGCTGAAGCTTGAGTTGGTTAAGGCGCAGCCGGAGGTCATAATTGCCGTAGCCGGCGTTAATGAACATTTCTTCCGTGTAGACCGGCCACCCCCTGAGCAGGGCCTGGTTGGCGTATAACCTCTTCACGATCGAGGGATCCTTCCTGGTGAAGAAAACGGGCACGAAGGGGCCGGGGAACACCTTTTGGACGGTCAGGAAATCCAGATAATAATTATTGTGCTCCTCCATAAAAAGGGTTGCTTGATCGTTGGTCCAATCGGCTGGAACGGGCATGACCTGCAGGGTATAAGTCCCATCGGGTTCATAGGCCCCGGGGGGGACAAGCCGCGTCCAGACAACCCCGGCGGAGGCCAGGGGCATGGCCTCGATCTTGAGGTCGGCGGCGGGGACTTCAAAAAGTTTGCTTTGAGCGAGGAAACCTTTGATGTTGGCTGCCGAAGCGGCGATCCTGTTGACATAATCGTTCTTGTCCGCGTGCTCTCCCTTGATCTTGTCCAGCACGCCTTTGATGACGATGTTCCGGACTTCTTCTTCCCCCCGCTGGGTCGTCATCTGTTCCAGGTTGATGTTAGGATACATGATTTTGTAGAAAGGGATGCAGACGAGGAACATTTCGCGGCGGATGTTCTTGACGTCGGCGTTGGTCCTGGCGACGAGCTCTTCCATGGGAATGCTGCCCTGGGAGAGCATGCGCAGAGTCCTGAGGTGGGTGTCCGCCCCAAGGCGGAAGTTGCCCGTAGATTTGGAGAGAAGTTCGTTCTTAAGGAAGTTCCGATAATCTTCTAAGGCGGCGATGACTTTGACTATCTCGGCCTGGAATCCGTTCCTGGCGGCTGCGGCAGCGATCAGCGTGGGAACTTCCGTCCTATAAAAATCGATGATCGCGGGAATCTGCTTGATCGCCGTCTCCGTGTAGATTTGAGCAGGCGTCTTCAAGTTCTCCTTGGCTTTCTTGATGAGCCCGGGCAGGAGCTTGGCGCGCTCTGTGGCGCTCTTGAGCCTGGCATCCAAGGGAACGGTGTCTTTCACGAGCAGGCCGCGGATGCTGTTGAGGAAGATGTCATTGTAGAAGAGAGGATTATACTCCCAGGGGAGGAGGTTCTCGAATCTCACGAATTCCAAGTCAACGGCGTCCACCATCATGGCATGGATGGCTTGGTTATCGAGCGAGAGCTTGGACCGGTCCACTTTGGTCACGACCTCCTCGTTGAAGGCGTCCAAGGCTTCGTGGCGTTTCTCGATGGCGCCGTTGCCGAGGTCCTCGAGCTTGTCGTTGTATTTAGTATAGCCCGCCAGAGTGGCGGCGGTGGGATAGAACCTCCACATCCCGTCGAAGTAGGTATCGATTATCTTCTGGAGCTTGGCGTCTTCCGGGGACTGGGCATAAAGCCGACCCAGGCCAATCACGGCCAATACGAAGACCAACAGAGACACAATGACTTTCCTCATAGGCTCCTCCTAATCATGCGGGGTTGAAATTTCCGGCGTTGTGGTGCCGCTCATCGTCGTTCTTTTCTAACCAAAAATCCTAGCATAAAAACGGATTCGTTGGCAATCGTTTTTATTTCCTTCTACCACCGGATGAAGGCTGAAGCCCAGGTATATCCCGAGCCGAAGGCGGTTAGGACAACGATATGATCCTTGCGGATGCGGCCGTCCTTGACGGCCTCGTCCAGGGCGATGGGGATGGACGCCGAGGTCGTGTTTCCATAGCGTTCGATGTTGCGGATGACTTTTTCCATGGGTATCTTTAGGCCTCGGGCCACCATCTGGGAGATCCGGTCGTTGGCTTGGTGGGGGATGAGAAAATCGATGTCGTCGACGGCGAGTCCGTTGTGTTCAAGGCCGGCCAGGACGGCTTCAGGCATGCGCTGGCAAGCGTTCTTGAAAACGTTCTTGCCGTCCATGCGGGGGAAAAACCTCCTTTCCGCAATGAAACTTTGCTGGAAGGGGGGGGTGTCCTTGCAGCTCGGCTTTCCCATCCAAAGGTCTGAGACGAAGCGGCCATCCGCGAATAAATGTGTCGACAGGATGCCCCGCCCGTCACCGCTCTCGTTGGGCTCGAGGATGACGGCGCCTCCGCCGTCGCCGAACAGGACGGACATATCCCGGCCGTCGTCGGAATAATCGAGGTTGGTGGACTGGACTTCGGAGGCGACGAGGAGGATCTTCTTGTAGGTGCCTGCCCGGATGAAGTGGTCCCCGACGGAAAGGGCATAGATGAATCCGCTGCACTGGTCACGGACGTCCAAGGCCCCAACCGTTTCAAGGCCGAGCCTGGCCTGAACAATGACCCCGTTGCCGGGGAAATAATGGTCGGGAGAAAGTGTGGCGGCGATGATGAAATCGATGTCCCGGGGTTCGATCTTTGCATCGGAGATGGCCCGCACGGCGGCCTCGTAGGCCAGATCCGAACTGCCCACACCCGGCTCCACGTGCCGGCGTTCAAGGATTCCGCTTCTCTGCCGGATCCATTCGTCCGACGTGTTCATGAGCTTTTCGAGGTCGGAATTCGTGACGACGCGCGGCGGCGTGTAATGCCCGATCCCTTTGATGACTGTTCTTCTGTCCATGGGAAAAAGATTATAATGAATGCTTTTAAAAAAAGTAAAGGAATATTAATGACCGTCCTGGACTTGGAACGGCCGTTTTCTTGACGGGCGGCGATATGCCCTGGGTCTTGACCCGGGGAGCCGCTCGTCGGGGGATCCAAGGGGGTATGCTCCCTTGGTCGCAGGGCG
>CAZJBD010000032.1:0-18099 GCA_964544265.1 uncultured Eubacteriales bacterium
CACCAGATCGACATCGAGGTCTTCGGGGAAAAAGACCCGGCGATTGACGCCGAGATCATCGAAATGGCCCATGCCCTCCTCGCCCGCCTCGGGGTTACCGAAACCGAAACCCTGGTCAACTCCGTCGGGTGCAAGGCTTGCAGGCCCGCCTACCATCGGGAGCTCAAGGCGGCAGCCGAGAAAAAGAGAGACGTCCTCTGCGTGGATTGCAGGAGAAAGATCGACACGAATCCGCTCCGGATCTTCGACTGCAAGATCGAAAGCTGCCGGAAAGCGGCCGCCGCGTTCCCCAGGATCATCGACCACCTTTGCAGCGAGTGCCGCGACCACTTCGACCGTTTTCTTTCCTGCCTTGACCTTTACGAGATCCCTTTCAGGATTGACCCCCTCCTCGTGCGCGGCCTGGACTACTATACCAGGACCGCCTTCGAGATCGTTGCGACCAAGCTCGGGGCCCAGAACGCCATCTGCGGCGGCGGCCGATACGACGACATGATGAAGGAGTTCGGCGGGCCCGACCTGTGCGCCATCGGTTTCGCCATGGGCATGGAGCGCCTGCTCTCGGTCGCCGAGCCGCGGCCGGTCCAGCCGAAGGTCCTCTACCTCGCCTATCTGGGGGACGAGGCCAAGAAGGCCGCGATGAAGCTGGCCCGGACATTCCGGAGGGCCTCCATCGAGTGCCTCCTCGAGTTCAAGGATAAGGGACTCAAGGCCCATATGGCCCGGGCCAACAAGCTCGGGGCCTCTTGGGTCCTCATCGCCGGCGAGAACGAACTCAGGACGGGCCGCTATCCTCTCAAGGACATGGCCTCCGGCGTCCAGACGGAAGGAACCCCGGAGGAGATCATAAAGGCCATTCAAAAAAGCGCCTGAACCAACTCCTGGGCGCAGAATGGGGAAAGACCATGAACGAAGCCAAGAGGACGATATCAACCTGGAAAAGGACGATCTATTGCGGAGACCTTAGGGCGGCTCATGAAGGCGACACGGTCACCCTCGTAGGCTGGACCCAGAAGGTCCGCGACATAGGAAACCTTCTCTTCATCGATATGAGAGACCGCCAAGGCCTCGTCCAGGTCGTCTTCCATAAGGAGCGCCCGGGGCTTTTGGATGAAGCCAAGAAAACCAAGCCGGAAAGCGTCGTCGGAGTCCGGGGGACGGTGAAAAAGAGGGACCTGAAATCCGTGAATCCGCAGATGCCGACGGGCGAAATCGAGGTCGAGGCTACGGAGTTCAGGCTCATCAACGCGTCCAACGTGCCGCCCTTCGTCATCTCCGACGAGGTCCGTGCCTCCGAGGAGCTGCGTTTCAAATACCGGTACCTGGACCTCAGGCGGCCTTCCATGCAGAGAAACCTCAAGCTCAGGCACGAGGCCGCTCTCCGCGTCCGGAATCATCTGGCCGCGAACGGCTTCCTGGAAATCGAGACGCCCTTCTTGACTGTATCCACCCCTGAAGGAGCCCGTGATTACCTCGTCCCGAGCCGCATCTACAAGGGAAGATTCTACGCCCTGCCCCAGTCGCCTCAGCTCTTCAAACAGCTCCTGATGATCTCCGGCTTCGACCGCTATTTCCAGATCGTCCGCTGCTTCCGGGACGAAGACCTCAGGGCCGATCGCCAGCCCGAATTTACCCAAATCGACATCGAGATGAGCTTCATCGACCGGGAGGACATTTATGCCCTGACGGAAGGTCTGGTCGCCTCGCTCTTCGAGCTCATCGGCGAAAGAGTCCAAACACCCTTCCCCCGCCTGACCTGCAAGGAAAGCCTGGAGAGATACGGGACGGACAAGCCGGACCTCAGGGCCGGGATGGAAATCCGCGACCTGACCGCAGCCGGAAGGGCCGCGGAATCCGAGGTCCTCAGGAAGGCCCTTGGAGAGGAAGCCTCCCTCAAGGGCTTCGTTGTCGAGGGCGCCGGAAGCCTCTCGCGCGGCCGGCTGGACAAGCTGGACGGCAAGGTCCGCGGACTCGGGGGGCCGGGGCTCTTCTGGATGAAAAAGGCGGAGGGGATGAAGGCCTCGTTCAAAATCGCTGAGGCGGGCGCTAACAGCCTCTGGCATGCCTCGGCCGCCCGAGACGAGGACCTCCTTCTCATGCTTGCCGGCAAGGAGACGCCGACCCTCAAGGTCCTGGGCGAAGTCCGGAAGGACTTCGTCATAGAAAAGCTCCGCGGCCGGAAGATATTCAGCTTCGCCTGGATCACGGACTTTCCGCTCTTCGAGTGGAGCGATGAAGAAAAAAAGCTCGTTTCCGTGCACCACCCCTTCACCTCTCCCAACGAAGAGGACCTCGGCTTCTTGGATTCCGATCCGGCCCGGGTCAGGGCCAAGTCCTATGATATCGTCCTCAACGGCTACGAGATCGGAGGCGGATCGATCCGGATCCACGACCTCAATCTTCAGAGGAAGGTCTTTAAGGCAATCGGCCTCACCCCCGAGGAGGCAGAGAAGAAATTCGGTTTCTTCCTCGAAGCCCTGGGATATGGAACGCCCCCCCACGGCGGGATCGCCATGGGCTTCGACCGGATCGTCATGCTCCTCGCCAGCGAAGAGTCTCTTCGAGAGGTCATCCCCTTCCCTAAAACCACCAGCGCCCTCTGCCTTCTGACCAGCTCGCCTTCGACCATCGATGAAAAACAGCTGGACGAGTTGGGGATAAAGATCAAGAACGCGTAAGAACGAAGCTAGTTCACTTCGCAGACGGCCGCGTTCAGGACCCTCTTGGAGGTCTTCTCCTGAGCGAAAAAGACGACCCGAAGGCTAGCTCGGTCGATCCGGGAATGCGTCTCGGCAAATGTGAACGACGCTTCCTGTTCATATTTCGATACGCGCTCTGCCGCGGCGGCTTCGGACGCCGGGAGGCTTATAGCGAACGATCCGGATTTGAGGGCGGCCTCATCAAGGGTGATGAACTCCCGGACGACCATCTTGTGGAAGACGACGCCGTTTCCGCCCCTGTACTTCTCCTCGCTCTGGACCAGGGCCAGGTTGAAATCCGCGCCCGGGCCGGTTTTGTCGGCCTTGAATTTTACGATGACGGAGTCTCCCGCCAGGGAGGCCTGGACCCCAAGCTTGACCGCCGGAGCGCCTAAAAGGAAGCCGTTAATCTCCTCTGAAAACTGACGGTATTTCTCTCCGGCTACGACCCGGCCTCCCCCGCCGCTTATTTTCTTCAGGCCATCGAAAAAGGCCGTCGGCGTGCTGCTCACTCCGTAATACTGGGCCCTCAGCCGGGTGGCATGATTCATCATGGGGTCGGGCCGAGGAATGGGCAGGTGATATTCGAGAACGGCCAGATATTTCGATTCGTAGGTCTGGAGCAGGGCGTCGAAACCGAGGTCGGCGGCCAGGCATGGCAGGCATTCGGAACCGGTAAAAAGTTCGGCCAATACCGCCTTGCCCATCCATGCCGCCGTCGGCTTGAAAGGCAAGGTCCTGAACGGAAGCTCTCGTTCTTTGGCCATGAGCAAGGCGTCGAAACCCTCGTTACCGCCATGAAGTCTGCTGAAAAGTTCTCGGGCCCTGTCGACGGAGTCCCGGTAATTTTCCACGGCCGCCTCAAGAAAGGCCGCGAAGGCCTCCTGGTCCTTACCCAACCGGGCATAAGTCTCGCCCGACGCATAATGATAGACCTTATCGGCCAGGCCGCCTTCTTGTATGAACTTGTCCAGGACCTCCATGGACCCTTGGGCATTATCCTCGTTTAAATAGGCCAATGCCTCGGCGATCCGGAAGTCCGGAGTATGGGCCCTAAGGTACTTCGCGGCGTCCGGCAGCAGAGTCTTTTGAAATTCCGGATCATGGGATAATCTCAAGGCCTCCTCGCAATAACCCCGGACGGCTTGCGTGACTCTGGCCTTATCGAACATGGCCAGGTTCTTGTGCTCCAGGATATCCATGCTCGAATAATAATAAACGAGAACCCGTCCTATGCCCACGGCCGCCTGAATCGTCGTCTTCTGCAATTCAAGGATGGACTCGACGGAGTCCGCCAGCGCGATCCGGGCCGCGTTCAGAGCAATATTCACGAGAGCCAAAAACTTGGCCTGTGGATAGGCCGCCCTGATCCTCTCCAGTTCTTTGATCCGGGCGTTAAGATCGGCAATCTTCATGGCATTGACGTATTCCCTGTAACCCTCCGCACGCTCCTTCACCTGGGCAGCGCTTGCTGATAAACAGACAAGTCCTATCGCGACAACGGCAAAGGCCAAAATCCGGGAGTTTCGTTTCCTCATTTTATCCTCTTAACGCCGTTCATTCCTTCCGGATATTATACATGATCCGCCTCCTTCGACGTCGAACATTAGAGTTGCCAAACCTCGCGGGAAAAGCTATGATTCCGATTTCTAGCGACGATCCCAGGAGAACTGAACATGAACATCTGGGCCACCAAATCCCCCCAGCAGATCTACGACGCTGCTGAGAACACGGGGCTCAAGAAGAACCTGACCGCTTTCGATCTGGCGGCCTTGGGCATCGGGTCCGTCGTGGGGACGGGCATCTTCGTGGCCACGGGACAGGGCGCCCAGCTCGCCGGGCCCGGAGTCCTTCTCTCGTTCATCATCGCCGCGATCACCTGCGGATTTTGCGCCCTGACCTACTCGGAGCTTGCCTGCATGTTCCCCGTCGCGGGCAGCACATATTCGTATTCTTACGTCGCCTTCGGCGAGGTCATCGCCTGGATCATCGGCTGGGACCTCATGCTCGAATACCTCGTCGCCGCCAGCGCTGTGGCCTCGGGCTGGTCGACGACCTTCATCGGCCTCATCCAGAGCGCCGGAGTCAAACTCCCCAAGGCCCTGCTTCTCCCTCCGATCACAACGAATTCCGCCGGCAAGATCGTATTGTCGGGGGGGATCACGGACGTCCCAGCCGTCCTGATAACGATTATCATCACCTGGGTCCTATATATCGGGATTAAGGAGAGCGCGAGGATCAACAACCTCATCGTCCTGGTCAAAATCGTGGTCATCCTCCTCTTCATCTTCTTGGGCGTCCGCCACGTCAGCCTGGCCAACCTCCAGCCCATGATGCCGTTCGGCTGGAAGGGAGTCATGGCTGGAGCAGCCATCATCTTCTTTGCCTACATCGGCTTCGATGCCGTCTCGACGGCGGCCGAGGAGACCAAGAATCCCAAAAAGGACGTCCCCCTGGGGCTCATGATCTGTCTGGCGGTCGTCATAGTCCTCTACGTGGCCGTAGCCTTCGTCCTGACCGGCATCGTTCCCTATAAGCAGATCGATGTGGGAAACGCTCTTCCAGCGGCCCTGGCCGGGATCGGCATCCGCTGGGGAGGGGCGCTGGTCGCCACGGGAGCAATCATCGGCATGGTCTCTACGCTGCTGGTCACCCTCTACGGCCAGATCCGTATTTTTATGGTCATGGCCAGGGACGGACTGCTTCCCGCCTCGTTCTCCCGGGTCCATTCCGAGCACAGAACCCCCCACATCTGCACCTGGATCACCGGGATCGCCACGGCGGCCATCGCCGGCCTCTTCCCCCTGCCCATGATCATCGACCTCTGCAATATCGGAACGCTATTCGCTTTCATCTTGGTTTCAGTGGGCGTCATCGTCCTGAGAAAGACGCGGCCAGAGGTCGAACGCAAGTTCAAAACCCCCGGGGTCCCCGTCACCCCTCTGATTACGGTCGCTTTCTGTTTCTATCTCATGTACAGCCTGCCCAAGATCACCTGGTTCCGTTTCGGGATCTGGATGGTGGCCGGCCTCCTGATCTATTTCGCCTATAGCATCCGGCATAGCAAAATCCAGCAGGCGTTGGCAAGAAAGGATTGAAGGAAGAGGCTACTTTTTGTAGATAAGCTTGGCGACGAGCCCGTTCCGGCCGACCGCCCAGCCGCTTCCATCCGCTTTGGAGAACCCGACGCTGTGAAAAGTCTCCGGGCCCCGGATAACCGTCCAGGTTTTGCCGAGATCGAGCGAATAATCCGACCCGCTGGGCCCGACGGCGACCAGCATCAGGGGCTTCGTTCTGGGCACCGGCGCCACGCATTCCCTGAATCCTGAGGGCTGCAGGGTTTCCACGAGCTCCCAGGTTACTCCCCCGTCGCGGCTCGTGGCGGCATTCCTGAGCGCCGCTTTTTCATCCTGATAATCGCCGCCGACCATGACACCGTCCTTTTCATTCACGAAAACCAGGGAAAAGCCTCCGGAGGATGGCTTTACGGCGGCCAACGGTGAATTGGCGGCCGTCCAAGTCCGGCCGCGGTCCCGGGAATGAAAAACCCGGGCCGATGAACCTCCCGTGCAAAACCAAGCATCGGTCTTTCCAAGGACGGTCAGGCAGGTCCCGCTGGCGGCAAAAGCGCCCTCTCCAGATACGGCTTTGGGCCTTTCGGCGGCAGGAATTTCTTCCCAGCTTTTCCCGCCGTCCGAGGTTACCAAAACCATGAACCGTCCTCCCATCGGGTCGCCGACAGCGATGGCGTTATCCTGGTCGAAAAAGGCGAACGCGTCCAGGAATATTCCTTCGGTATCGTTGGTATAGGACTCCGCCCAGGTCTTACCCCCATTTTCAGTCTTAAAGATTTTTGCCGGCCGGTCGATGCTCAGCAGAAAGGCCGTGTCTCGGTTAAAAGCCTCGATGTCCCGGAAATCCATTTTCTCCGCGCCGGGGACGCTCCCGGGAACCCAAGTTTTTCCCCCGTCCGTGGTCCTTAGAAAAGTCCCCTGCGTTCCGCTCGCCCAGGCCACCTGACTGTCTACGACCGACACACCTCGCAGACCGGCTGCCGTGTGGCTCGTCTGGGCAAGCCAATCCAGGCCGCCGGTTTGAAGCACGATATTATCCACCGAGATCTTCCCGGCGGCCGGGAAAATACCTTTACCAACCAGGAATAAGACAAAAAACAAAACGCATGATGCCAATTTCCTCATCGGGCTCTCCTCAAATTGAATGTATTTTATCAGGATAAGTTCCCGTATGAAAGGTCCGAGCGCTTTTTTTAAAGCCCGGCTTCCCGTATAATCTCAGCCTCGAAAAGAAGAGGCTGAAACCATGCGGGTTTGGACCAATATCTCGGCGTTTACGGCTTCGGGCCGTTCCGTTCGCCGCTCGCGCCAAGAGCTCTTAGATTATCGGAACAGGCTCCTGCGCAGGATCGTTTATCATGCGTACGAGAAGGTCCCATATTACAGGGAGCTTTTCGATCGGGCGGGGATTTCGCCTGAGGATATCAAGACCGCTGAAGACCTGCCCCGGATTCCAGTGACTGAAAAGAGGCATCTCAGGAAGGAACCCCTGGAGCGGGTGCTGGCCGCAGGTATGGACTCAAAGCAGCTCATCGTCCGGAACACGACGGGATCCACAGGCGAGTCGTTCATAGTCATGAAGACGCGGTCGGACGAATTCCTCTATCATGTATCCCGATTGCGTGTCATGCAGGACCTGGGCCTCAAGCCGACGGACCTTGTGGTCCAGATCGGCCGGCTGGCCAACCGGCAGACTCCGTTATCCTGGCGTTTGATACAACGCTTCGGATTGTTTCGACAAGACCGAATATATCCAGGCGATGATCCGGTACTCATCGCAGACCTCCTGCAGAACCTAAAACCAGATATCGCCACCGGGGATGTGACCGTCATGGACCGGGTCAGCCTGGAATTGGCCGGACGCCTCCACGATAGCCATCTGCGGTTCGTCGTGACGGGCAGCGGATTGCTGAATGCGTTCATGAGGAAGAGAATCCGGGAGGGATTCGGCGCCGATGTGTACGACACCTATGGCGCCGAGGAGATGAGCGTCATTGCCTGGGAGTGCCGGGAAACCGGACTCTATCATGTGCGGGAAGACAGCGTTGTCGTCGAGGTCCTTGATAACGGGAGGCCCGTGAAGGAAGGAGAGAGGGGTGAAGTCGTCGCCACGGCCCTGCATTTTCGCGCCATGCCATTCCTTAGATACCGGCTCGGCGACGAAGCCGTAAAAGGACCGGATGTCTGTCCCTGCGGGAAGCCGTTCTCCACGCTTAAGGAAATCTCAGGCCGGGCGACCGACTACCTGCATTTACCCGATGGACGAGAGGTTTACGCCGGCGCCATCGCCCACGTTCTGCAGGAGCAAGTCTCTTGGATCGAAAGATACGAATTGGTCCAGGAAGAGCGGGACCGTGTCATCGTACGCATCGCTGCCCTCTCCCCTCCTCCCGCTGAGGTCTTGGCAGCCCTCAAAGACAGTATTGCGGATCTGTTGGGGCCCGGCGTGGACGTCCGGATCGAACTGGTTCCTGAAATTCAACCCGGCTCGGGCGGAAAATACAGAGTCCTTCGCTCCCTTCTCGGCTCGCCCTATGATATGAAAACGAAATTATAGATATTTCTTGTTCTTGCTCTTCAAGATCTCGACGATATCCTTGACTTTCTGGTCCAGATCTTTCCGGCAGATGAGGAGGCTGTCGCCAGCATCGATCACAATGAGGTCCTTAACCCCTACCAGGGCGGTGAGCTTGCCCGGGGCGTAAACGAGGCAGCCTTGAGCGTCCAGGGCGATCTTCTCGCCCTTGACGGCGTTCCCAGCCTCGTCCGGCGGCCAGACCTCATAGAGAGAAGACCAGGCACCCACGTCGGACCAGCCGAAGTCGCCGGCGCACACGACGACTCCTCTCGCATTCTCCATGAGGGCATAATCGATGGAGAGGGCCGGAATCTTCTCGAAGACGGAGTTGAGCCTCCGCCGATTCTTTTTGGCCAAGGCATCGAGGAGCCGTTCCCAGAAAAGGAAAAACTCCGGAGCGTATCTCCGGAGCTTCCGGGCGAAGACGTCGGCCCTCCAAAGAAACATGCCCGAATTCCAATAATAATTCCCGTCGGCCAGGAACTTTTCGGCCTCGGCTCGGGCGGGTTTCTCCTTGAATTCCAGGACCGGGAAGAACGGCTCTCCGGCGGTCTGTTTTCCTCTCTCTCTGGAAAAGTGGATATATCCGTAGCCCGTGGATGGGAACGCCGGAGGAATTCCGAAGGTGACGATCCGGTCCCCAGAATAGGCCGCCTTGGCCCCGGCTCTGAGCTTGTTCAAGAACCGGTCCGGCTCGCGGATGAGGTGATCGGCCGGGAGGGCGGCGATAACGGTCTCCGGATCCTGGAGATAGGCGTGGGCCGTCGCCAGCATCAAGCAGGGGGCGGTGTTCCTGGCCTGGGGTTCAACGAGGAAATTCCGCCTTGGGAGATCCGTCAAAAGGTCCCGCAGTGCGGCGGTCTGGTCGCCCACGGCGATCGTGAAGATATCCTTGGGGGCAATATAGGGCAAAAGCCTGGACACCGTCTCTTCGATCATGGAGCGGGCGCTCACGATGTCCAGGAATTGCTTCGGCCTGGTTTTGCGGCTGAGCGGCCAGAACCGCGTGCCGCGGCCTCCGGCCATGATAACCGCCCGGATGTTCATACCGTCTCCCTCCTTTCGGGAAATCACGGCCTAGCGGCCGTTCAGGCGCTTGATGACCTTTTCCAGAACACCCCGCACTTCCTTCTGGATGGCCTCCAGGTCGGCCTCCGTCTCCCCTTCAAAGCGAAGGACCAGCAGGGCTTGGGTGTTGGAGGGCCGGACCAAACCCCAGCCTTTCGGAAAGAGAGCCCGCACGCCATCGATGTCGATCACCGGGTATTTTTTTTGAAGCTCCGCCCGGACCTCGTCGACGATCTTGAACTTCACCTCATCCGAGGCGTAGATGCGGATCTCGGGCGTCGTGTAGGTCTTTGGAAGGTCCGAGAGCATCGTAGAGAGCCGCGTTTTTGAGCGAGCAAGAACCTCGATAAGGCGGGCCGAGGTATAGATGGCGTCATCGAAGCCGAACCAGCGGTCGGCGAAAAAGATGTGGCCGCTCATCTCGCCGGCCAGCAGGGCCTTCTCCTCCTTAATCTTTTTTTTGATGAGCGAATGTCCCGTCTTCCACATGATCGGCTTTCCGCCCAGCCGGGCGATCTCATCATAGAGGACCTTGGAGGCTTTGACCTCGGAGATGATGGGGGCCCCGGTATGCAAGGGAAGAATGTCGCGGGCGAAAACGACCATGATCTGGTCTCCCCAGATGAGCTTCCCCTTATCATCAACGACGCCAATTCGGTCGCCGTCCCCGTCGTAGCCGATCCCCAGGTCCGCCCTTGTCTCCAAGACCGTGCAGATGAGGTCCTGCATCGCTTCGGGGAGCGTTGGGTCGGGGTGATGGTTCGGAAAATGTCCGTCCATGTCGCAGTATAGCTCGACGACGTCGCAGCCAAGCGTCCGCAAAAGGGGCACGGCTACGACACCGGCTGTTCCGTTCCCCGCGTCCACGACGACTTTCAACCGTTTCTCGAGCTTGATATTCCCAAGAACATAGGCCGTGTATTCGGGGACGAGGTCATAAGCCGATTTCTGCCCCCGGCCCTCTGCAAACCTTCCGCCCTCGATGATCCTAAAGATCTCCTGGATATCCGGGCCGGAGAGCGTCTCTTCGCCCACCATCATCTTAAACCCGTTGTGCTCGGGCGGATTGTGTGAGCCCGTAATCATGACCCCGGCCCCTTTCTTCTTGTAGAAGATCCCAAAGTAAAGAAGCGGGGTCGGGATGATCCCCAGGTCCGTGACATCGCAGCCGGTGGTAAGGAGTCCCCGGGTCAAGGCTCCGGCAAAGGCAGGGGAGCTTAGCCGGCAGTCGCGGCCCAGGGCTACGTCTTTCCTGCCTCGGCCGAGGAAATGGGTGCCCATGGCCCTGCCGAGCGTCTCAACGACGCTTTCGTCCAGGTCCAGGCCGACGATGCCCCGGATATCATATTCCCTGAAGATTCTGGGATTGATGTTCACACTCTCCTCCCCTTCTCGAATTCGGTTAAATGACCCGGCCCTTGATTTCATACACCCTCGCCGAAACGCTCTCCCACTTGCCCTGAGCTTTTAGGATGAATTCGAGAAATTCCCGCACCGCGCCCCGGCCTCCGGGTATCCGGCATATATAATGACAATGCTCTTTGACCTCAGGGTGGGCGTCGGCCACGGCTGCGGACAGGCCAACGGATTTCATGACCAGGAGGTCCCCCACATCATCGCCGATGTAGGCAACAGCCGCCGGATCCAGCCCCCGTTTCTCCAGGATCGAGGCCAGGACCCTGGGCTTGTCCACGGCTCCCTGGTGGAGCTCTGTGATACGAAGCCTTTCCGCTCTCTTTTCCAGGGCCTTCGAGGTCTTGCCCGTAATGATCCCCACGTCCAGGCCGGCCAGCCGGGCCAGGAGGATCCCCAGGCCATCCCGAACATGATAGCTTTTGAGCTCCTCGCCGTCCTGGGTCACGATGAGCGACCCGTCCGTCAACGTGCCGTCCACGTCCATAAGGACGAGCTTAATCTTTCGGGCCCGATCTTCGGCGGTCATCAGAACATCTCCGTCCGCCACAGGTCATGAAGATGGATGATACCATCCACCCGGCCCTCTTTATTCCGGATCACAAGCGAGGTGATCTTTTTTCTCTCCATAATATTAAGGGCCTCGGTAGCCAGATCTTCTTTGTCGATCGTAACCGGATTAGAGGTCATGCAGTCTCCGGCCGTCTTGGTAAAGAGATTTTCCTTAAACTTTTCAAGCATGCGCCTTAGGTCGCCGTCCGTGATGACTCCGGCCAGAAGGCCCGCCTCGTCCAGGACACAGGTCATCCCCATTTTTTTCTCACTCATCTCTTCGACCGTATCCTTCATCAGCGTCGTCACTCGGACGTAAGGGATCTTCGAACCGCGACGCATCAAGCTCTCAACCCTCAAGAGCTTCCGGCCCGCCTGGCCCTTGGGATGGACGACGGCAAAGTCCTTTTCGCCGAATCCCTTTTTTTTCATCGCCGCGATGGCTAGAGCGTCCCCCAAAGCCAAAGCGGCCGTCGACGATGCCGTCGGGATGATGTTGCCTGGACCCGCCTCCCTTTCAACGCGGGCGTCAAGAACGATATCGCTGTATTTGGCGATCCGGGAGTTCCTGTCGCCGGTGATGGCGATGAGCTTGACGCCGATCCTCTTGAAGAAATCAAGGAGAGCGACGACCTCCCGCGTCTCCCCACTGTACGAAATGGCGATGACGATGTCCTCCTTAAGAATCATTCCCAAATCGCCATGCCCCGCTTCGGCGGGATGGATGAAAACGGCAGGTGTGCCGCAGCTGGCCAGGGTCGCCGCCAGCTTGCGGCCGACAAGCCCGGACTTGCCCATGCCGATAACGATGACTCGCGTCTTGGCCCGGCAGAGAATATTGACGGCCTGAACGAACTCCTCTCCCAATTTCCGGCTGAGTGAGGCGACGGCCCCGCTTTCTGTGGCCAGAACTTCTCTCCCCGTTTCAAGGATCTCTTTTTTAGTTATGGTCATTCTCTGCCCTTACTCACGCATCGTGCCAACGGCTTCCCGGATACGGCAAAGATCGGTCAGGAGTCCTTTTAAATTATTTATAATCAACGTGTTATGCTTATCTGAAAGAGCCGCTTCGGGATGATCATGGACCTCGATAAAAACTCCATCGGCGCCGACCGCAATTCCTGCCCGGGCGATCGTGGGGATAAATTCCGCCTCTCCGCCCGAGCTCAGGCCTTCGCCGCCGGGATGCTGAACGGTGTGCGAGGCGTCGATAATGACCGGATATCCCCACTTTCTCATGATCGGAATGGAGCGAACATCGAAAACGAGGTTGTTATAGCCGAAGACAGTACCCCTCTCAGTCAGCATGACTTTTTCGTTTCCCACGCTGAGGATTTTATCCAGGGCATTCCTCATTTCATAGGGGGAAAAAAACTGGCCCTTTTTGATATTGACAGGCTTCATCGTTCGGGCTGCTTCAAGAAGAAGGTCCGTCTGCCTGCAGAGAAGGGCGGGGATCTGGATCACGTCCAGGACCTCCGCCGCCTTCTCCACCTGGCACGTCTCGTGGACATCAGACAGGACCGGCAGAGCGGTCTCTTTCTTCACGGCCCTCAGAACGGCCAAACCTTTCTCGATCCCGGGTCCCCGAACGGACGTGCCGGAAGAGCGGTTCGCCTTATCGAAGGAGGCCTTGAAGATGAAAGGCAGGCCCAGGGACGCACAAATTCTTCCGATTTCTTTCGCCATGCGGACCGAGTGCTCCTCGCTCTCGATGACGCACGGCCCCCCGATAAGAAAGAGCGGGCCCTTCCCGCCAACCTTAACTTCCGGCGTGATTTTGATTTTTCTTGAGACGATAGGCATAGCTCGCTCCGATAAAAGCTTTAAATAAAGGGTGCGGTTTGACCGGCTTGGATTTGAACTCGGGGTGGAACTGGCAACCCAGGAACCAAGGGTGGTCCGCAAGCTCGATGATCTCGACGAGCCCGTATTCGGGATTCTTTCCGGAAAATACCAAGCCCGCCTGGGCCAGGATCTCCTCGTATTTCGGATTGAATTCATACCGATGACGGTGCCGTTCGTGGATGGAAAGCCGTTTATAGGCCCTGTAAGCAATGGTGTTCTTTTTCAAGCGGCAGAAAAACTGCCCCAGCCTCATAGTGCCGCCCAGATCGCCGCCCTTCCTTAGCTCGCGCCACAAGGTGATGACCTTGTGAGGAGTCTTCGGGTCGAACTCCGAACTATTCGCTCCCGCAAGCCCGGCCACGTTTCGGGCGAATTCGATCGAGGCACACTGCATGCCAAGACAGATGCCTAAAAACGGAACCTTTTTTCCCCGGGCGAAAGTGACCGCCCGGATCTTGCCTTCAATACCTCGGACCCCAAATCCGCCCGGAACGATGATGCCGTCCTTTTCTCCCAGGGTCTCTTCGATCTCCCCCTCTTCCAGGTTCTCGGCCTCGATCCAATCGATGTTGACCTTGAGTCTGTGGGCGAACCCGCCGTGGTCCAGAGCCTGGTTCAGGCTTATGTAGGAATCCCGGAGTCCTGTATATTTTCCGACCATGGCGATGTTGACTTCGTCCCGCGGATTCTTGACCCTGTCCAGAAGGTTTTCCCAGGAAGCCAAATTCCGCTTCTTCGGAGGAAGACGCAAAAGCTTCAAGATGATCGCGTCAAGCCCCTCCTTGGCAAAGTTGATGGGGATTTCATAGATGCTTTCCGCATCCTTGGCTGAAATGACCGCTTCGATCGGAACGTTGGTGAAGAGGCTGATCTTGGATTTGAATTCTTGCGGGATGGTTCGGTCCGCGCGGCAAAGGAGAATGTCCGGTTGGATCCCGATGGCTCGAAGCTCTTTGACGCTGTGCTGAGTCGGCTTGGTCTTGAGCTCCCCCGAAGTGTTTATAAAAGGAACGAGAGTTAGATGGATGAACAGGGTGTTCTCCGCACCCAAGTTCAGGCGCATTTGACGCACGGCCTCAAGGAAGGGCTGACTCTCGATGTCACCCACCGTGCCTCCAATCTCGGCAATGACAATATCGTTCTTATCAGAAACAGCGCCGAAGGCGGTTTTGATTTCGTCCGTTACGTGCGGGATAACCTGGACAGTCTTACCCAAATATTCGCCTTTGCGTTCCTTATGGATAATGGATTGATAAATGCGGCCGGCCGTCCAGTTGTGGGCCTGAGTCGTTCGCGTCGACGTAAATCGCTCATAATGACCAAGATCCATGTCGGTCTCGGCTCCATCGTCCGTCACGTAGACTTCCCCGTGCTGGAACGGGCTCATCGTTCCTGGATCGACATTAAGGTAAGGATCGAATTTTTGAATTGTTATCCTGTAGCCGTGCCTTTCGAGGAGCATCCCTATTGATGCGGCCGCGATCCCTTTACCTAATCCCGATATGACGCCGCCCGTTATAAAGATGTACTTAGCCATGGCTTTTTTCCCTAAGGAGTTTTTCAACCGCAATTATATCCTGAGGCGAATCGACGCTCAAGGTTGAATATGGCGTTTCAACCATCTTGATCCGGTATCCATTCTCGAGCGCCCGTAACTGCTCCAGGCCTTCCGCTTTTTCGAGTCCGGACGGAGGAAGACCGCAGAAGCGGAACAGGAATTCGGCCTTGAATCCATATATGCCAATGTGCTGGAAGAAACCTTCCATAGGCTGGTAGGGGATAGGCGCCCGGGAAAAATAGAGAGCGAATCCATTTTTATCCACGACGACCTTAACCTTGTTTCTATCATTAAAAGCGGAAGGGTCCTTGATCCTGGTCATGAGCGAGGCCATATTAATTGTTTCATCCTGAAGGGTCTCGACAAGCGAATCAAGCATGGCAGGATCGAGAACCGGTTCATCGCCCTGGATATTGACGATAAAAGAGGCCCCCAGCTCGCGGGCGACCTCAGCCACTCTTTCCGTCCCCGAGCCGATGGAGGGCGAGGTCAATCTGGCGGGGATCCCCAGGCCGGCGCAGGCGGTCATGATCCGCCCGTCATCGGTGGCCACGATCACTCTCTCCAGGAGCCTTGCTCTCTTCGCTCCTTCGTAAACCATTTGAACCATTGGTTTTCCAAGGATGA
This sequence comes from uncultured Eubacteriales bacterium, assembly GCA_964544265.1. Lineage (GTDB taxonomy): Bacteria > Acidobacteriota > Aminicenantia > Aminicenantales > Saccharicenantaceae > JALHVH01. The sequence continues at coordinate 15,418 of CAZJBD010000032.1, forward strand.
GGGCCAGCGGCTTGCCCGGAAAACGGGTCGAACCGTATCTGGCCGGAATGATCCCAGTCGCAAGCTTCAAGGTCAGTTCTCCGTTTTGGCTTCTTGTCCGGGCCGGCTTGGGGCAGCTTTTTCAATCGTATGGCAGTTGGCCTCAAGAAAGGCTCCTTCCTCGACGATCAGCCGCGGGGTTTGAATCGTTCCGAAAACCTTCCCTTTGTTGTGGATCTCTACTTTATCGGAGGCCTGGATATTGCCCTTGATCTCGCCGTTTATGATGATCTGGCCGACCTTAATATCAGCCTCAACTTTGCCTCGCTCCCCGATGATGAGGAGTGATTCCGAGGTAATTGTTCCTTTGAAATAGCCCTCGATCCGGAACGAGCCTTTGAAGGTCAAATCGCCTTTTAGCTCCGTTCCCTGATCGATCAATCCGGCGATCTTAGAGTCGACGATCTCTTTTTCTTTGTCTTTCATCACGATCCTCCTTTTATCCGCGCGAAAATCCGGTTGAGGTCATCCATAGAAAAATAAAATATCTTGAGGGCGCCTTTGTTTCTGTTGCCCGAGATAACGACTTTCGTCCCAAGCATTTTTAGGAGCTCTTCCTTGAGGGCATGCAGGTCCGGATCCTCCAGGCTACGTTGGGCTCGCGGGGGCCTTTCTTTCATCCTGTTCACAAGCTTTTCGGTATTGCGGACCGAAAGGCCCTTGTCGATGATCTGATGAAAGGCGGTTAGCTGGACCTCCGGTCCCTCCAGCGCCAAGAGCGCCCGAGCATGCCCCATGGTTATATTTTCTTCGACGAGACCATCGCGTATCTCCTGAGGAAGTTTCAGCAGCCTAATGTAGTTAGCAACCGACGCTCGGTCTTTTCCTACCTTTTCTGCGATATCCTGTTGAGTGTAGTTCCATTCGCTGGACATCCTCTGATATGCCTGAGCAATCTCCATAGGGTTGAGGTCTTCGCGGTGGATATTCTCTATAATCGAGATCTCGAGCTGTTTTTCCGGGGTCATGTTGCGGATCATGACCGGAATCTTCTTCAGACCCGCCTTCTGAGCGGCCCTCCATCTCCGCTCCCCTACGATGATTTTATATTGGCCATCGTCTGGGACCACAAGAACGGGCTGAACGATTCCAGTCTCTTTTATGGATTTGGCTAGCTCATCAATCGCCCGGTCGTCGAACTTCATCCTGGGCTGGAGAGGATTCGGCTTGAGCAACTCAACATCGACTTCGGCGTAACGTTCTTCCTTAATGATCCCGAATTCTTCTGGAATGAATGCGTCGAGACCTTTTCCTAAAGCTTTTTTCATCATCTGCGAAGTATCTCCTCAGCAAGATTAAAGTAAGCCTCGGCTCCTTTCGATTTGACATCGTAAAGAACGACCGGCTTCCCAAAGCTCGGAGCTTCCGCCAACTTGACGCTCCTGGGGATTACTGAATCGAATGTTATCTTTTTCAATGATTTACGAATTTCTTCGGCGACCTGTTTGGATAGATTGGTTCGCTCGTCGTACATCGTCAGGATAATCCCTTCGATGATCAATTTCGGGTTGAAATAAGTTCGCACGGTTTCAAGCGTTTGAAAGAGGTCGGGAATTCCTTCCATGCAGAAAAACTCACATTGGACTGGGATTATGATTGAATCGGCAGCCGTAAGGGCATTAATGGTCAGGAATCCTAGGGAGGGAGGACAATCTATGAAGATGAAATTGAAGAATCTTTTAATCTTCTCCAAGGCTGCCTTCAACCATTTCTCCCTGTTATCCCTGGAATAAAGCTCGACCTCAGCACCCGATAGCTCAGGAGAACACGGGCAAATATAAAAATTGTCCAATCCTGCTCCCTGGACGAAATCCATCAAGTCCCCCCCGTTGAGGAGGGCTTGATAGATACCCTTTTTGGCCTCTTTCGGCTTCCCAAGCCCCATGGTAGCCATTCCTTGGGGATCAAAATCTACGAGAAGAACCCTCATGCTTTTCATGGCCAGGGCGGCGGAAAGGTTGATGGAAGTGGTTGTTTTCCCAACCCCGCCTTTTTGGTTGGCAACGGCAATGATTTTATTCATCTTCGGCTAACGTTTCACGTGGAACATTCCTGGCCCCTCTCATTCGCCTTCTCCGTTCGGCCTCAATAAAAACACCGATATTGAATAGGGCAGCGGGGGTTAAACCGGGAATCCTCCTGGCCTGGCCAATCGTCTCAGGCCTGTATTTTTCGAGCTTCTCCCGGGCTTCCTTCGTCAATCCGGGCACTTTTTCAAGGTCCAAATCCTTTGGGATCTTCATCCTATCAGTCCTTTTGAGCCTCGAGACCTCCTTTCTCTGTCTCTTGAGGTAGCCTTCGTACTTGATTTCGGATTCAATGGCCCGCATTTCCTCATCACTCAGGGACCCGGAAAATTTCCCATATTCTAACATATTTTGGATTTTAATTTCAGGTTTTTTCAAATATTCTCGCAAAGTAAGGGTGTCTCCGTTTCTATCTTTGACCTTCCTTTGCCCTAAGAAAAACATGGCCGCTTGAATCCTTTTCTGTTTGGCCTCCTGTTGTTGGTATTCCTCCCTGGAAATAAGGCCGAGAGCTCGGCCCAAAGGCATCAACCTTTTATCTGCATTATCAATCCGTAAGTACAATCTATATTCAGCCCTGGACGTAAAAAGCCGATAGGGTTCTTCCACTCCCTTG
>CAZJBD010000033.1:0-17980 GCA_964544265.1 uncultured Eubacteriales bacterium
ATTGTGGGTCCTTTCAAAGGATAGGTTGCGGTCGACCTCAACGGTCATGTCCACGAAGACACGGGGCCCGGAGCGCCGGACCCGGACATGGCCGACACGCATCACGCCCTCAACGTCGTCGGCGGCTTCGCTGATTTTCTGGGTCAGGCCGTCGGGCGCCGTATCGAGGAGGACGGCGACCGTCCTTTTGCCGAGCTTATAGCTCACGAAGAGGACGATGAAAGCCACGCCCAGGGCCGCCAGGGCGTCCGCCTTGGCCAGGAAGCTGGAATATTTCGGCAGAACGTTCCGGCCCAGCCAGACCAGGGCGAGCCCCCCGATAACCACGGAGGAGCTCCAGATGTCCGTATGGAAGTGAAGGGCGTCCGCTTCGAGGGCCTGGCTGCTGTGTTGACGGGCGGCCCGGTACAACATCCGAGACCGGCTGACATCCACTGCGATGGAAACAGCCATAACGAGGAAAGCCCAAAAGCTTGCCTGAATCTCCCTGGAGTGAAAGAAAAGGCGCGAGATGGCCTCATAGATAATCCAGGAACAGGTGGCAAAAAGAAGGACGGTCTCGATAAGGGCCGAAAAATTTTCGATCTTGCCGTGGCCGTAAGGGTGTTCGTGATCGGCCGGCTTGTCCGAGAAGCGGACGGCCAGCAAAGTCACGAAAGCGGCCACAAGATCCAGGCCGGAGTGGGCGGCCTCGGCAAGGATGCCGAGGCTTCCCGTCATGAGACCTACCACGAGCTTCATGCTCGTCAGGAAAACCGCAGCGACGACGGAGTTGGTGGCCGCCGACTTCTTGTCAATGCCGGCCGCAGCCGGTTCTGACGTCACCTCAGCATTCATAATCGTTCCCGCGTTTCGGAAAGTCCATTTATTCTAGCATAGCGTATCTGTCAATACAAAAGACGCTCCCCCTCCAAGTTGACTCCCCGTCCGGCCTCGCATAAAATCCCCCTTAACATATATCGATGAAGGAGCCACAGATGAGCACAAAGATCGCCGGAAAGGCCGGAAACTCGCTCCGGACGCTTCCGAACATCGGCAAGGTCCTCGAAGATAAACTCAAGCGGATAGGCATTGCGACCCCGGAAGAATTTCTGAAGCGCGATCCCTACCAAGTCTTTGACGAGCTCAAGGAGAAAGTCGATCCAACGCTCTGCCGCTGCGCCCTGGCGTCGGTCGTGGGCGCCAAAAAAGGGGTTCCCTGGCACAGGATCACCAAAGACACCGCCCGGGAATACGAAAAACGCTACCCCAAGCATAAATGGGGGCCTTGCTGAGCGCCGGCCGGGAGATCAAGTCGGCCGCGACGGCCCACGAGAGAAATAGGTGAGTTGCAGGAGGAACGATGAAACGCAGAAGTCTTTTGGTCCTTATCTTAGCGGCTTTTATCCTCGCTTCCCTGCCGGTTTTCCTGGCGGCTCAGGGCAGGCTCGCCGACTACCTGCGGGCGGCGGGTCTGAGAGAAAAATTCCAGGCTTTGGCCCTCAACGTCGTAGACCGGACGGCCTGGATCGGGAAGACGAGTCGTTTCTGGTATCGGAGAACGGTCAAGGAAGGCCATGAGTTCATGGTCGGGGACGCGGAAAACTTGATCCGAAATCCTGCTTTCGACCACGAAAAGCTTGCCGCATCTCTCTCCACCGCCTCGGGCGAAACCCACAAGGCCTATAAGCTTCCCTTCGACACGATCACCTTCTCCGATGACGGGAAAGTCGTCGAGTTTGAAGCCGGGGGCTGGAAATGGACATGCGATCTTGCGACATATGTGTGCCTCAAGGCCGGGCCCAGCGAACGGGAGATATGGCCGCCGCCCTGGGGGTCCCAGTATGTCCCCAAAGAGCCCAAATCCTCCCCCGACGGAGACTGGGAAGCCTTCGTTAAGAACTTCAACGTTTATGTGAAGCGAAAAGACGCAAAAGATGTCAAGGAAAAAGAAGGCATCGCCCTGAGCTGGGACGGAAGCGACGGAAACTTCTATTCCCAACCATCCATCCAATGGTCCCCCGATTCAAAAAAACTGGCCGCTTATCGCGTCCGCCCCGGTTACCGCCGCGTGCTCCACTACGTCGAGTCCTCCCCCGCCGATCAGCTCCAGCCCAAGCACTCGACGATCGATTACCAAAAACCCGGTGACGCGCTCGACGTTTTGCGGCCGGTTATCTTCGACCTCGAGTCAAAAAAACAAATGGACATCGAAAGCAGCCTCTTCCCCAACGCTTTTGAGATGTCGGACCTCTCCTGGCGGAAGGATGGCCGGGCCCTGACCTTCGAATACAACCAGCGCGGGCACCAAGTCTACCGGGTGATCGAGGTCGATGCGGCGACCGGCAAGGCCCGGGCGGTCATCAGCGAAGAGCCCGAAACTTTTTTCAGCTACTCCGGAAAAAAATACCGTTATGACGTCGCGGACGGCAAGGAAATCGTTTGGATGTCGGAGCGCGACGGCTGGAATCATCTTTATCTTTACGACGGCCTCACGGGAACCGTCAAGAACCAGATCACCAAGGGAGAGTGGGTCGTGCGCGGCGTAGACAAAGTCGACGAGGAAACGCGCCAAGTTTGGTTTCGGGGGAGCGGAATGACACCGGGCAAAGACCCATATTTCGTAAGCGCATTCCGTATCAACTTCGACGGGACGGGGCTCACAGCTCTGACGGAAGGGGACGTCAACCATACGGTCACCTACTCGGACGATATGAAGTATTTCGTGGACACATATTCGCGCGTGGATTTGCCTCCCGTAACCCAGCTCTTCCGGTCAGCAGACCGGAAGGTCCTGATGGAGATCGAGCGAACGGATATCCAAGAGCTGGTCAAGGCCGGATGGCGGGCGCCTGAAGTCTTCACGGCCGCCGGACGCGACGGCAAAACAGACATCTGGGGTATCATCGTCCGGCCCATGGCGTTCGATAAATCCAGGAAATACCCGGTCATCGAAAACATTTACGCAGGACCCCACGGCTCCTTCGTCCCCAAGTCTTTTTCCGCTTACAATCCGATGATGGCGCTGGCCGAGATGGGCTTCATCGTCGTCCAGATCGACGGGATGGGAACGTCCAACCGGTCCAAGGCCTTCCACGACGTCTGCTGGAAGAACCTGGCCGACGCCGGATTCCCGGACCGGATCCTCTGGCACAAGGCCGCTGCGGCCAAATACCCTTATTACGACATCAGCCGCGTCGGGATATTCGGCACATCGGCCGGAGGCCAGAGCGCCATGGGCGCCCTCCTTTTTCATCCGGAATTCTACGCGGTCGCCGCGGCGTCCTGCGGCTGTCACGATAACCGAATGGACAAGATCTGGTGGAACGAGCAGTGGATGGGTTGGCCTATCGGCCCCGAATACGCGGCCTGCTCGAACGTTGACAACGCCTGGCGGCTGAAGGGCAAGCTCCTCCTCTATGTGGGCGAGATGGACACGAATGTCGACCCGGCATCCACGATGCAGGTCGTAAACGCTCTGATCAAGGCAGGAAAGACGTTCGAGATGCTCGTCCTTCCGGGCATGAACCATACATCGGGCGGCATCTACGGCGAGCGGAAGAGATTCGACTTTTTCGTCCGCCACCTGCTCGGCGTCGAGCCGCCGGACTGGAACACAATCGAGAGCAAGACCGGCAGCGAGGTCAAACCGACGTAATCGCCCGAATCTCGTCGAGCAGGGCCTCGAGGTCGGAAAGGGTCGTGCGCGGATTGATGAGCGTGGTCCTGAGCCAGACGTGTCCCCTGAGACCGGCCTGGACGACATAAAAACTCCCGCTTTTGAGCAGAGCCCTCCGGACGCGCCGCTGCAGCCTGTCGAGGTCCTCCTCCCCTCTTTTCAGGTAGCGAAAGCAGACGATGTTGCTCTCAGGCTCCACCGCCAGTTCGAAATCGCCCGATTCCCGGAGAAGAGAGGCGAAGTCTCGCGCCAGGTCGAATGTGGCCGTGACGTAGCCGGCAAAAAAGTCAGTCCCGTAGGCCGCCAGGGAGACAAACAGCCTCATGCCCATCATCGTCTTCGTGCATTCCATCGTCCGGTGGGCGAAATTGTACCATTCCTCGTGTGCGCCCTTCTCAAAAAGATAGGAGGCTTTCTCGGAAAACGCTTCGTAGCTCTTCCTCCCCTCTCTGAAAAGAACGGCGGTCATGAGGGCAGGCATAAGCAGGTTCTTGTGGGCGTCCCAGATTAAGGAGTCAGCCTTGTCCAGGCCTCGCAGAAGGAGACGGTATTTCGGAGAAAGAAGGGCCCCCGCTCCGTGCGCGCCGTCGACATGGAGCCAGAGGCCGCGTGACCGGCAGAAATCCGCCGCGGCCGCTAGATCGTCATAGCTCCCGGTGGCTGTGGAACATGCATTGGCGACCAGGGCGATCGGCCGGCGGCCGCGCCTGACCGCCTCGTCACAGGCCCGCCCGAAATCATCCGGCCGGGCATGGAATGAGTCATCGACGGCTACGGGGGCCACGGCCTCCTCCCCGAGACCGATGATTGCGACGGCCCGCTTGACACTGTAATGACTGGATTCTGGGACAAGAACAGCCACCGGAGCTTCGCTTCCCACGCCCCGGACCCAGACGTTCCCTTCGGCGGCGGCTTGCCGCGCCGCGAGGAGGCCCGTGAGATTTCCTATCGACCCGCCGCTCGTGAAGACTCCGTCAGCGTCCGGTCCCCAGCCTGCAAGCCCGGTCATCCAGCGGACAAGCTGCCGTTCCATCGCGACATTGACCGGCCCCATCTCATAGATCGCGGTTCCATTGTTAATGAACTGACCCACGAGCCCGGCCAAGGAGGCCAACGGAAGCGAGGTCGTGCACTGGTGCCCGATGAAACGAGGATGGAGGAGGTTATTCGACCGGTCGAGGACCTCCCCGAGAAGATCGGGGAAGGATGCTGAAGGAGCACGGCCGAAACGTCCTGCCCAAGACTTCAGCATGGCTTCGGGTTCCTCGTATTTCAGGACCCGGGGCCGGATCTCCGGAGTCGAAGAGGCCAGAAAATCCGCCAGTTGATCGACAACTTTGTGCCCTTCGAGGCGAAAGGCTTCCGGGTCAAAGGCCTTCTTCAGTTGATCATCATAAAGGTTCATAAGAGGTTTCTTTCAGACCCGCCAGGGGGCCACGAGTCATTCACTATAACAGATTCAGGAGGTGCGAAAAAGCCAGGACAAGCCGGTCATAAAACCATTTTTTAATCCCTTGACTTTTCAAAATTCCTGTAGTAAACGTAAGGTGTTAACGTTAACATGGACCAAAATATCGTTATTCTGCCTGTTTCGGGGGAGTGAATCGTTGGTTAGAATGGACGGACGAATTCTTTTTTTTGGCGCGGGCGCGTTAACGTTAACACTCACTCCCACTACCGCTTTCTGCCCCTTTCTGAGTGACCCCATCATCGACCCTGTATTCCGTCCGACGACGGATTATTTCCCTTTTAGGGAGGTGCCCATCAGAAGAAAACATCACGATACGGCCAAAAACAAATCAAATCCTGTATCCGTAATCATCTGATTCCATGGAGGAAAAAGAATGAAAATGAAAACCTGGTTCGTCATCATGTGCCTGAGCCTCTTTGCCGTCACGGCATTGACCGCTCAGATGACAAAGCAGAGCGGCGCCATCAGGGGCGTCGTCTCCGACAATGAGGGCCTCCCTCTGCCCGGGGTGGAGGTCACGGCGCAGAGCCCCTCGCTGATGGGCATAGCGTCGGCCATCACGATTGGGGACGGCAGCTATCGCTTCCTCAACCTGCCGCCCGGCACCTACGCGATCACGGCCAGCCTGAAGGGTTTTAAAACGGTCAAGCAGACCGGCATCGTCGTTCAGGTCGGCCAGACATATACGGTCAATCTGCAGACCGGAGCGAGCCCTCTCGCCGAGGAAGTCACGGTCACCGCGGCCCCGCCGGTCATCGATATCGCGTCGAACAAGATCTCCAACGTTATCCCCACGGAATTGCTAAAGAACTTGCCCCTAAACCGAACGATCAACGGTCTCTTCAACATCACCGCGGGCAGCGCGGGCACCATTGCCGCCTACTCCGGCAGCATCCACGGCGCCAACTCCGGCTCCACGGCCTACGAGATCGACGGCGTCAACGGCGAGAGCCCCACGACCGGCGGCATGCAGATCAACCCTCAGTATGAAAGCATCGAGGAAATCGAGATCAGCACCGGCGGTCTGCCGGCTCAAGTCGGCGCCTCGGGCGGCTCGTTCATCTCCGTCGTCACCAAGTCGGGAGGCAACGAGTTCCACGGCCAGGCCCAAACATATTACACGGCAAAGGGCCTCAACCAGATGCTCTTCACCGACGAAGAGCTCATTGCTTTGGGACGATCCAAACCGGCCTTTGCCAAGTATGACTGGGACGGTTCGGCCTCTCTCGGAGGCCCGATCATCAAGGACAAGATCTGGTTCTTCGGCACGGCAGACTATCGCCAGAACGAGTATACGCTGAACAACGTCCCCGTAACCCTGGAAGGTAAGTCCTACGATGTCTTCACGAATCCCACTAAAACCTTGGCGCCCTTCCTCAAAGTGACCACCCAACTTAACAAGGACATGCGCTTCTTCGCCATGTTCAACGGCAGCTTCACCCGTACTCTCTATGCTCCGAACTATTATCAAGTTTTCGAGTCCACCGTCAGGTCCCGATCGAACACCATGGCGATAACCGCCGACCTGAACTGGATGATCGGTCCCAACACCTACGTCGACATCCGCGCCGGCTACAACAACCTCGATTGGTCCCTCACCTCCCAGCCGGACGCGCGGGCCAACGTCACCAAGGTTGATGATTATACCCGCTACACATGGGGCAATAAGCAGAATGAAGAGCAATATACGATCCGCCGGGGCGAATCCGTAAACGCCCGCCTGACCCATTTCATGGACAACGTGCTGGGTGGCAACCACGAAATCGGCGCCGGCCTCGAATACGTGTATTCATTTGACCGCCTCTCCGTCGCGCGCGAAAATCCACTGACCCTGCACTACTACAACGGCAACCCCTATGCTTATGCCGCACAGGGGATGCCCCGCGACATCTACGGTGACGGCTACATCCAACTGGCCAACCAGGGCCCCGACGAGAACGACTCCACAAAAGACCTGCCCGGCAACCGCCTGAGCGCTTACCTGCAAGACTCCTTTGTCTACAAGAACCGCCTGACCATCAACCTCGGCCTCCGCTATGACTATTACTGGGGCGGTTTCGGCGGCGCCACCTCCACCGGCACCGATCAGAACGGCCTGGCCTATAAGGTGGGCGAAATGGTGGCCGGAACCATCGGCTGGAACCCCTACGCGGCGATGACCTGGGACCCCATCCGCAAGACCATGCAAAACCAGACTCTCTCCCCGCGCATCGGCTTGAGCTATGACCTCTTCGGCAACGGCAAAACCGCCCTCAAGATATCCTGGGGCAGGTACTATGAAGCCATGCCGGTCATGTGGTTTTCCAACGCACAGTCCTCCATCCAGCAGAATTACGCCTTCAACTGGTGGGACAACAACGGCAACAGAGTCCCTGACGACCCGGGCATCGACACATATCTCCCGAGAGACGGCTTCTGGTCGTTCGTCGAACAAGATGCGGCGGCCCTGCGCCTCCTCGTCGCCGGCAAGGGCGAGCAATACCAATTGAAGGCCCCCTGGAACAACGAGCTCGTCATCTCCGTCTCCCACGAGCTGGCCAATAATTTCTCGGTCAAGCTGCAGTATGTCAACAAGCTGGGCCGCAGAGACCACTGGGATACGATGTACAATACGGCGAGCAAACAATATTTGAGTTCTCTCCAGGACGCTCCCGCCGGCTTCTGGGTCCCCTTCACCACGACCGTGCCCGCGGTCGGTGACTGGCCGGAATCGACGGTCACCATCTATGTGCCGACAAACGATTACGATTGGGATCACGTCGTCTGGCGGCAGGCCAGCAACCCTTATTCCAAGCGCCGCTATAACGGCCTCGAGCTCGCCTTCGACAAGCGCTACTCCAACGGCTGGGCCCTGGCCGGCTCCGTCACTTACTCGGTATCGAAGAGCATCACCCCCTATGATCCGAACTACGCCGTCAACGGCTGGGGTGCCGACATCAATGACATTCCCCTGGCCATCAAGCTCTACGGTTCGTTCAAGCTCCCGCTCGGTTTTGTCGGCTCCTTCATTTATCGCCACTTGGAAGGCGGCCCGCTGAATTACGGCGGCAGTTTCTGGGATAAGGCCTTCGACGTCACCGTCTACGTTCCGGACGCGTGGCTCGCCTCGCACAACTGCGTGACCTGGTGGAATTGGATCGGCGTCCAGCTTCAACCCAACGGTGCGCACCGCCAGGCGTCCTGGGACAATGCGGACCTCCGGCTGGAGAAAGAGTTCAAGTTCAGGTTCGGAACCATCTCCATCTTCGCCGATGTCTTCAACCTGCTCGGCAACAAGTACGTCACGACGGGCTTGAACCCAAGCGGTGTTTGGTATCCGGATGACGAGAATACCTCCTCCGGATATCGCGAGCTTGACTATTATTACAAAAAGGTCACAGCTGTGACCGGCCTCAGAACCGTCAAGCTCTCAGCCCGCGTCGCATTCTGAAAATTTAGGAGAAGAGGGAGGGGCCACCCCCCTCCCTCCCCTTTTCTTAATCTGAAATCTCATTTTAAACATGGGCTCGGCGTCGCTTTTATAGCACCTTCAAAGCTTCGAATCTTCACTCTCTCGGCAGCTCGATGAGAGCGCCTCTTTATCGCCCACCCTCTTGAACGAAACCGCTCTATTTATTTAAAAGCGACCGGCCTTCTCGTCGAATCGTCAATCATCGGGAAGAAAAATTTCTTGTCTGCGTCTAAAAGGTAATGCTTGAATTTTATCCACCCATCGAGAAGCCATCCATGAACATTCACCGCCAATTCTGCTTTTTGATCCCGATCTGTTTGACGGTTCTCGCCTTCCTCCATCCCCTTTCGGGCCAGGAACGCGCCAAGACCCTCCATGTCTCCCGGGTGGCGGAGGCGCCCCGGATCGACGGCGCTCTCGGCGACCGCTGTTGGAGCGACGTCCAGCCCGTCTCCGGTTTCTTTCAGTTCGACCCCGTCAACGGAGTCCCGGCTTCGGAGGAAACCCTGGTCTGGGCGGCCTACGACCAGGACAACATCTATTTCGCTTTCTTGATGAAAGATTCCCAACCGGCGAAGATCTGGGCCGAGCTCACTCCACGCAATTTTTATGAGAATAACGACTCCATCACCGTCATCCTCGATACCTATAACGACAAGCGAACGAGCATCGAATTCACGGTCAATCCCAAAGGAGTCCAGAAGAATTCCGTGGAGACGATCTGGAAGTCGGGAGCCGCGCTCCGTGAGGACGGCTGGGCGGCCGAGATAGCCATCCCCTTCAAGTCCTTGCGGTTTTCGCCGGCGGAAATCCAGGTCTGGGGAGTGAATTTCTCCCGCTATATCCATCGCTTGAACGAGCAGGACACCTGGACCCGCGTCGAGCGGGACAAGCCGATCCTTCATCAGATCGGGGAACTCACCGGCTTGTCAGGCATCCGTCCCGGCTACAACATCGAGTTCTTTCCCTACTCCGGGTTCAGGACTTCGCGCTGGGAAGAGGAGAAGGACAACAAGCTCGCCGCAGGACTGGACTTCAAGTACGGCATCCTGCCCAACGTCGTCTTGGACATGACCGCCAGCCCGGATTTCAGCGAAGTCGAATCCGATCCCTTCATCTACCAGCGCACGCCTTACGAGAACTACTTCGAGGAGAACAGACCGTTCTTCATCGAGGGCAGCCAGTATTTCCGGCTGTCCACGGAGCAGGAGGATTATTTCGAGCCCAGCTTGTCCTTGTTCTATTCGCGCAGGATCGATTCACCCAAAATTGCCGCCAAGTTCTCGGGAAAGACGGGCGGCTTCTCCTTCGGCCTCTTGGGCGCGGCCAACGACGAAGCCGAGGGCAAGTCAGTATTCTCTGTGGTCCGCATTCAGAAGGACGTCTTCCGGAACTCCCAGATCGGAGTCTACTATGCCGGCATGAGCCAAGACGGGCAGGCCAACCGGAATTTCGCCCTGGACTACAATTTCAACTTTCTGGACATCTATTATCTCCGGGGCATGAGCGCATTCTCCCTGAACAAAGGAGCGCCGGCCGGAGGCAAGGGGATGCACCTCATCCAGTTCCAAAGGGAGGCGGACGCGGGCCTCCAGCTGGGGGCAAGTTTTCAGCGGATCGAGGAGAACGTCGATGTCCGAACCGGCTTCGTCAACCAAACGGATATCCAAACCACGGAACTCAGCACAGGCTATGCCTGGAGGTATAATCGGGGGGCGCTCAAGCGCTTTAGCCTGGACGTCATGGGGCAGGTGGGCCAAGATACCCACGGGCGGCCGACAGGGAACTCTTTCATGGTCACCTATTGGACCGAGTTCCTGGCCCAGTTCATGATTCACGGCGGATTCCAGGTTGGAAAGAGCAAGTACCAAACGCTTGACGATGAAAACAGGCTAGCCTGGACACAGGAGTTCATCCGGACCTACGGCGGAGACTTCGATTTCCATTGGGATCGCGGAGGCTTTTTAAAGGAGGCCAGTCTCGAGGCTGGTTGGCAGAAAAAAGGCATCCACAACGAGGACTTCACGGCCGTGGAATCAGGCGCCGAGTTCAGGACCGAGGCAGAATTGGTCCTGAGGCCGCTGAGCAACTTCGAGTGGTCCTTCTCCAGCGATTGGATCAAGCAGACTTTGGACCGCACGGGGAAGGCCGTATTCGACGGCCTGACCTATGCTACGGCCTTTCATTTCCAGGCGACAAGGAATCTCTTTTTCAACACCCGTCTCTTCGGCGAAACCCGCGACAACCAGTTCAATTTCGATTTTCTCATCGGTTATTATTTCGGAGCGGGGAACATCGTCCAGCTCAGCTACAAGAAGAACGCCAGGTCTGAGGGCCTACTGAGAGAGGGCGGCCATTCCCTAACTCTAAAGGTCTCCTATCTCTTGAGGATATGACCTGGATGTTTCTTGAGGAGGCAAGGAGAGTGCCGAGGGCCGGGCTCGAACCGGCATGGAGCTTGCGCCCCGAGGGATTTTAAGTCCCTTGCGTCTACCACTTCCGCCACCCCGGCGGGTACAGATTAGCCATAATATCTTTCAGAATACTTTCTAAGCCCAAATATTTCTCATTTCATATTTTATTTTATATTTCTTGAAGATTTTTTCCATTCCACTTTTCTCTTTAAAAGGAATCATAACACATCCAGAAGCCAACTTTTCCCCACCCAGTTTATGTAAAAGCCCTCCGTAGGCGTACTTCTTTGTCGTTCGTGAATAAAACTCTCTATTGAATTTCGCCTTATTCCTCTGACTCAACGAATTTATCCAAAAGGAATAAATGACGAAGGGCTTTTGCTTCAACAACGTCACCGTAGAGATTTCAAAAAAATCGCGAAGGAATAAGATCTTTCCCTCTCTGAGCAGGTTTTGCAGTAAGCCGGTATCCGTTTTCCTGAATTCCCGGCCGCTTCTAATCGTCGGCTGAATATTCTTCCCGATATTTTCTTCTATCTTAATAATCGCATTATAGATTTTTTCAACAACATCGTCATTTGAAACAAGAATGAATAAATCAACGTCCGATTTTGGACCGAAATCGCCTCGGGCAAAACTGCCGTAGAGAATTACCAGTTTAATCTCACTGATTAGGGACAGTTTTTTCGCTATGATTTTAAAAATTTTTATCAATTTTCTCACCAAACCTAGCACTGAAAAAACCAAGTATGATTCGCAATTTCTCTATAACGGTTTGTGCTCGCTTTCCGTTAACTCCATCATAGCCTAGATCGCCATAGGCAAACCAAATTTTCCTCATGGCATCATTCATGTATTTTGGGAATGCGTTATTTGAATAGTCATGCCTTTCCACATGTGTTCCAAAATGAAGTCCTTTTTTGGCCGCGTCCGCCTCCACAAGCTGCTCACAAACCTTGGTAGCAAGATCCCCGACGACGGTGAACTGCTTGTGCTCATAGGCGCTTTTCAGGGCCGCCAGCTTTTCCTTGGCTACTGCTAGGTGTTTCTTGAATTCGCCCATCTTAGCCTACCTAATTTCGTTATTATAACGAATTCCGGCTCTATTTGCTAGTTTTTCGTTATTGTAACGAAGGCCAAAAAAAATTACATCTCATGAACGAGCGGTGTTCAATATCTCCAGGCTGTTCCCCCAATCTATTATTCTATTTCATAGCCTATAGCACGATACCCTTTCATTCTTCTTTTATACATCCGCTCCAGCACGGGGACCTTCAAATCTACATAATCATAGATCCGGACCTCCTTTTTATCATGATGGAATCGATGAAGCCGGCCTGCGTACTGGGCAAGAGTGCCCTTCCAAGATATCGGCAGCGTTAAAAAGAGGGTATCTAAACGAGCATCATCAAATCCCTCTCCAAGATACTTACCCGTCGCAATTATCAAGCGCTCATCATCATCTCTGATTCCATTCAACTGTTCATGAATCATCATCCTTTGCCGGTGTCCCATACTCCCCTTAAAAACGACGGCATTTCTTACGAAGGGACGAAAGCGTTCAGCGAACATCTCCAGATGCTCTCGTCGTTCCGTAATCAGAATCGGCGAACGCTTTTCCGTTCCAATACACATCATGACATCTTCGAATATCATTTCATTGCGTGTCCTGTCGGTTATTAAGGCGGTATAAATTTCATGAATGCAGAGCTTTTTATTCTCGCTTACGCGAAAAACGAATTTCGTGGGGCGACAGACAACCCGGTGCCGGAACGGGTGTGTTTCCATACCCTTTTTAGCCCCAATGCGATATCTCACGGGGCCACATTGCATAAAAATAATAGGATGATGCCCATCTTTTCGAGTCACGGTCGCCGAAAGACCCAAGACATATTTAGATTTGCATCTTCGCAAGACTTTTTCAAAGCTCACGGCAGAGATATGATGGCATTCATCGACGATCACTTGACCATATTCTCCAACGATATCGTCAACAATCCCCTTCCGGCATAAGCTTTGAACAAGGGCCACATCGATAAAACGGCTTGGCTTATGCCTTCCTGAGCCTATGAACCCGATGGCTTTAGGTTCAAGGCCGAGAAATCCCTTGAGTTGAACAATCCATTGGTCGAGTAATTGGCGGCGATGGACAAGGACCAACGTATTGACCCCTCTCTCCGCAATGACTCTTGCCGCAACAACCGTCTTGCCAAATGCCGTAGTAGCGGCCAAAGTTCCGGAATCATATTTCAATATCGCCTTGGCCGCTTCTTCTTGCTCGGGACGCAACACTCCCTGAAAAATACTTGTGATGGGAATTCCGGGATATTGAGAATCGTGAACCTTGATATCAATTTTCATCGATCTCAACATCCCAACGACTTCTTCAAAACATCCGCGGGGGAGGCCGATATGCTTCGCAAAATCCTCGGCGCAAGAGATCACCCGGGGCTTCCCATATGTCGAGAGCCTCATGGCTTGGGCCTTATAAAATTCGGGATTTTGAAAGGCGGCAAGCCTAATAAGGCGGCTCTGCAGGGCGGCCGGAAGTCCCTGCTTTTCAACATAAATTAAATCGCCCTGGATGATACTAACCTTCTTGGGAAGTGGTCCTGAAATGGCGATGTCGTTTTCCCTTCGCGATGGTCGTGCCTTCCATGGCTGTTCATCCACTTCTTCAGTTATTGGAAGTCGAATTCCCATGATTTTTCCTCTTCGACTTCCTTCCTTAATGATTTGCTCAAGCTCCTCTCGTCCTATTCTGCGTATAGATGCAAGAAAATCCCACTGATCAGGAAATGGAGCATGGTTTTCATCAATAAAAATGCTATTCCCCGCCTTCGCGGCATTATATTGAAGTGGTAGGGCAATAAGATTCCCAAATCCTCCATCGGGCAACGTATCCTGATTGGGGAAAATACGATCATAAGAATCCAGACCAATTTCAGGTCTTATGTCGAGTGTTTCTGTGAGTAGATACGAACCAAGCCTACGTGCAGAGATTGCGGGAATAGGTTCATAGAAGAATATCCAAACATGTGCGCCATGGCCGGATCGCGATCGCTCAACGGCCAGCGGAATGCTGATACGGTGGCACGTCTCGCGAAATGCAGAAACATCGACTTCCTAGGATTCCTTATCAAAATCAACAGCTAAGAACCAACATGTTTCATCTTGAAGCAATGGATAAACGCCCACGACGAAGTCCTTTCTGATTCGGCGAGCATCTCTCTCGAACCCAAAGAGATGACGCTGGATTGTCTCATCGGAAAGAGGCATAAACTCTCTGGCTGGACATTCTCCGCATTTAATTTGAGGTTTTCGGCAGATCCCTCTGATCCAATCGTTTTTGCATACAGGTTGATATCCGGACTTGCCAGTTTTTGCGCTCTCCCATCTTAGAGCGTATAAGTCCTCTCGCCCCTTAAAAAGGCGACGAAAAAGTGAAACCCTGTGGCTGAAAGCCGATATTCCGGCGATGGAGTTGTCTTGCTTTGGACCTGGTGTTTCTTTAGAAATCGCATGTGCTTTTCTTTGAATCTCAAGGTTTTCAATTTTTCCAAGGATATCTTTTCGTTTTGATTCAAGATCCTTTAGTTGGTTGCTCAATTCAACAATAAGATAATCAATTTCCTCTTTAGACAAATCAGGCTCCACGTGTGAATAATTTGTGAATATTCATGGGGAACTTATAGGTACTTATCGGAACTTATGAGAACCAAAACAAATCCATAAATAATTGAAAAACAATAAAATTTTTTGATTTTAAATGAAATGGCCGGATCGTTCATTTCGGATTTTAAGTCCCTTGCGTCTACCACTTCCGCCACCCCGGCGCGAATTCCGATGAAGAAATTATAGCATAGCTTGAGGGCTCATAGGAGCAGAAACCGCGGTTACTTGTTCTCCAGGCGGCCCTAAAAGGGATCCTTGGAAAGATCTCCTGTCTTTTCTGGCTTTCGTCGAGCGCCCTAGGAAATCGAAGATGATTTATGGATAATGACAGGAAATTCTGAGGGCGAGTCCTGTTATTTTTCATTAATATGAGCAAAGAAGGAAATCTTATTCCAGGAGAATGACAATGAAAAGAGAGGATGTACTTAAGGAGATGGAGAAACTTGGGGTATTTTCGAAAGAGGCATTAGACGAAATTACTCAAGAAGTCATTGATCAAGGAATAAAAAATGCTGTAGAACTGCCGTCGATTCAATGGCCGCTGAATGTTAGGCCCATGTGCAGTATTTATGACGGAAACAGGTTCAGAATAGTTGATGGTATTTGGTACTGGGAAGATAAAGTCGGAAGCATGTGTGGAAGAGACAGGATCTGGAAATGGAAACCCAAACCTGGCGGTGCATTTAGGCAAATAGGGAAATGCCCTGAAGGATATTTCTGGTATGAAATATTTATTCCGGCTTAACCAAATTGCCATCCTCGTGATAAGTGGCATAACAACATCTTTTTTCTTGACATTTGAGGATCGGGATAGTACTTAAGACCAATCCCTCATTTTGAAGAAAGGAGGGTTTCTATGAGGCTAACGAGGGTTTTTCTGGTTCTCAGCGTTTTTGTTTTTTTTGCTTTCATCCCTTCGACAGACGAGGATGCCAATATGACAGCTTACGATCTCGTGCTTTCGAATGGACGGATTTTGGACGGCTGCGGCAACCCCTGGTTTTGGGGTGACCTGGCTATCCAGGATGGGCGGATCGCTGAGATCGCTCCGCCCGGAACCCTGCAGGGCAAACAGAAAATAGACATCGCCGGACGCTTTATCTCTCCGGGTTTCATCGACATCCATACCCATTCGGACCTCTCCATCATGGTCAACCGGCGGGCAGAGAGTGCCGTCCGTCAGGGCGCCACAACCCATGTCATTGGGAACTGCGGGACGTCTCCGGCGCCAGTGGATGACGCCCACATAAGCGAGATGCGAGGACAGTGGGAACCGCTCTCCGATCAGCCGGAAGTCGGCTGGAAGTGGCGGACGTTTAACGACTACCTGGAAGCCATGCAGAGCGGCGGAATGGGGATCAACATCGCGGCTCTTGTCGGGCATGGAGCTTTGCGTATCGCGGTCATGGGATTGGACGAACGTGCACCCACGACCGCAGAGCTCGACCGGATGAAAGCTCTCCTAGATGAAGCCATGCAGGCGGGGGCATTTGGAATGTCCACCGGTCTGGTCTATCCCCCAGGGTGCTATGCAAATACAGATGAGATCATCGCTTTGGGCCGGGTCGTCGCCCCGTATCATGGACTGTATGCCACGCACATCCGCGGCGAGCGGGAGACCATCCTGCAGGGAGTGGAAGAAGCGATCCGCATCGGGCGTGAAGCGGGTATCCCCGTGCAGATCTCCCACAACGCACCCAAATACGGCGCCCCCTGTGACGCGAATGGAAACTTAAGCCTGGTGGAACAGGCACGGAGCCGCGGACAGGACGTGACGGTGGACAATGACGTGCACACCGACTTCGCGCCCGCACTAACCGGCGGGCTGCCCCAGCACATCCAGGAACTGCCAGCTAGTGAGATAGCCGATTTGCTCCGGGATCCTGTAAAGCGTTCGGAGATCCGCAAGGAAATTATCGCTGACCGCAAGCCCGCTTTTGGCCCCGTGGGGCTTCTCAAGCACGGACAGTGGCAGCGCGTCACCATGCTGCACGCACCCAAGAGCCCGGAGGTCATCGGTAAAACCATCCAGAGCATTGCGAAAGAGCACGGTCAGGATCCCTTCGATACCTACTTCGACTTGATCATCAAGAACGGCCATGAAGCGGAGGCGCTTTTTGATTATATCGATGAGGCTAATATTCGCATCCTGCTTCAGCACCCGGCCGTAATGATCTGCTCCGATGGGCAGGCGCTGGCTCTCTACGGCATCCTGAATGATCCCCCACCCTATTCGCCTTGCAGTTATGGCGAATTCCCCGGCGTCCTCGAGCGCTACGTGCGTGATAGCCCGGTGCTCACCCTGCAGGAAGCCATCCGCAAGATGACCTCCTTCCCGGCCCGGCGGCTGGGGCTTTTCGACCGCGGGGTGCTGCAACCGGGCGCGTGGGCTGACATCGTCGTATTTGACCTTGATCGCATACGCGACCGGGCGACCAACCTCTATCCCCATTCTTATCCCTTCGAGAATTACCCGCACCGCTATCCGGAGGGAATCGATTACGTCTTTGTGAACGGGGTCATGGTCGTTGACGGGGAAAAGCATACCGGTGCATTGCCGGGAGTTGTGTTAAGACACGGACAAAATCCACGACACGAATAGAATAGGCCGGAATACGGATCAACTCCGCGCCTTAAAATGTCGTCGGCGGTCTTCTGGATGAGACTCTTATGCCTCGCAAATGTCAATCGGCCGAAGCGAATTTTTTTATCTCATCGTCGAGGCCGGTGATCTGCCAGCGGATGAGCGACATGGGAATGAGGCCGGCGCCGATAAGTTCGTCCATGAATCCCTTGAGCGTGAACGCGTCGCCGAGCTGGCTCGCCCGGTCGGCCATCAACCGGTCGATCTGGACTTTTCCGATGACATAGCTTGCTCCGTAGAAAGGCTGCTGGAGGTAAATGCGCATGTCGATCCAGACCGTGTCCAGATCTTTTCGCAGCCAGCCGTAGGGCGTCCACCGGCAGGCATAATCAACCGCCTCATCAAGGGTGAACTTGTTGGCGTGCATCATCAGGTCACCCATGGCCCGGGCTGCCCGGTTGGCCAGCATGACGTAGACAAGCTCACGGACTCGCGGCATTTTATCCATCAGCCCCGCCTGCATGGCGATTTCCTCGAAAGCGGTGGCCAACCCCTCGCAGCGCGAATCCCAGATGTTGTAGAGAAGCGGAACGCTCCGTATAGGGTGGGTCTCATGGGCCAGACGCTGCAGGTCGAAGGCGTGCATACTGTGGCACAGCAGGGGGAGCGAATTGCGATATTCGACCTGAAGAAAGAAGTCGACCGGTTCGGCCGGGGGCGAGAATCC
>CAZJBD010000034.1:0-17521 GCA_964544265.1 uncultured Eubacteriales bacterium
GAGCCCGGGCTTCGTTTCTATCTCCGAGCCCCATGTAGATGGACGCCAAGTTTAATTCTACATCGAAAACGTTGAATTCTTTAGGAAAGAGCAGGTCGAGTTCTTGGATAATTTTTCTGGCCGATTCTTTATCCCCTTTCTGGGACGAAATCATGCCCAAGAAGCACAAACCGCCCATCTTATATTCTTGGGGGGTGTCGAATTGGCGGAAGATCTCCTCGCTTCTTTTCAGGTCCCCCGCATAGTAGAAAATTTCCCCCAGCCTGAATTTTGTCATCGGGGAGCGATCGTTATTGATGATGATGTTGCAGACCTCTTCCGCCCTGCTGAAATCCCTGTTGAGCATCAACAGTTCCGTG
Source organism: uncultured Eubacteriales bacterium (assembly GCA_964544265.1). Classification (GTDB taxonomy): domain Bacteria; phylum Acidobacteriota; class Aminicenantia; order Aminicenantales; family Saccharicenantaceae; genus JALHVH01. Next base: position 360 of record CAZJBD010000034.1, read on the forward strand.
AAAACGATGTTGCTCGTATTATAAGGATCCATCCAAAAGCTTTTTTCCTTATATTCCAAAGCCTTCTTAAAGGCCGCTTCGCTTCCCCCTTCTCCGAACTCGAGGAAATTCAGGTAGCCGACCATGGAATTGATTTGGCCGTCATTTGGATATTTTTTCAATCCTTCTTCGGCGAGTTTGTAAAGGGCATCCTTCAAATTCTCGTCAAAGCCAATATGTCTCGCTAAATAGATTTCCATGAGCGTGCCGTAGTATTCCGGAGGGCTGGGCCCCATGGTCAAGGATTTTTCGAGCAGCTCTTCCGCTTTCATCAGCCAACGTCTGTCGAACTGCCAATTAAAATTCACGTAATTGGAATAGCATTGGGCCAGCCCGATATAGGCCAGAGCGAAATTGGGATCGATCTCGATCGCCTGATTAAAAAGCTTTATGGCAAATTCATTGCTCTCCTGGGTGCACTGTCCTCCGTAATATTTCCCCTGGTGATAAAGCATCCAGGGGTTGTCATCCACCATATTAGAGAGAACATAGTTTCCTTTTAGGTAGCTATCGAAGGCCGCGGAATCATCGATCCCTTTGCCATTCGAAACGGAAAGGTCTTCCTTTTCAATGTTTATTCGCAATAATCTATGGATCTTATTGGAGAGGTCATTGAGGGCGCCTTTGAAGTCACTGAGCGGGGCTTCAACCTTCGTTCCCCAAACGTGCGCGTCATCTTGCGGCCGCAGGAGATGGACGTTCAGGGTCAATGTCTGATCCTGATTTTTTAGCTCCCCCAGCAGGAGGTAGTCGGCTTTCAGCTTTTGGCAGGCTTCCTTGAGTTCCGGGCTCGTGACCGGATGAATGGAAGGGATCTGGATGAGTTTTATCCTGTTGGATATCGCGAGATTTCTAACAAACTCTTTGGTGATGCCCTCGGAAAGGTAATCGTCATATTTTGACGAGCCCCCGTTCTTGAATGGAAGGACAGCAATGGAAGGATAATTAGGCTCGATGGAGCGTGAGATGAATTTGGGTTTTGATCTCAGGTATAAAATCGCGAGCAGGGCTGAGAGACAGCCCACGATGAAAATCAAGCCCAAGGTCAGCCATTTGTTTTTCCAGACTGAATCATTTTTAATCGTCTTTTCATCATAGGTTCTTTCTCTCAGCCAATGGTCGATTTCTGATTTGTAGGCAAAAACCCCCGAACGATGAGAATTTTTATCGATACGGTGCACGGGCAAGCCAAGCTGCTTCTCCCACCTCCGGCAGGTTCTGACCTCTTTCCCCAAGTGCGCGGAAATCTTTTTCCAGGAATCAAGGAATTCTTCCTCTTTCATCGGGACCCTTTTCGATGTTGCTAATAGATTAATAAAAAAAGAAATATATGTCAAATGGACGTGATTTCTTATTGCCCTTTCATCCCGGGATTGTTACAATCGTTGCTTGATATCCGGGGAGCGTGTAGGATCGAGGGAGGCATGATCCCATGGCCCATGACATCAAAAATTGCGAGGTAAAGGAAGGCGCCCGGGCGAACCTGCCGAGGGTGCTCGGCATCTGGGACGTCATTGCCATCGTCGTCGGCGGGGTTATCGGATCGGGGATTTTCCTCGTCCCGAAGTCCATCGCTATGGCGGTCCAATCACCCATCCTTGTCCTCGGCGTCTGGGTCGTCGGCGGCCTGCTGAGCTTTTTCGGCGCCCTGACCTTCGCCGAGCTCGGCGCGGCCATGCCCGAGGCCGGAGGGATGTACGTCTTTCTCCGGGAAGCCTATGGACCCCTCCTTTCCTTCCTTTTCGGCTGGACCCTTTTCCTGGTCATCGACTCGGGGGCCGTGGCCACGCTGACCGTCGCCTTTACGTCCAGGTATCTTCCTTATTTCTTCAAGATGACGCCCCTGGCGATCAAGGCCGTTTCGGTCCTCTTCATCGTCTTTCTGGGCTCGGTTAATTACGTCGGGGTCAGGGCGGGCGCCAACCTCCAGAACGTTTTAACGATCATCAAAACCGCGGCATTGATCCTGGTCTCGGGCGCCATCTTTATCTTCGGTAAGGGAAGTGCCTCTCATTTTGTCAACCCGGTCCCCGGATCGTTCAATATGAGCCTACTGGGGAGCTTCGGGGTTGCCTTGGTCGCTTCGCTGTGGGCGTTCAAGGGATGGGAAGGATCGACCTACAGCGCGGGCGAGATCAAGCGGCCCGAGCGAAACCTGCCCCTGGGAATCCTTGGAGGGAGCCTGATCGTTCTCGTCCTTTATATCATCACGAACCTGGCCTACCTTTATATGCTTCCCGTGGACGCGATCGCCAAGTCTGACCGCATCGCCAGCGACGCCGTAAGCCTTGCCGTCGGGCCGGCAGGGGGTGCGTTGATCGCCTTCATCATCCTTTTCTCCATCACCGGGGCCGCCAACCAGAACATCCTCTGCTCGCCCCGAGTCTATTTTGCCATGGCCCGGGACGGGCTGTTCTTCAAGAGGATCGCCGACGCCCATCCGAAGTATCGGACGCCGCACGTCTCGATCCTCGCCATCAGCGTCTGGAGCATCATCCTCAGCCTCTTCTTCGGGACCTTCGAGCAGCTCTTCACATATGTCGTCTTCGGCCAGTGGATCTTTTTCGGCCTGACCGTGGCCGCCGTCATCGTTCTCCGGAAGAAACGCCCTGACTTGCCCAGACCTTATAAGACGTGGGGATACCCGGCAACACCGATCCTCTTCATCCTTGCCGCCGTGTTCATCTCCATGAACTCGCTCATCAACGAGTTTCGAAACGCCGTCATCGGCCTCGTCATCATCCTTCTCGGGGTCCCGGCCTATTTTTATTGGAAGAGCAAACGCCGGTAAAACGCCCTGACTTCCCCGCCGCTCAATTATCCAGCGGTTTACTGCATTTACGATTTAAAAATGAGAGCACGGGGAAGGGCTGCAGCCCTTTGCCCATGCCCTTACGAATGGAAGTTGAGTGAGGACCGCGACTTAAAGCGGCTGGATCTTACCGGCTCGGACGACGACCCGGCCGTTCTTGATGATGTGGCGGACGGGGTTGGTCCCCAGCTGGTAGACGAGGGAGGGGTAATTGGGGACATCACAGATGAGAAGGTCCATGCGCTTTCCGACCTCGAGGCTTCCGATTCTGGCGTCCCGGCGGATAGCGTAGGCCGCGTTCCCTGTGCAGGCGTTGATGGCCTCCTCGATCGTCAGCCGGAGCGTGTAAACGCCGAGCTGGAGGACGAGGAGCATGGAGCTTAGCATGGAACTCCCGGGATTGAAGTCCGAGGCCAGGGCCACGATGGCGCCCGCATCGATGAGTTTTCTGGCAGGGGCCTTTTCATCCAGCATGAGGAAAAACGAAACGCCGGGGAGGAGGATGGCCGCCGTCCCGCTTGAGGCCAGTTTCCGGATGCCGTCATCCGTAATGTTTATGAGATGTTCGGCCGAGACCGCGCCCGATTCCGCGGCGTACTGGGTCCCTCCGATAGACGTCCATTCGTCGGCGTGAATCTTGACTCCCAGGCCGGCTGCCCGGGCGGCTTCGGCCAGCTTCTTCGTCTCCTCCAGGTTGAAGACGTTCGGCTCGCAGAAGATGTCGAAGAACTCGGCCAGGCCGCGCGCCGCGACCTCCGGCAGGATGCGGCTGATGATGAAATCGATGTAGCCGGATTTATCGTCCTTTCGCTCCGGCGGGACTTCGTGGGCGCCCATGAAGGTGGGGATGACGTCCACGGGGTGGGTCCCCCTGAGGGCCGCCAGCGCTTCGAGCTGTTTGACCTCGTCCTCGAGGTTCAGGCCGTAGCCGCTTTTGGCTTCTGCCGTGGTCGTGCCGGTCAGAAGCATCTGATTGAGCCTTTGTTTGCAAAGAGCGATGAGTTCATCTTTGGAGGCGGCCCGGGTCGCTTTAACCGTGGTCTGAATCCCCATGCCTTGGGCGGCCAGTTGTTGGTAGGCCCGTCCTTTGAGCCGGAGCAAAAATTCGTATTCGCGGTTCCCGGCGAAGGGAAGGTGGGTATGGCAGTCGATGAGGCCCGGCAGGGCGATGCCGTCGCGGCCGTCGATCCAAGTCGCGGACGGTTCGGCCTGGACCTTCTCTCGGAAACCCTCTCCCTTCCCTATAAAGACGATCTCCCCCTGGCTCGACGCGATCCAGCCCTCCTCAATGATGCCCAGGTCTTGGAGGGCCTCCCGCCGCTTGGGTAGGGGACCGCGGCAGGTGATGAGCTGGCGGCAGTTGGAGACGACGCAGTCAGCTGATATCATGGGGAGATTTTCTGATCGGCGCGTGCTTGGTCCGACGGATGAAGGACGGCGTTTCGTAGGTCTCCCACCTGTTCTCCCATGCCGGAGGCTCCCAGGCCGGCGACTGGCTTCCTACCGGCTGGAAGTCGTAAGGAGGGGTCTCCGTGTAGACGGGGAACGGCGGCGGCGTTTTTCTCCGCGGCGTGGGCTCGAAGTCGTCGGTTGCCCCGATAATCCGCGGCTGATTCATCTCGAAGCCGGTGGCGATGACCGTGACCTTGACCATCTCCTTCATGGCCGGGTCGATGACCGCGCCGAAGATGATATTGGCCTCCGGGTGGGCGAGGCTGTGGATAAGCTGCGAAGCCTTGGAGACTTCGTGCAGGGTGACGTCCTTGCCGCCCGTGATGTTGATGAGGACGCCATGGGCGCCGTCGATCGAGGTATCGACGAGCAGCGGGCTGGAGATGGCCTTTTGGGCCGCTTCCACGGCCCTGTTCTCGCCGGAAGCAATCCCGGTCCCCATAAAAGCCATGCCCATGCCCTTCATGATGGACTTGACGTCGGCGAAGTCCAGGTTGATCAAGCCCGGCTTGATGATGAGGTCGGAGATGCCCTGTGCCGCCTGCCGAAGGATATCGTCAGCCATCTTGAAAGCGTCCTGGATGGACGTGTCCAGGTTCACGGTCTGGAGGAGCCTTTCATTGGGGATGGAGATCACCGTGTCCACGACGTTCTTGAGCTCTTTTAGTCCTTCATCGGCCTGTTTGGCCCTGACCTTGCCTTCGAACTCGAAGGGGAGGGTAACGATGGCGATAACGAGGACCCCCATCTCAGAGGCCAGGTTGGCCAGAATGGGTGTGGCGCCTGTTCCCGTGCCCCCGCCCAGGCCGGCTGTCAGAAAGACCATATCCGCGCCCTGGAGGGACTCGATGAGCCGTTCTGTGTCCTCCATGGCTGCCTGCTTTCCGATCTCCGGCCGGCCTCCGGAGCCGAGGCCCTTGGTGGCCTGCCCCCCGATGGGCAGTTTGATCGTTGCGTGGCTGCTGCCAAGGGCCTGAAGGTCCGTATTGACGGCGATAAACTCCACGCCCTGGATCCCGGACTCGATCATCCGGTTCACGGCGTTGCCCCCGCCGCCTCCGATGCCGATGACCTTGATCTTGGCTCCCAAGGTCTCCTCGACGAGATGGAATTTCAATTTGCTGCTCGCTTCATCGCTCATGTTTGACCTCCTATCCTTCCTTGAACCAATCCGTAAACTTGGTCCAAATTCCTTTTTTTCTATCCTTAGAAAAACCTTTTTCCAGGCCTTTCCGGTAGCCGTAAAGGATCAGACCGACGGGTGTGGCGAAGTCCGGCGTGCTGACCCTGTCCACGAGTCCTCCGACTCCGCTCGGGTCGCCCCGCCGGACGGGCAGGTCGAAAATTTCCTCCGCCACTAACTCCAGGCCGTCCAGAAGGGCGGTCCCCCCCGTCAGGACGATCCCCGAGTTCAGCGACTTTTCGTAGCCCATCCTTTTGATGTCGCTGTCCACCAGCCGGAAGATCTCCTCGGCCCGGGGCTGGATGATGTCCGCCAGGATCTGCCGGGACAGGACCCGGGATTTCCTTCCTTTGCCGACCGAAGGGACCTCGATAGTTTCCTGCTCGTCGGCGATCGGCCCCGCGACGCAACCGTATTTTTTCTTGATCTTTTCGGCTTCCGGGATCGGCGTGCGGAGCCCGACGGCGATGTCGTTGGTAAAGTTGTCGCCCCCGATCGGGATCGTCGAAGAATACCAGAGGCTGCCGCGCTCGAAGATGGCCACTTCGGTCGTCCCCGCCCCGATGTCGATCAGACCGACCCCGAGCTCCCGCTCATCGTGGGTCAGGACCGCGGCGCTCGTGGCGATCTGGTTCAGGACGATCTCCTCGATGCCTATGCCGGCCCTCTCGATGCAGGCTTTGAGGTTCTGGAGCGAGGTGATCGCCGAGGTGACGATATGGACATTGACTTCGAGCTTAATCCCGCTCATCCCCAGGGGGTCTTTGATCCCGTCCTGCTCGTCCACGACGAACTCCTGGGGGATGATGTGGATGATCTCCCTGTCCGGCGGGATGGATAGAGCCTTGGACTGGTCGATCACCCGTCTGATGTCCTCCCGGCTGATCTCTCGGTTCTTGCCGGAGACGGCCACGACACCCCGGGAATTGAAGCTTTTGATGTGGGCTCCGGAGATGCCGATGTAGGCTGAGCCGATCTCCACTCCAGCCATGAGCTCGGCCTCCTCCTCGGCTTTTTTGAGCGCGTTGGTCGTTTCCTCGAGGTTGACCACAACCCCCTTCCTCAGGCCACGCGATTCCGCGGCTCCGATGCCGATGATCTCGATCTTGTTCTCTTCGGTGACCTCTCCGATGACGGCCACGACCTTTTTCGTTCCGACATCGATGCCGACGACATAGCTGCTTTTGGACATTACGAGACCTCCTTTTCCCGCAGCTCCCGCGGTTTGAGGTAGACCCTGCCGTCGAAGCGCAGGTCGACGTATTCCAGGTCGCCGAATTCATTTTCCCATCCGGCTTTGCGCTCTCCGTAGAGACGGACTTTTTCTCCGAAACCCCGGTCGCCCAGCCTGATCCAGACTGAATTGTCCCGGAACCGGAGATCGACCGTCCCCGGATTCGTCAAGTCCAGACCGGCCACTTGAGCCTTCTCTTCGGGTGCAAGCTCGTCCAGGCACTTCCAGGCCAGGTCCAATTTATCCCGGCGGCCGTCTCGGAAGCCGTTCTCGTCGGCGAGGATGGGGAGCCCGAACGCATCGGCGGAGGCCGGATGCTCAAGCTCCACTCCTTCCTCGTCTATGAGAGTCAGGCTATACCCCTGGATGAGGGCCCTGGGGGTTCGTTCCGTGACCTCAACCCTCAGGGAGTTAGGAAAGACCTTCTGGATGCGGGCCTCTTTGACCCAGACAAAAGCCCTGACCTGCATTCTCAAACCGTCGATGTCGCAGAGGAGAATGTTGCCTAAACTTTTTTCCTCAAACGCCAGATCGAGCTGTCGTTTCAAGGCCGGCCGGTTGCATACGACCTGGACGCTCTGAATGGTTAGCTTGTCCCATGAGATCAGAAAAAGGTAAGCTTTGCATAAGGCGAAGGAGGTCCCGGCGAAGAGGATAAAGAGCAAGAAGACGTGTTTTGTCCGAAGAGAAATCCGTCTAGGGGTCTTTTTAGCGCGGGGGGTCCCTTCGCCGCGTTGAAAAACAAGCGGTTGGGTAAGGAAGGCGGGCCGGGCCTTGCTCGAAGCGACGTTCGGGTAGGACGCCATGGTTACTTTCCCGCCTCCAGATTTTCAATGATCCCGGGAATGGCGCGGGCGATATTCCCGGCTCCGAGGATCAGAACGATATCGTTGGGCTGGGCCAGCTTCCCCACCAAGGCGGGGATTTTGGCCAGGTCGGGCTCGAAAAAGGCCTGTTTGTGCCCGAATTGGAGGACCTCTTCGTAAAGCGCCTTACCGGTAACCCCGGCGATGGGCGGTTCGCCCGCCGGGTAGATCTCAGTCATGATCAGAACGTCGGCCTGGTTGAAGGCCGTGGCGAAAGCCTTCATCAGATGGGAGAGCCGCGTGTAGCGGTGGGGCTGGAAGACGGCCACGACGCGCCGCATCCAGCCGTCCTTGGCGGCCTCCAGGGTCGCCTTGATCTCGGTCGGGTGGTGGGCGTAGTCCTCGACGACCATGATATCCCTGACCGTTGTTTTATGCTCAAAGCGCCGGCCTGTTCCGGTATAGCTTTCCAGGGCTTGGAAGATCGTCCGGGGCGGGATGTCCAAATCCAAGCCCACGGCCGTCGCGGCCATGGCATTAAGGATATTATGTTTCCCTGGGACATTGAGTTTCATCTCTCCCAGCCGCTTGCCCCGGTCATAGACGATCGAGGAGCTTGAGAATCCATCGAAGCGGTAGTCCCTGGCATAGACGTCGGATTGGGCGCTGAATCCGTAGGTGATGATCTTGCGCTCGATCTCCGGGATGATCGTCTGCAGGTTGGGGTCATCCATGCAGAGGACGACGGGACAGTAGAAGGGGACCTTGTTGGCGAAGTTGATGAAGGTTCTCTTGATCTCCTCGACGTCCCGGTATTGGTCGAGGTGCTCCTCGTCGATGTTGGTCAGGACGGCGATAAACGGCGAAAGATAAAGGAATGAGCGGTCGCTCTCATCGGCTTCGGCCACGATGAAGTCGCCCTCGCCGAGCTTGGCGTTGGCCCCGATCGTGTTCAGACGGCCGCCCACGATGATCGTCGGGTCGTAGCCTCCGGCCACGAGCACGATGGCGGTCATCGAGGTCGTCGACGTCTTGCCGTGCGAACCGGCGATGGCGATGCCGTACTTCATGCGCATAAGCTCCGCCAGCATCTCCGCGCGCGGGATGACAGGGATCTTTAAGGCCCGGGCTTTCCGGACCTCAACGTTGTCTTCGTGAACTGCCGAAGAGACGACCACGACGTCGGCCTCGCGGACGTTTTCCGCCCTGTGCCCCAGGGCGATCCGGGCCCCGAGCCGGGCCAGGCGCTGCGTGGCCTCATTCTCCTGGATATCGGAGCCGGAGACGCCGTAGCCGAGGTTGAGGAGGACCTCGGCGATCCCGTTCATCCCGGTGCCGCCGATGCCGACCAGGTGGATGTGTTTGAGCTTGCGGTATCCTCTTTTGATCATTTCCCGATCTCCTGTGTCTTCCCCTCCATGAGCCGGAAACACAGCTCGGCGATCGCGTTTGCGGTCCCAGGGGTGCGGAGATGCGCGAGTCCCTCCGCCATTCGATCCAGAACCTCCGGGTGAGCGAGAATGTCGAGGATCTTCCCGGCCAAGACCTCCGGAGTCAGGTCCTTCTCCAGGACAACTTCCGCCCCGCCCGCCCTCTCCAACTCACGGGCATTCGCCTCCTGGTGGTTCTCCGACGCTCCCGCGAAAGGAATGAGGAGCGCCGGCTTCCCGGATGCGATAAGCTCGGCACAGGTTGTTGCGCCCGCCCGGCTCACAATGAGATCGGACCTTTGGAAATTGGAGGCCATTTCCGTAAAATAAGGAGCGACCGTAGCATCGCCGAAACCGGATTCCCGATAGGCCTTGTCGATCCATTCCCAATCGTCCTTTCCCGTCTGATGGATGATAGCCAGGAGGTCTCTTTTTTCCCGAAGCAGGGGGAGGGCCCCCGCGACCGCCCGGTTCAGGAAGCGGGAGCCCTGGCTGCCGCCGAAGACGAGCAGGGCGAGCTTGTTTTGCCGGGCCCTCTTCGGCATGGTATAAAATTCTTCGCGCACGGGGTTGCCCAAGCAGACGGCCTTTCCCCGGAAGCGGGGGAGCGAGCTTTCGAAGGCCACGACCGCCTTATCCACCCAGCGGGTGAGCATCCTGTTGGTGAATCCCGGCCGGATGTTCTGCTCGAGGATGAGGGTCGGCTTCCTCAGCCAGGAAGCCGCGAGGACGACCGGACCTGAGCTGTAGCCTCCGACGCCGATGACCAGGGCCGGCCGGATCTTGATGAGAAGGGCGAGCGCACGCAGGAACGAGAAGGGGAGGAGAAAGAGGGTTCGAATGCTCTTCAGCCCCCGCCCCTTCAGCCCTTCGATCCTCATCGGAATGAAATCGACGCCCTGTTCCGCCATGATTTTCTTTTCGATCTCCCTGTGGCCTCCGATATAGGTCAGCGCTAGGGAAGGGTCCTTTTCCCGGAGCTTGCGGCCGACGGCCAGAGCGGGATATAGATGGCCCCCTGTCCCGCCTCCGCTGATAATGACGCGCCTGGCTTTCATGGCTTGACCCTGATGTCTCCTTTCCTCCGGGAGATGTTGAGTAGGATGCCGACGGCGGCCAAGTTGCAGACGAGAGCAGACCTTCCGTAGGAGATAAAGGGGAGGGGAATCCCTGTGGCCGGCCCGAGTCCCAGGACGACGCTGATATTGAGGAGGGCCTGGGCGGTGATGGCCAGCGTGATGCCTGCCGCGATCAGCTTGTCGGACGGATTCGGCGTCCGGAAGGCGATCGTGAGTCCCCTCCACAGGAAGGCGAAGAAAAGGAAGAGGGTGAAGGTCGCGCCGACGAGCCCGACTTCCTCACCGAGGATGGCAAAGATGAAGTCCGTATGGGCGTAGGGAAGGAAGAAAAGCTTCTGGGTGCTCTGGCCGAGGCTTACCCCGAGAAGACCGCCCGAGCCGACTGCCAGCTTGGACTGGTTGACCTGGAAACTCGTTCCCAAGGGATCCTTGTCGGGCTGAACGAAGCTCTGGATCCGGTCCATCCGGTAATTGGCCTGGAAGAGGTAGAGGGCAAAGAGAACGGCGAAGATGCCTCCCAACCAGGCGAAATACCTGAGCTTAACCCCTCCCATGAAGAGGACCATGGCCGAGAGTCCGGCGATGAAGAAGGCCGTGCTGAAGTTCGGCTCCTTCAGGATCAAGATGAAGAATAAGAAAAGGACCCCCAGGGGCAGAAGAAGGGTCTTCCATTCATTGAGCTTGTCCTTTTTCGCTTCACAGTAATAGGCAAAGAAGAGGATGAGACTGATCTTGGCCAGTTCCGAGGGTTGGAAGCGGATCCCGAATAACTGGATCCAGCGATTGGTTTTGGCGATCGACGGCATGACGAAGCATAGCATGAGGAGGAATGCCGAAAAGAGGAGAAGCCCGTAAACCGCGGCCGGCGCCCGGAAGAAGGGCTTTCGCACCGACATGATGACGGCGGCCAGGACGATGCCGGCCACAGCCCCCATCAGATGCTGGGCCAGGTAATAAAGCGGTTGCCGGTATTTCACCCCGGCCAGGACGGCCGAGGAGCTAAAGACCATAACGATCCCGATGACCAGGAGAAGGAGGGTTATGAGGAACAGGGACTTATCGAAGCTGAAGCGCCGGTAGATCTCCATGGTTCCTGCCCTATCTCCCCTTCATTTTCCTAGCGAGGTGTCTAACCTCACGCTTGAAGGTCCGTCCCCGTTCCTCGAAGTTTTTGAACATGTCCCACGACGTGCAGGCCGGGGCCAGGAGCACGACGTCGCCGGGCACGGCCGCCTCGAATCCTTTCCGGACGAGTTCGTTGAATGATGCGACTGTCTCGAGAGGGACCGTTCCCTCCACGGCGGCCCGGATTGTTTCGGCCGCTTGCCCGATGAGCAGGATTCTCCGGACTTTCTTTTTTAGAGGTTTCCGGAGAAGCGTGAAGTCGCCGCCCTTATCTTTGCCGCCGAGGATCAGGACGATCTTTCTATCGAAGCTTTCCAGGGCCTTGATGGCCGCGTCCACGGTCGTGGCCTTGGAGTCATTGACGAAAAGGACGCCTTTGATGCTCAGGACATTCTCCAGCCGGTGTTCCAGTCCCTTGAATCCTTTGATAGTTGCCCGCATCCGTCCAGGCGGGACGCCGAAGAGATGTCCGACGAGGGCGGCGGCCATGACGTTTTCCAGGTTGTGAAGGCCCGGCAGCCGGACTTCCGATGCCTTCATGAGGGCCGTCTCGGCCCGGTCGCGGAGAACGATCCAGCCGTCCTTGAGGAAGCATCCTCGGGCCACCTTCCTCCGCCGGCTGAACGCGTAGACCTTAGCCTTGGCTTCCGGCCGAAGGGCCCAGACAAGGGCGTCGTCCCGATTGAGGATCGCGGCATCGCCCTTGACCTGGCTGAGGATGAGTCTCTTTTTGGCCGCGTAATAATGATCAAAGGATCCGTGCCAATCCAGGTGGTTTAGGGAAATATTGAGGAACGCCGAGACCGAGACCTTGAAATCCCGGATCGAGTCGAGCTGGAAACTCGAAATTTCGGAGACGTAGATGTCGTCGTCCCGGCTCCTGTCCGCAAACGAAATGAGCGGCGTGCCGATGTTGCCGGCCGTAAAGGCCCTGAGGCCGGAGTCCTCAAGGATCCTGTGGGCCAGGGTCGTCGTCGTGGACTTGCCGTTTGATCCGGTGATCCCGACGATCCGGCCCTTGAGGAAGGCGTAAGCCAGTTCGATCTCCGAGATTACGGGAATCCCTTTTTCCGCCGCAGCGCCCGCTTCGGAGAGAGGGGGAACTCCCGGACTCAGGACGATCACGTCTGCACCCAAGAAGGTTTCGAGTCTATGCCCTCCTGTCTCGAACTCGACGCCCCGCTCCCTCAGAAGGGTTGCCCCCCGGCCCAGACATTCCCAGGGCTTCTTTTCGGTGACCTGGACGCGCGCTCCCCGGCGGAGGAGAAAGCGGCACAGGGCTTCCCCCGTCCTCCCGAGTCCCACGACCAGGACTTTCTTATCTTTCAATTCCATGATCATCTGAGTTTCAGTGTCGTTAAGCTGAAGAGCGCGAAGACGATGGCCAGGATCCAGAAGCGGATGACAACTTTCTCTTCGGGCCAGCCGATCAGCTCGAAGTGGTGGTGCAGGGGGGCCATCTTGAAGACGCGTTTTCCCCCGCTCAGCTTAAAATAAAAGACTTGGATGAGAACGGAAAGCGCCTCCAGGATAAACACGCCGGCCACAAATAAGAGCAGGAACTCCTGCTTGATGAGGATGGCGATGAGGCCCAGGGTTCCTCCGAGAGACAAGGCCCCCACGTCCCCCATAAAGACCTGGGCCGGGTGGCAGTTGAACCACAGGAAGCCAAGGCAGGCCCCGGCCAAGGCCCCTGCAAAGACCGTCAGCTCAGCCGCCGAGCTGACGTAGGCGATGCCGAGATAGTTCGACCACTTGACGTTTCCCACGATGTAGGTCAGAGCGGTCAAGGCCGTGGCGCTGAAGAAGGTCAGGCCGATGGCCAGGCCGTCCAGCCCGTCGGCCAGGTTGACCGCGTTGGACGAGCCGACCAGGATGAAGACAATCCAGGGCAAGTATAACCATCCCAGGTAAGCCGTCCAGGTTTTGATGAAGGGAAGGGAAATTTCGAGGCTGAACTTCTTCGAGAGCCCCAATATGATGAGGGCGAGGCCGATGAGGGCGGATAGGAGAAACTGAAGAACGACTTTTTGACGGAATGAAAGTCCCAGCGAGCGTTTCTTGCGGACCTTGAGGACGTCGTCCATGAAGCCGACGGCCCCGAAGAGGATCATCGCGACCGTGGCCAACCAGATATAGATATTGTCGAAGTTGCCCCACAGGAGGGTCGGCAAGACCGTGCCGATGATAATCAGGATTCCTCCCATCGACGGGGTGCCTTTCTTGGCGTGGTGGGATTGCGGTCCCTCGGCCCGGATCTCTTGGCCGATTTGGCGGTTCTTGAGAAAGCGGATGAGCCAGGGCCCGAGAATAAGGCTGAGGAGTAAAGCCGTGATCCCGGCCAGGGCCGTGCGGACCGTGATGTAGCGGAAGACGTTAAAAAAGAAAAAGTACTTTCGGAGCGGGACGAGCAGCCAGTAAAGCACGATCTACTCCTTGATCCTTTCTTTGAGGGACTCGACGATCCTCTCCATCCGCACGCCCCTCGATCCTTTGACCAGGACCAAGTCTCCCTTCCGGAGGAGCGGAACGATGCCTTCGGCCGCTTCATCGGAGTCGGCGAAGGATATGATTCGCTTCGGGTTCATTCCGGCGGCCGTTGCCCCCTCGGCCATGCGCCTGGCGAGGGGGCCGACCGTGACCAAGAGGTCCCATCCCGAACGGGCAGCCATCCGTCCGGCCGCGGCGTGGAACTCTCCTTCCTTTTCTCCGAGCTCGAGCATGTCTCCAAGCACGGCGACCCTCCTCGCCGCGGAGAGGAGGGCCAGGGCTTTCAGGGCCGCATTCAAGGCGTCAGGATTGGAATTGTATGAATCATCGAGCAGCCGAATGTCTTTGCCGAGCAGGATCAGGGTCCCTCTCATTGCACAAGGCTTAAGCGAAGACGCTTTGGCGATCACCGCTTCCATGGGCAAGGACATGGCATAGGCCGCAGCCGCGGCCGCCAGGAAATTTTCAATGAAGCTCTCATAGATGAAGGGGAGGTCAATCGCAGCTTTTTTGCCGCCGTAGGTCAGCTCGAGGCTCAATCCGTCGTAGCCTCTGGGCCGGACATGAGAAGCCCGGACATCGCAGGCGGGGGAGCGGCCGAAGACGACCCTCCGGCCTTTCCAGGAGGCGGCGATGCGGGCGACCTGGGAATCGTCGCCGTTGAGGACGGCCGTTCCGCCGGCCTTCGTCCCATCCAGGATTTCCTTCTTGGCTGAAGCGATCCCTTCCAGGCTTCCGAAGAATTGGAGATGGACGGGATGGATATTGGTGATGACGGAGATGTCGGGCGGCGCGATCCGGGTCAAGCAGGCGATCTCTCCCGGAGCGCTCGTGCCCATCTCGACGACCGCTACCTGATGTCCTTTTTCAAGTTTCAGAATGGAGAGGGCCAAACCGAGGTGATTGTTGAAGTTTTTCTCCGACTTCAGAACGGAGAATCTGGACGATAGGAGCTCAGCCGTAAATTCTTTGGTGGTCGTCTTGCCCACGCTGCCCGTTATCCCGACGACCGGGACGGGAGTATCGGCCAGGACGCTCCGGGCCAAGTCCTGGAGCGCCCGAACGGTGTCTTCGACCCGGACCAGAGCGAAATCCTTCCCAGGCGCGGCGCCGTTCGCTGAGACGACAGCTCCCAGGGCCCCGTTCGCAGCAGCTTGGGGAATAAAATCATGCCCGTCCCTCTTTCCGATCAAGGCGAAGAAAAGGTCGCCGGCTCGCGCAAGCCGGGAATCGATGGTGAAGCCCTGGAACAGGATCGAGGGGGAGCCCTGAAGGACTTGCCCGTTCACTCTCCGGCCCAGCTCTTCCAAGCGGATTTCAGCCACGCTCATTTCCTTTTCATCTCTGCGGCGAGGGACTTGATGACTTCGATATCGCTAAAGGGAATTGTTTTATCGCTGAAGATTTGATAATCCTCATGGCCCTTCCCGGCGACCAGGACATAATCGCCCTCCCGGCTGAAGGCCAGGGCCTTCTGGATGGCTTCCTTCCTGTCTGGGACAACTTCGTAGTTCTTTGCCCCGTTTTTGCTGAACCCTTTTTCGATGCCGGCGATGATCCGGAGCGGGTCCTCCGAACGGGGATTATCTGAGGTTAGAATGGACCAGTCGGCCAGCCGTGCCGCCACGTCGCCCATCCTCTCCCTCTTTTCCGGGTCCCGGTTCCCTCCCGCTCCGAAGACCAGAATGATCCGCCTCGGCTTCAGGTCCCGAACGGTCTCCAGCAGGTAACCGAGGGCGTTGTCCGTGTGGGCGTAGTCGACAATGATCTCGATCCCCAGTTGGTTTTCGACTCTCTCGAACCGGCCCGGCACGCCCTGCAGGGTGGAGATCCCCCGTGCGATATCGCCGGGCTGGATGTTGAGGGCCAGGGCTGAGGCGGCCGAGGCCAGGATATTGTAGAGGTTGTGCTTGCCGACCAGACGGGAGGTCAGGAGGATCTGGCCGGCCGGATGACTGACCTGGACCTCTATGCCCTGATCGGATAGTTTGAACCGTTCGGCGCGGACAATGGACGCCGGTTCCAGACCGTAGGTGATGGTCCGCATGGGAAGCTCGGAAACGAGCTTCTTCCCCCAGGGGTCGTCCATGTTAACGACCGACGCGATCCGTTTGTGGTTAAGGAAGAAGAGCTTCTTCTTGGCTTCGAAGTAGTTCTCCATGGAGCGGTGGTAATCCATGTGCTCGCCGCTCAGGTTCGTAAAGACGGCCACGTCGAAGGTCACCCCCCAGACGCGTTTTTGCTCGAGGGCGTGGGAGGAAATCTCCATCAGGCAGTGGGAGGCCCCAGCCTCGACCATTTCGCTGAGCATCCTGTGCAGGTCCGGCGCCTCGGGAGTCGTCCTGACGGCCTTGACCCGGAATCCAGGCCCGCGGTAGTCGATCGTCCCGATGACGGCGGGGGTAGCGCCGGCGCCCTTGAGAATTTCCTCCAGAAGATAGGTCGTCGTCGTCTTGCCCTTGGTCCCGGTCACCCCGATGACCTTGAGTTTCATGGACGGGTGGCCGTAGAGGTTGGCGGCGGCGAGGGCCATGGTTTCCCGGGCATCGGCGGCCTGAATCCAAGGAATCCTGATGTTCTGGGGCTTCGGCCACTCGGAAAGAATGGCGGCGGCGCCCTTCACTTCGGCCTCCAGAACGAAATTTATGCCGTCACTCTTTTCGCCCTTTAAAGCGGCGAAAAGGGAACCCGGCCGGACCTCTTTGGACGAGTAGACGATTCCCAGGATCTCTTCCGTTCCGCTGGCGTCCGAAGACAGGATGCCGCTTTCCTTGAGGACATCCCGGAGTTTCATGGTCGTCTCGCTTTCGCCATCTTCGCCGTGACCAGGATCCCAGCCTTTGGCTTCGGAGCGGCTCGCAGGTAACGAAGGACGCGGGCCGAGATGTCGCGGAACGCAGGGGCAGCCACCTGGCCGCCGTATTGCTCCAAACCCTTGGGCTCATCGAGAACGACGATCATGCAAAGGACCGGATCGTCGGCGGGAACGAAGCCCACGAACGAGGCCAGGTGTTTGGCCGAAGAATATCGGCCGAGGTCCTCATCGAACTTCTGGGTCGTTCCGGTCTTTCCGGCAATCTCAAATCCCCCCAGCTTGGCGGTGACACCCGTCCCTTCATCGACCACGCGCCTGAAGATCTCCGTCAGTTCCGAGGCCGTTTGTTCAGAAAGGACTTTCATGGACTCTTGTTTCCCCGGGCCCGACGGGCCGCGGGTTCCGGTGCCCAGGAAAATGGACGGCCTGACGAGCCGGCCGTGAGTGGCGAACACATTCATGGCTCTGAGGACCTGGACGGCCGTAACGGAGATCTCGTAGCCGATGGCAATGCGCAGGGAGGACTTCTTCCAGCTCGACAAAGGCCGGCAGATACCGTACTCCTCTCCGGGGAGGTCGATCCCGGTCCGCACGCCGAAACCAAACGTCTTGATCATCTGGTAGAGATTTCGCTCGCCGATCTCCTGGGCGATCTTAATGGCTCCGACGTTGGAAGACTCGATGAACACCCCGGGGA
>CAZJBD010000035.1:0-17254 GCA_964544265.1 uncultured Eubacteriales bacterium
ATAGCTACCATGCCCCCGAGAGCCGTGAAGAGGATGACGAAGAGGGCAGCGATCGCCGTTCCCGATGAGCTGGAGATCGCTCCGTCCGTAACCACGTTCAGGATGAAGCCGCCGGCGATGAATTGGTAGGAGACGATGACCGTAAAGGAAATGATCAGGGCGATGGCTCCGAAGACCCTGGCTACGGGTCCATAGCGGACTTCGAGGATGTCGCCGATCGTGTACTGGCCGAAGTTCTGGATTTTTGCGGCCAGAAAGTAGATGAGGATGATGCCGACCCAGGCCCCGGCCGCCAGCCAGATGGCTGAAAAGCCGGCCTTGGAGGCGAATTCGGCGCCCGCGATGAACGTCCCGGAACCGATCCAGGTGCAGATCAGGGTGAAGACCATGACCGAAGTCTTGAGTCTTCGGCCCGCGACCATGAAGTCTTCCTGGCTCTTGATCTTCCGGGACCGATAGAAATTGAATCCGGTCAAAACGAGGAGATAGCCGAGGATGATGTAGACATAAAACGACATTCATGCCTCCCTAAGACTGTTCATTTTCCGAAAAGCTTTCGCGTTTTGAGCTTGATGAGAACCGAGGCCATGATAGCATACCTCCTCAGCTCTCCGAAAGAACGGATGTGGCGGAGAGCGCGGAATGCCTTCCTGAAGACAGCGACGTTTCCGCCGCTCATCGACCAGCGGAAAAGAAGCTCACTCATCTGGCCCCAGCTCAATTTATCCAAAAAAAGAGGAACATCGCCTTGCGCTGCAGGCAGGGTGACGATCCCGGAACGGTATCTTTTCGTCCAGGTAAAATCCCCGGGGAGCAGGCCCGTCTCAACGGCCGTCTTTTCCAGGGGGGTTCCGGGATAGACATGGAGAACAGCCACCGAAGCCTCGACTTGGCCTCGATAGCGTTCGATGATGTTAACGGTCTCCTGGGCTTCCTCCCATGTCTCGGTCGGGTGGCTGAAAATAAAGAAGACGTTGGGGATGATCCCGAGTTCCAAGCACCAGCCGACGAGGTTGTGAAAATTCCCGATATCAATCTTCTTGTGGATGACCTCCCGGCGGACGCGCTCCGACCCGGCTTCGATGCCGAACGAGATATGGAAGAGGCCCGCCCTCTTCATCTTTTCCAGGAGGGGCCTGTCGATGAGATCGACGCGGACCTCGGCCCTCCAGAAGACGTCGAGCTTCCGTTCGAGAATGAGGTCGCAGATCCTTTCGACCCGCTTGGGGTTGGCGTTGAAGGTATCGTCGTAAAAAAAGATGACCCTGGCGCCCCGCTCCCGGATATGCTCCTCGATCTCCCGGACGACGTTCTCCGGGCTCCGGGTGCGGACGTGACGGCCCCAATTGATCGGGGTCGCGCAGAAGTTGCAGTCAAAAGGACAACCGCGGCTGGCCATGATGTTGATGGCCTGTAGCGACCCGCGGCCAGGAACTTCGATCGTGAAATTGTATTTCTTGAAGGGCACCAAGTGGAAGGCGGGAAAGGGGAGGACGTCCAGGTCCGGGATCGGGGCTCGAGGCGGATTGGCGACGACCAGGCCGTCCGATGCCCTGTAGGAAATGCCTTCAATTGAGCTGAGAAGAGGCACCAACCGTTCCCGGTCACGTCCCGCCTTCTCGTATGCCCGGCAGAGCTCAAGCATCGTGATCTCTCCCTCGCCGCGGACAACGAGGTCGAGCTCGGGGATGTGAGCGAGCGCGTCTTCGGCGGCCATGGACGCGTGCGGCCCGCCCAGGACGGTCAGAGCGCTCGGATGGGCCTTGCGGGCGATCCTGATGAGCTTGAAGCTCTGGAACCGGTTCTCGGTCGTCGAGGTGACGCCGATGATATCCGGCTTCTCTTCCCGGATGCGAGACGCGACGTCGCGCCAACCAAGCCCCAGGATGTCGGCCGGGACGATTCCGACATCGGTGCCCTCCTTCTCCAGGACGGCCCCGATATAAAGAAGTCCCAGGGGGGGCATCGAGGACCCTTTGGACCAACGCTCGGCGAAGTAGCCGCCGGGAGGCACAAAGAGCCGAATCTTCATGGGTCTGCCTTGAGTTCCTCTTTTTTCTCGAGTTTAACCGAGTAGAGCTTGGTGATGTTGGGCTCTTCCATGGTCGTCCCGTAGATATAATCGGCGACCTCCATGGTCTTGTAGTTATGGGTGATGATGATGAACTGGGTCTGGTGCTTGATGGCCTTCATCAGGTCCAGGAACCTGGCCAGGTTGACCTCGTCGAGGGCGGCGTCCACTTCGTCCAGGAAGCAGAACGGCGACGGCCGGTAGCGGAATAGGGCGAACATGAAAGCCATCGAGGTCAGCGATTTCTCGCCACCTGAAAGGAGCGCTAAATTCTGAAGGCGTTTTCCGGGCGGCTGGGCCACGATCTCCACCCCGCTCTCGAGAGGATTATCGGGCTCCAGAAGTTTGACCTCGGCGTTGCCGCCCTTGAAGAGCAAGCCGAAGACGTCGCGGAAGTTTTTGTTAACTTCTTCGAGCGCCTTGAGGAACTGCGTTTTGCTCTCGTCGTCGATCTTGCGGATGGCTTCCTCGGTCGAGTCGATCGACTCGCGAAGGTCCTGCCGCTCGTGGATGAGGAACTCATATCGCTTTTTCTGTTCGAGGTATTCCTCCTCGGCCATGAGGTTAACGGCCTTGAACCGCTGGATGGCGTCGCGAAACTCTTCGAGTTCCTGCTCCGCTTCTTCGTCGGAAAGTTCGAGGACCGGCCGTAGCTTCTTGAGGATGCGGCGAGGCTTTGGGGCAGTCCCTTCTTCGGCCGCGGGCCGCGCTTCTTCGGTCCCTTCCTCTTCCTCGAGGACCGCTTCTTCTTCGGCTTCCTCGACGCGGTTTTCCGCGGCCGCGGCTGCGGCCGCCGTTGCCCGCTCGGCCGTCTGGGCCTCCATTTCGGCCCGGAGTTCGGCCGGGGTTTTTTTGAGGTCCGCCCAGCAGGTTTCCTCGAGGTTGACCAGGTCGCGATCGATTTCGGCTTTATGGATCTCGGACTTGACTCGAGCGTCCTTCGCCGTTTCCTCCTCCTCCCGGAGGGTCCGAAGCATTCGCTCGAGATCGTCCTGCTCCTTCCGGGCCTTCCGGAGACTGGCCTCCTTCTCCTCGAGGGCCTTCTCGCGCACATGGCGGTCGGACTCGTGGCCCTTCGCTTTCTCCGAGAGACCGAGGACGTATTCGGCCAGGCGCGTTTTTTCAGCCTCTCCCGTCCGGATTTCCTCCTCTAAAGAAGCGATCTTGGCCTCGGTGGTCTCCTTGCGACGGGCGAGGCCTTGGATCTGCTGACGGAGGCCGTTCATTTTCTCTCCCAGGACATCACGGCCGGCCCGAAGCTCGAAAAACTGCCTTTCGTGGGCGCTATCCCTCTCCCGGACCTCGGCCAACTCCTTTCGGGCAGCCTCTATTCGCTCGTTGAAGGAGCGCTCTTCAGTCTCGGCGTCGGTGATCGCGGCCTTAAGCGAGTTCGTCTTCTGGGACATCGATTCCTTATCCCGGAACAGGACCTCAAGTTCTCCGGTCAGGATGTCGAACGAGGTTTGGGCTTTCTCCTTCTCGAGGAGGCCGAACTTCCGCTCCCTGAGCTTATCCTGGAGGGCGTGCTCTTCCTGGAGATGGCGAGCTCTTTCGGCGTCGAGAGCGGTTTCCAGGGCTTGCCTCTTTGCCTTGTTTTCCTCCAGGGAGGCTGCCAGGGGCGCGATCTCGTTTTCGAAGCGGGCGGCTTTTTCCTCCAGCCCTCGGATCTCCTGGGTGAGGGCGATCATGCCCTCGCTTTTCTGGCCCAGCTTGAGGAGCCCCGAGGCAAGAAGGAGGTCGGCCGCAGGGGTGATGAAGTTAAGCTGCGGGAATTGGAGCCAGATCCGGATGGCGGCCCCGGTGTCCTTGACGATGACCGCCTCGTTGAGGCGGGGGAGAAGGTCCCGGAAGTGGCCATCGGCACGAACGCGGCCTTTGAGGAGTCCGATGACGTCCGCATTGCCCAGGACCTCCGGCGGGACCTCAGACCTCACCCGACCGGGCACGAGGAGGTAAGTCCCTCGAAGTCCGGGCCGGAGGACTTTCAGAAACTCCTCCGGGAAAATGACGGGGGCCTTGGCCTCTTCCTTCCAGAAGACGTCGACGAGCGGGGTGTCCTCGGCATTGGTCCGAACCAAGTCGGCGAGGAGCCCGAACGATCCCGGCACGTCCTCGGCGGAAACCGCGGAGCGTTCCTTCTCCTCCATCTTCCGGAGGGCCTGGAGCTCGAAGGCGGCCTCGTCGCGCTTCTCCTTAAGGGCGGCGACCCGGGACTGGAGATCCGAGAAGTCGGCATGAAGCTGGGAAAGGCTGGACCCAAGGGAGGCCATGGACAGCTCCCGCTCTTCCCTCGCTTTCTCGCGGGCCATGATCTCGGACTCCAGCCCGGCGAGGCCCGCGTCGGCCGCGCTCAGAAGCGACCTCTGCTCCGCGGCCTGGATCTGGAGCTTCTCCATCTGGCGCATGACGAGCTCGAATTCCTTTTCGACGTGGACCGATTCGTTCCTTTTGTCGGTCAGCTCTTGAAACTTAAGGAGGTGCTCGTCGCGGAGAGACTGGACCTCCCGGGCCCGGCCCGCGGCCCGCTCCTTGGCTTCGCCGATTGTGGCCGAAGCCGCTTCGACTTCCTTCTCACGGCCATCGAGTTCGCGGGACATCTCCTCAAGGGCGGTCTTTGCTTGGATCGATTCGAGCTCCAAAGCGAGCATTTCCTGTCGAAGTTCCTCGCGGCCGGATTCGGCTTTCTTTTTCGACTCCCCGAAGAACTCGGCCCGCTTGCTTTCCCTCTCGATTTCGCTTTCCAGACGGCCGGTCTGGGATTTGAGGGCGAAGACTCTCTCCTGATCCTCCTTGAGATCTTTTTCAAGGTCCCAGAGCGCCTTGCGGGCACGGGCCAAGTCCCGGTCCTGGATCTTGATGCGGGAGACGACGTCCTTCTCTTTTTCCAGGCAGGAATTGTAGAGGGCGGTGATGTCCTTTTGAGCGGCTTCCAGGCGGACAAGTTTCCTCTGGAAGTGGACCGAGGTCAGCTCGCGGACGCGTTCGCGGAGCCGCCTGTAACGGGTTGCGGCCGCGGCCTGGCGTTGCAGGGAGTTCTTGGCTTTCTCGACCTCGATGATGATGTCTTCGAGGCGGGTCAGGTTTTGTTCGCTCAATTCGAGCTTGTTCTGGGCCTGCCGTTTCCTGTCTTTGTAAAAGGCCGTTCCGGCAGCCTCTTCGAGAAAGGCTCGTTTTTCAATGGGCTTGGAGGTGACAAAGGTCCCGATAGCGCCCTGCTCAATGACGAAGTAGTCGGTTTCGCCGATGGAGTGCTTCCACAGCTCGTCCTGGATGTCTTTGAGTCGGACGGACTTGCCGTCCATCCGATACTCGCTTTCTCCCGAACGGAAGACCCGGTGGGAAATGGCTAGCTCGAGGTCATCCCCCTCAAGGGAGAGGACGACGTCGGCCATGCTGATGGGCGTGCGCTTGGCGTTGCCGTTAAATAGAATGTCGTCGGTGCGATCGGCTCGGACCGCTCTTTGGCGGCGGCCGCCCAGGACCCAAAGCATAGCATCGACGAGGTTGCTTTTCCCCGTGCCGTTGGGGCCGACAATGGCCGTAATTCCCGGATGGAAGACGATCTTCGTGCGGTCGGCGAACGATTTGAAACCTTGCAGTTCGAGCTTCTTGATGATCATGTTGTTATTTTCACGCTTCAGGACAAGGGGATATTGTAATCAAATCGCACCGTTTTTGGAAGGGGCTAGAGATATCAGTTCTTTCTCTGGAGCCTAACTCTTCTTGATTGAATTGGATATTTTATGCAAAAATAAGGTGCAATGACCATTGAGAAACGTAGGTACATGCGGTTTGAATGCACGCTTCCTGCCGAGGTCACCAAGATCGAGGAACAAGCTGGTCCCGTGGAAAAGGCCAGAATTGACGAGTTTTCCCGCGAGGGCATGCGAATGGTTTTAAACGTGGAATTCAGTTTCAAGCCCGGCTCCGTTATCGAGCTCCAATGCCCGCTGCCCGGCAGGCAAGCGGCCGCTTCGGTTTCCGCTGAGGTCATCTGGAGCCGGAACGAGGGAGATAAATGTGTGCTTGGCCTGCGGATCAAGGACATGGCTGCCGAAGCCCGAAGCGAGATCTTGGATTCTTGTTACGAACAATGGCATCAGAAGAAAGCCGGCTCTAAAGACTGACCGGCCAGGCAGGCGGCATGATCGTCTGTTATCGCCCCCATTTGAGAACGCTCGCGACCCCTGGGGCCCGGAGCCTCGGCAGGAAGAAATCCGAGAGGTTTCGTATTCGAAGGAGCCGCAACCGGGAAGGACGACTGGACACTCTGCTCCGACTTGGCTATAATTTCTTGCCGGTCTTTTCGGACCTGCGGGCCAGCGTAGCTCAGTCGGTAGAGCGGCTGATTCGTAATCAGCAGGTCGAGGGTTCGAGCCCCCCCGCTGGCTCTTTGAATTCATCGGCCAAGCGGCCCTTCCCGACTTGGCTACGGCTAGAGAATAAGAATTTTCCCTTATCATCTCCATCCGGATTTCGCTGACGTTAAGAAGGCGCCGACAGGAAAGGCCGAACGGCCGGCAGCTTTGTTCTCAGCCAGTTAAAATAAACGGGGACGGTTCTATCTTGAATCTTCAAAGGATTTCGGCTATAGTTTAGGCAGGGGGTCGGCATGAAAAAAATAAAAGCAGCAGCGATCGTCGGCAGCCTGTGCATTTTTTTCTTCGGGCGATTTGTCTCTCTTGCTCAAGCAGAGGGTGTAAAGATTGGGTTGAGGCTTACGGGCGGAATGAACTCCTTATCAACAGGCGATATCAACAAAGACATACAAGGCGAGAATGATTATTGGAAGGGCTGGCATGGCATGACCATAAGCGGTGAATTTCAGAAGATTCGCTACGGATTTGACGGCCAGGCGGACCTCCTGATTTATTTCACTCCCCGCTTTGGCTTGAGCCTCGGTTCCGGCTACATTCTGGGCAAAAAGGATGCCGGCCAGGTGACATTGACTTCTCCATCAGATAATAGATCTGAATCTCTCATCAACCAAATCAGCGCAATCCCCATTCTCGCCGGCCTTTTCTTTATTTACCCTATTTCTTCGGGCAGCCGGATATTTGTTCAGGCCGGCGGAGGTTACTATTTTGCAAAGTATTCACAATCAGGGGACTACGATAGGACAGGCGACATTAATTTCAGCGAAGAGTGGACTCAGAATGCCGCTGCCAATGGTTTCGGCTTCCATGGAGGGCTGGGATTTGAATTCGATCTGGGAAGGAATGTTGCCTTTGTTATTGAGGGATTTGGGAGGCGCGTCCAAATTGACGGGTTTAAAGGAGATTGGATCCATAGGTATTCAGATCGCGACCCTTATACCGGACACGGTTCCCTGTATTACTGGGAATGGGAAGGGATTCCAAATGTCCGTATGGGCGAGGAGTTTCCCTCCTATCCGGATATTAAAAACGTAAGGGAAGCCATAATCGATTTTTCTGGATTCGCCATCCGGGCCGGAATCAGAATTGTGTTTTAAAAATAAATAACTGAGATTTTTTTTAGCTGGTACAGCTCCGCCGCCATCTCGTCCCCGGCCTTCTCTTCCCGCGGTCGCCGGTTCGAAAACACCTCAGTATTATTCATGGCCAAGCTCATTTCGCATGAGAGCGGCGGCTAGGGGAACACGATTGGGAGGTCTTCAGTATCGAAATACATTTTATATGAGAAGTTTTCCACCGTTGAGTAGAACGGCACCATCCGTGACCTCACCCTTCCGCCGCCTGGCGGTTCGACGCGGAAGGCCCCCGGGGTCGTGTCGGGAACCAGCCATTTTTCCAGGTCCTCGTCTCTTTCGGGCAGCCGAAAAGCTGACTCATGATAATCCGACTCCAACACCAAGACCACTGGGCCGCGCATGACGGCCACCCGATTCGGATGCTGCCGATCGACGGGCTTCATACGTAACGGAAGCGGGATACGGATCTCCACCCGGTCCCCAGGATTCCAGGTGCGCGTTAAAACGGCCCAGGTGGCAGGAATGCAGGCAACGTCGGCAGCGGCTCCGTTAACCCTTGCTGAAACGCTGGTCGACCATTTCGGGACTCGGAACCTGAGAGAGAAATCCATGCTGCGTTTCATGCTTATCGTTAAAGTGCTCGTGTCGGCTTCCGGATACTGCGTATCCTGGACCAACTGAACCTCCCCCCCGGGGCCGTTCCAGATCACTTCCGATGGAACGTAAAGATTGACGAAGATTCCGTTCCGGTCCTTAAAGTAGATAAGATTATGGTAGTCTGCCACGTCTTGGATATATGAGCCTGAACAGCACGTGTAGGGTTCCCAATTATAATTTTTCATCCCTCCCGCGATCCGATAATCGGCATAATAATAATTTCTGCCGCCATCCGTAATGGGGAGGGCCGCTCCCACCCCGTTATACAAAAGACGTTCGATCCAATCGCCATAGCGCGCTTCTCCGGTGAATTGCATCAAGTAACGGGATAGTTTGAACCCCGCCCACGATCCGCAGGGCGCCTCGAAGCAGTCGTACCGGATCTCCAACGATTTTCCCAATCGTCCTTCCGGTATGATCGTCTCACGAGGACCGAACCCTCCCGTTGCATAGCACTGGGTATTCTGCAGGAAATCATAGGCGTTCTTGATGATGCGAAGATAGGCCGGATCGCCCGTGACGGCGTAAGCCATCGCCGCGCTGCTGAAGGTATTCACGTGACTGTATGCATGGACGCCATGGGCATCGGTTGGGGCGGCGGTTTCAGCGAACTTATTCCAGTAGGAGGGGTACAACCAGGCTTCGGCAAAATCCTTGAACTTCGGGTTTCCGGTCAGTTGATAGGCGCGATAGAGGTTCTCCGAAAGCGTGTACCACTCGCTCGGTTTGCCCTGGTAGGATTTCAGGGGAATCGCCGGGATGTTTTCGCGACTGAACGTTCGGCTCGCCCAATCTGTGATTTTCTCAAGCAGCGGGATAGCCTCCTCATGGCCTGCATACTCCCGCATGTCGACGAGTCCACAGACGAGTTTATCGTAGGTATAATGCCGTATGCCGCAATCGCCGTCGGGCTTAACGGTCTTGGCGAATTCCGTCATCAGGCGCACGGCTTTTTCTTTCATGGCGACGTCACCGGTGGCCCGATACATCCGCGACATTCCGCTGAGCCACTGCCCGAAGACGGTCGAACTGTTTTCCTTGCACCAGCCTCCCAATGCATGCCCCGGCGAAGGAAGCCCGGTCGTCGCGCGATAGCCGTGCAGAATATCGTCTTCCGAGACGCCAAGGTAGAAATCCCTAGCAGATTGATACTGCTGCAGCCACCGGCTTTCACGCAACTTCACTCCTAGGTAATTGAATGGCTCAATCTTAATCCTGGATGATGATGCCGTGGGCTGAGAATGTGCGCTTCCAGCACTTTGTGCCAAAATCCATGCCGTGGTCGGAGCGACTTTCATGAATTCTCTACGGGTTATTTTATTTTTCATGTGATCTCCTTCCAAGGATCCGCTTTTGAATCGGAGGAATACTCATCTCAGTCGCTGGGAATGATATGCCGGCACTTCATAGGATGTCAATTCAGGCCGATAAGCCAGGGCTGACCATTGAGTCGGTGCTTCATATCCTGGATCGGTTTAGATAATCCGATGCCAGTCAGTGCTTAAACCAAGGGCTAAGGGTGATCACTGAAGCCGGGCATCTGCAATGGCCCGAGTCAAGTCGATATAGGCGAGACAGAACCTCAATAAGTAGTCCTCATCAAAATCCGCGTCCACTCGATCTGCAGGCGTGTGAACGTATTTGGAGATGCGTTCCTCCTGACCCGCCGCGAATCCGGGGCTGACCGTCAAGGAGGGGATTCCCAACTTGGCAAATGAGATAGCATCGCCCTTTGCGAAGAGATACCGATATGGATCCGGATAGGGGCGTGTGGCCAGGCCGTGCGCTAAACCAGCGGCTTCACGGTCGTTTGTTCAAGCCCGCCGAGGCACCATAGAGTCGGCTCGTACACGCCGGCCCCGTCATTGTTCAAGACAAATACGACCTTCGGCAGTGGAACCAAAGGGTGTTCGACAAAGAATCGGCTCCCGATCATGCCCTCTTCTTCGGCCGTCGTGGCCAAGACGAGGATGGAGCGCGCGGGCGGCATCGCCGCGAGAGATTCTGCGGCCGCCAGGACCACTGCCGCACCCAAGGCGTTGTCCCGGGCGCCGTTAAAGATCGTCTTGACCCCATCGATCGATCTCGCACCCAGGTGATCGCGGTGGGCCATTAATAACACATACTCCCCGGACCGGCCCGCGTCGCGCCCACGAATGAATCCGACGACGTTATGTGCGTGAACAGGATTGCTTGCCGGAGCGGGATTGGCCGCGCCGTCCTTCCGTTGCCAGACAACTTCTTAAAAATATCCCGGCGCGTAGGGAAATGCCTCCACCCCTGAGGCCTTCAGACATCCCGCAATGTAGCGAGCGGCGATATCTCCTTCCGGGGATCCAGCCAGGCGACCCATCAGCTCATCCGATGCCAAGAATCGGACATGGGCAAGGAGATCCCGTCCGTAACGTAGGCCTGCCGGTTCATCCGGGGATTGAGGTCTCAAATGATCAAGGGTTCTTAGAAGGATCCGGCGGGCCATCTCAATGCATTGCCTGACCTTCTCGATATTGACCTTATCGGGCCTGTCATCTCGAGTGTGGCCCCGGCCGCTGGGCGCGCTTATTTCGGTCGTGGCGATTCCCGACTGGGCGAAGGACATCTGGTCGGAGCCCTGGATTCGGGTAAATTGGACCTCGATTCCTTGTTCTTTAACAGCCTTATCAATACTGTCGACCAGCCAGGCCGGATGGAAACTGGTTCCCACGGAAGCGAATAGGGCGGGAGGCGGCATGAGCTTCCAAGGATAGGCAAGCCCTTCCCAGGTTCGTCCTTGATAGGTTCGGGGAATAAGGCCGATTCCGGGGCTTAGAGGAAGAGCCTGTTGCCCGCCGTCCCGTTCGATATGAACGGGCACATCGCCTCCCAAGTCATCGAAAACAAGCGCCAAGGAGCAGGACCGCAGCTCGTCGCCGTGTCGCTCAACATAGCTCCTCGACCCGAGGATACCGACTTCCTCAGCGCCGAAGGCGATAAAGGTCAAGCCTATCCGTTCAAGAATCTCGAGGCCTTTCATGGTTCGGGCCAGTTCGAGGAGGGCAGAAACGCCGGAGGCGTTGTCGCCCGCCCCGGGGCAATCCCGGTAACTATCCAAGTGGGCGCCGACGACGATCTGCGTCGCGGGCGGATTCTGGCCTAAATGGGCGATCACATTACGGGAGGTCCCTTTCCTAAACCCGCCATGAACGGATGACGTCAGTTCCCGTCCTTCCATTCCCCGGATCCGGTCGAAGTCGGCCGGGGCGAGGTCGATGATGAATCGGGGACCCAAGGCCGCAATACGGAAATGAAGAGGCGGATTGCCCTCTTCCGAAGTAATGACGGCCTTGCCAGCGACGACAGCGGACGAAGGCCAAGCGGATGGGGCACCTGGGTCCAGCAGGATAAAGGCGCCCTTGTAGCTGAGCTCACCTGCATAAGGATCGAGACCCAAACCCGCGGGCGATAGCTTCTCGGTCCCTATCCTTAGCTCAATGCCGGTGGGCTCGAAGGATTCAAAAGAGAAGGGCTCGATCTCGGCAGAAATGCCCATTGCGTCGAATTGACGAGCGATATAGTCGGCCGCCCGGCCTTCGTTCGGAGTTCCTGCCTGGCGGGGCCCGATTGCGACCAACGTTTCGATGTGCTCTCTCACGTTCGTGCCGATATCGACGGGCGGTCGCCTGTCGCCCCGCCCTCCGGCTTCCGGCGGCGGGACGAGCACTAAAAGGGCTATCAAGACCACGATACTTATAACTTTGATTCTCATGCTAAACCTCCTCATGACGTCCAGGATGCCGGGTCAAGGCCATAAAGTACTTTGATAATGCAGACCGGGGAACCCACCAAAGGCGTATTTTTATCATTTTTCTACTTTCGGCCGACGGTCAGCCCAAGATTGCCGAAGGGTTCTTTCTTGTCATTACTGGAATTCTTTCGGCAGATACGGCGTCAGAGGGGCGTTTTCCGGACCGATAAAAGCGTGTAAAATACCGGTATGTCGTGGCTCAGCAAAGGACTGGACGCTTTAGCCGTTCTTTCGGCCGCCTGGCTGCTGGTTTTATTGATCCGCAGGACGTCCGGCAAGACCGCCGAATTGGTCAGGCCCCTTATCTTAGCGGTCCTTTTCTTTAATGGCATGGGTCTCGTCGGGATCATTGCCCGTCGCCTCTTGAGGACTGCTGGTTTATCGATGGCCGCGGATACGGCCATTTTCGGGCTTAAGTTTGGTTGGTTTTTCGCCTTCCTGACCTTCATTCACCGTTTTGCCCTCCCGCTCGGGAAACGTCTTTTCCGCAGGCTCGTCTCGGCGGCCGTCCTGCCTGTCGTTTTGCTCCTCGCCGGGGGATGGCTAGAATTTCTGCTCACCTCGAAGCGGGGCCTCTTCAACAACCTCCAATATGTCTCGGATTATGTTGTCTTTTTTGCCATGATAGGAGCAGGCTTGTATCTTCGATACCGGACATCTGTCCTGGTCAGCCGGGAAGCTACGAAAGCCATGATTGTCCTGGGCGGCCTCACCGCTTCGATATTTCTCGCGCTCGGCCTCTGGTGGATCGTCGGGGACAGCATATCTCATCTCTCTCCGCCCTTGGCGGCGGCGTTCATTCCGCTGTGTTCGTCCGTGGTCAATGTGGGATTGGGTTTCTGGGTCCTCAGGTTCTCCAAGGTGTTGACCGGACCGGAGATCGTCCGATTCGCTCCCCGCCGGATTTCCGAGGCCTTGTTGTCCCGCTGGGGGATCTCCAAACGGGAAGGGGAGATCATCAAACTCGTCAGTCAAGGACTTTCTAATCAAGAGATCGCGGACCGCCTGTTCATTTCTCTGTTCACGGTTAAAAAACACCTCAACACTGTTTTTCTGAAGACGGGTGTCACGAACCGCGTCCAGCTCGTACGGCTTTTTTCTGAATCGGGCGTCTAGGCGAGAGGTCTCCGGCCCATCCCTGCTGAGATCTGACCCCTTGAGGTGAAGGATATCCCCCTGAATTTCACCCCTAAAGGGCATTGCCAATCTGGCCCCCTGGCTGCATATTAGCTCAGGAACCAAAAGAGAAGGGATCGACGAAGAACAGCAAGAGGGTAAAATGAGGCACGATATGAGTAGGGGGAAGAGGTTAGTAATCATCATAGCAGCGACGTGGTTGATCCTCGCCATGCCGCTTTCGGCTCAGGCGAAAAGGCTCCAGGTGATCACCGAGAAGGCCAATCTTTACCTTGACGCCGACGAGCGGAGCCCGGTTGTCGGGACCCTGTCGAAGGGAGCCACGATGACCCTCGCTAGCGCCGTCAAAACCCGGACGAATTGGTTTTACGTTTATTATGTCTCGCTGGATACGGGGAAAACTCGCTCCGGATATATCCTCGATTCCCTGGTCCGCAAACTCTACGCGGACGTCAAAGTCGTCAATATCAGCTCCGATGATGAAGTGGCCCAGCCCGGAGACTTGGACTTCAATGGAGGCTACCAGCCGACCCTCGACTGGGGCGCCGCCAAGGACAAGATCATCAGCCTCGAGGGAAAGCCTTCCGGTGAGGAGAAGTTCAACGGTCTCGAGGTCATCCGGTATAAACGCTCAATCATGGCCAGAAATTGCCTCGTCGAATACGTCTTCAACGACAATCGCCTGGTCGCGACCCGGTACAATTTTCTTGATAAATACACCGATAAGAACCGCTACATCGAGGATTACCTAAAGATTAAAAACAACCTCATCTCCAAGATCGGGACTCCGCGCGCGGACACGGTTACCTGGCAGGATCCCACCTACAAGTCGAACAATGCATATTGGGGGAAGGCCCTGGGCATGGGCCACGTCGAGTATCATACGAAATGGGAATTATCCGATACCGAGATGCGCCTCACTTTGACAGGCAACAACAACCAGGTGTCATTGGGCACCGAGTATAAGGGTTTGAAATTAAAATCGGCCTCTTTATAACCCCCTCCTTTCTATTTCCCCCCGTCCCCGTTTTAACGGGGACGGGGACTTTTTATCGCGGTTGTTCGTCTTTCTGGACAAAGCTCATGCTGACTTTGTTACGGCCACGCCATTTGGAGTGCATCATGAGCTGTTCGGTCCGCTTAATCAGGCTATCGACCGTGTCGTAGCGTTGGACAAGGCAGGCGCCCATGGAGACCGTGGCGTTCAGGACGCCTGTTTCCATTGTGATATAGGATTCCGCGACGAGCAGCCTTAGCTTGTTGGATACGATGTCGAGGCGGGTTTCGTCGATGTTGAGGAGGGCGATGAGGAACTCGTCCGTATTCCAGCGCCCCACGATGTCGAAATAGCGGATGTTCTTGTGGATTGTCCGGGCGACCATCCTTAAGACTTTGGCGGCGTTGAACCGGCCATAGCGCTCAAGGAGCTTATTATAATGGTCGACGTCAGCGTTAATCAGGCCGAACGGAAGGTTGTGCTTCTGGAACTCGTCCAGCCGCGCCGCAAGGTGCATCTCAAGATACTTCCTATTGCTGATCCCTGTCTCGATATCGATCAGGGCCGTGCGTTCCAGCTCGTTCACGGTGAGGGGAATAGTGACTTTGGGCGACATATCGGTGAAGATCTCAGCCGTCCCAATGATCTCGCCGTTTTCCTTAAAGACGGGGACGACACGCAGGAAGACGGGCAGGCGGAAGTCGTCCCTGTGCCGGATGTAGAGTTCGACCGAGCGGATCGTTCCGTCCTTCATTGTCGCTCGGATCGGACACTTCTCAGGATCGATCGACTTGCCCTCTCCGTCCAAGAGGAGGGCGATATCCTCCGGACATAACTTGCCGAGAACATCGGAGCGATTAAAGCCGGTGATCGTTTCTGCCCCCTCGTTCCAGAACACGATCCTCCTGTCCCGGTCCAGGCAGCAAACGGCATCCCTGGTTTGGTTGAGAAGGGTGTTGGCGAAGCTCTTGGTCGCTCCTTCAAAGACCTCGCTGATGTTTTTTTCCGCGGTCATTGCTGATCCCCGTATCTGCCCAAGATCTCAATGCCCCCAGAGCATTGCTTTAATAAAATATAGCATAAAATTATTTCGCCTGGCAAGTTATCGGATTGCCCCTAAAATTGCCGATAGAACACAGGTCAGAATTTCGGGACATGAACCAATTCTCTGGAATTGGTATCGTGTCCCTGAAATTCCTGGCCTCACCGAAATCGGCGTCATCGCTTGATGAGAAAGAGCCCTATCGGCAATTTTGGGATCGTCCCCGAATTTCCTAATACGATACGAGAGCCGTAGGGGGGAACCTTTTGCCTTACGATTACGTCTATATCTATGAAAAAGAGGAGGTTTGCATGAAAAAGCTTTTGCTTATCCTGATCGTGACAATCGTTCTCCTGCTGGCGGTATCGCTGTTTTCCTTCGATACCTCGAAGACCCTCACCCTGCCTGCTGAGGGCCTCCGGGAGCTCCGGATCGATTCGGGGGCTGGCCGTCTCAACGTCACCGGCGTCGATTCCCTGACCGCGATCGAGGTTACGGCGGAGATCTACGTAGGCGGCGAGAGCGAAAAGGACATGGCCGATTTCATTAAGGATCACGTTGAGCTTTCCCTCGAGAAGAGGGGAGACCGGGCGGTTCTCGCGAGCCATATCGAAGGCCACTTCCATTTGTTTTTCTCCGGCGATGCCCGTATCAACCTAACCGTGCGCGTCCCCAAGTCGCTGGCCATCGAGATCGATGACGGGTCCGGAGACATGACTGTTGAGGATATCGCCGCAGACGTTTCCATCGAGGACGGATCGGGCGGAATTCGCATCGAGCGCGTGGCCGGGAACCTCCGGATCGAGGACAGCTCAGGAGAGCTCGAGGTCGAAGATGTCGGCGGCGACGTCTCCATCGACGACGGCTCCGGCTCACTGACCGTGTCCGATGTCAAAGGGAACGTGACCATCGACGACGGCTCCGGTTCGATCGACGTTGACCGAGTCGGTAAGGATGTCATCATCGAGGAATCCGGGAGCGGTGGCGTCCATATCGGCAAGGTCGACGGCCGCGTCATCCGTCACGACCGTAGCGATGACGAAGATGAGGATGACGACGACGAGGACGACGACTGACTTCCGGCAAAGATCTCCCGTGCCTTGACATAAGCCCTGACTTCGCGTTAATCTTCGCTCGAAGCGCCTCAGGGGGTGCGCGAGCATGCAAAAACTCATCGGCTCCCGACTCAAAAAGGCCCGCGAAGAGACGGGTCTCCTGCAGGGCGCTTTCGCCAGGGCCGTCGACCTCTCATCCGAATATATATCCCTCCTCGAAGCCGGAAAGCGCACGCCGTCGTTCGACACGCTTGAAAGGATCGCCAAGTTCCTCAACAAGGAGATTGCCTACTTTTTCGAACAGCGGGAGCCCGCCTTCACCATGCTTTTGCGCGACGAATCGCTTGATGAACGATCCCGCTCCGAGCTTCAGAAGTTCCGCCGCTACTGCGAAAAGTATCTCGAGATCGAGGAGACGACCGGCCGCCGCCTGGAGCTCGCGCCTCTCTACGCCAATATCTCGGCCGAACGCATGGCCGATGAGGAGCGACGCCGCCTCGGCCTGGGCAACGAGCCCATCCGCGACGTCTTCGCCCTTTTTGAGCTAAACGGTTGCCGCATCCTCCGCCGGCCGCTCCCCGAGGACTCCAAGGTCTCCGGCGTCTTTGTCTTTATCGAAGAGAAGGGCGCGGCCTTCTCCCTGATCAATTCGGCCGACCCTCCGGGCTGCCAAGTTTTTACCGCCGCCCACGAATACTGCCACTATCTTAAGGACCGGCTCGACAGCCCCGTCATTGATAATCCCGACGTCTTCGTCGATGAATACGTCTCCCTCTACCCGCCGCGCGAGCAGTTCGCCCAGGCTTTCGCCGCCCGCTTTCTGATGCCGCCGGGCAAGGTCCGAGAAATCGTGGAGCGGGATATCCGGCCCCACCGGATCGGGTACGACGACGTTCTCTTCCTCAAGCGATACTTCGGCATCGGCACCCAGGCCATGCTTCGGACGCTCCGGAATATGAATTTTATACGCCGCGAGCGGTTCGAGGAGTACTTCCAGGGCGACCCGGGGGCGCGGGAGAAGGAAATCTTCGGTACCGTCGCCGACGGGGAGGGAAGGGG
>CAZJBD010000036.1:0-17237 GCA_964544265.1 uncultured Eubacteriales bacterium
CCTGAACGACGTGCTCATCCTCGGTGGCAGCGGCATCGGCGGAGGAAGCCTGGTGTACGCCAACACCCTTTTCGTCCCTCCCGACGTGTTTTTTGAGGACCCCCAGTGGAACGGGCTCGTTCCCGATTGGAGGGCGGAATTGGCGCCTCATTATGAAACCGCAAAAAAAATGCTCGGCGTGGTGACCAATCCGAAATTCTGGCCCACGGACCACATGCTGAAGGATTATGCCAGGGAGATCGGCAGGGAACGGCATTTCAGGGCGACCGATGTCGGCGTCTTCTTCGGAAAGCCGGGTGTCGACGTCCCCGATCCCTTTTTCGGCGGGAGAGGCCCGGAACGGAGGGGCTGCACGATGTCGGGGCATTGCATGGTCGGCTGCCGCGACGGCGGAAAGAATTCCTTGGACAGGAACTATCTTTATTTGGCCGAAGGGCTGGGCGCCGAAATCGTGCCGGAGGCAAAAGTCATCGATGTCAAACAAGATGAGGACGGGAACTATATTGTCACCTCCCAAAGGACGACGGGCCTCTATCCTCGAAAGAAGGTTGTGAGACGGGCGGGGGGAATCGTCTTTGCCGCCGGAGTCATCGGCACTCTAGAGCTCCTGATGCGCTGCAAAGAAAAAGGGTCCCTGCCCGATCTTTCCGATAGGCTGGGACATGTCGTCCGGACGAATAGTGAAGTCCTGGCTGGAGTGACCTCAAGGACAAACCAACAGCACTCCTTGGGCGTATCGATCACCTCGAGTGTATTCGTTAATGAGACGACCCACATCGAGCTCGTCCGTTACCCAAAGGGCTCGGACGTCATGGCAGTTTTCGCGGGGCTGATGACGGACGGAGGCGGAAAGGTTCCTCGCTCCTTAAAATTCTTATGGAATGTCGTCCGCCATCCCCTGCAATTCTTGAGGATCCGCGTTCCCATCGACTGGGGTCGCAACAGTGTCATCCTTCTCGTTATGCAAACGCTCGATAATTACCTCACGGTATCGAGGAAGCGGCGCTGGTGGGCATTGTTCCGAAAGGGGCTTGTCTCGCAAAACGGCGGTAAGAGGATCCCGACCTATATCCCCGAGGCCAATCAGGCCGTTCGGGCCATGGCCAAGCGAATGGACGCCATCCCCCAAAACGCGCTCACTGAGGTGTTATTCAATATCCCCATGACGGCGCACATCCTGGGCGGCTGCATCATCGGAAAGGATAGGGACCACGGGGTGATCGATAAAAACCATCGCGTATACGGCTACGACAATATGTATGTGACCGACGCCTCGGCGATCCCCGCGAACCTGGGCGTAAACCCCTCCCTGACAATCACGGCGATGGCTGAACGGGCTATGAGCTTGGTTCCGCCCAAGGCGAAATAAGGCCGCCTCAGAAATTTTTTTTGCCCAGTCGGGTCCAATGAGAGGATTGTTGGAGAGCTTGGAGAAGACAAACAAATAGGTTGAGCTCAGATAAGGAAAGAGAGTACTCTATAGAGGGGAAAAAATAGTCCTGGATGGAAACAGGCCTGTGAGATGCAGGGTTAGGCCTTTCAGGAAGTGC
Organism: uncultured Eubacteriales bacterium; assembly: GCA_964544265.1. GTDB lineage: Bacteria > Acidobacteriota > Aminicenantia > Aminicenantales > Saccharicenantaceae > JALHVH01. The sequence goes on from CAZJBD010000036.1 coordinate 1,551, forward strand.
GAAAAGGCTGAACCCTGGATAATGTCAGGCCTTCGGGTCTGGATATCGATTTTATGAGGAGGAGAGATGTTATCTCAAATGCCCGTTAATCTTGGCAAGGTGAAAAAAGAGGACCTGGATCGGGAAATTCTGCGGGCGGGGATGATCGCCGAATTGGATGCGACGAGCTTCTATGAGCAGATGGCCGCCCTGACGGAGAATGCCGATATCCGCAAGGTCCTCCTGGACATCGCCAAAGAAGAAAAGACGCACATGGGCGAATTCCAGACGCTTCTGTTGAAAGTCGATAAGGAGCAAAAGAACGAGTTGAAAGAGGGAGAGAAAGAAGTCGAGGAGCTCCTGGAGGAGTAGGCTTTCGATCACAATTTCGACCATTTTTCGAGGCTGATTTCATCCGGCTCTGACAAATGAGGAAAATCAGCCAAAGGAGGCGTCGATGTCAGTGCGTCCCAAATTCTTGACCGTCCCGTTGGCCGTCCTTGTGTTGGAGGCGATTCTCCTCCCGTGGGCTGCGGCCGCGAACTGCGATCCGTCAAACGGACCACTTCGGTTCACCGTACTCTATGATAATTATGTTTCTAAAGAGAGAACCCGGGCGGATTGGGGGTTTTCCTGCCTCATAGAGGGAACCGAAAAAACGATCCTTTTTGATACGGGAACCAAGCCCCAGGTCCTTTTGCATAATATCGGCGTCCTTGGAGTTGATCTGAAGAAGGTCGATCAGGTCGTCATCAGCCATATCCACGGCGATCATACAGGAGGCATGGCCGCCGTCCTGGAACAGAATCCGAATGTAACGGTCTTTTTCCCCATTTCCTTTCCGCCGGAATTCGGGCGACGCGTAACGGACTTGAAGGCCAGGGCCCAGGCCGTCGATAAGCCCGTCGAGGTCTGCCGGAACGTATTCCTTACCGGGGAGATGGGCGACGAAATCAAAGAGCAATCTCTGATCGTCGATTCCCCCGTCGGCCTTGTTATCGTTACTGGTTGCTCGCACCAGGGCATCGTGAAAATCCTCAAGCGGGCAAAGGAAATCCTGGACAAGCCGATTTACCTCGTTTTTGGCGGATTTCATCTCCTCGACAAGCCAGAGATCGAGATTCAAGAGATCATCGCCGCATTCAAGGAGCTGAAGGTCGAAAAATGTGGAGCCACTCATTGCACCGGCGACAAGCCAATCGCCATGTTGAAATCAGCCTTCGGCGAGAACTACATGCCCATGGGGACGGGCAAAGTCATCGAAGTCCCGGGTTCCTAGCGCCCTCGACCGAGTCCGGCCCCTGCAGGCTATCTTCGCCCTCCTGATGAACACCACGCCTTCTTCTGAAACCGGATCTCGGAGGAGTGAGCCTGCAGTTAAAATCGTCCTGAGCGTCCTTTATGTGGCCCTCATTTTTATCGCAGCCGGCACGATTAACTGGCCCGAACTCTGGTTTTTTCTCGGCTTTTATTTGATCAGCACCTCCGCTTTGATCGTCTGGTTGAAAAAACATGATCCAGGATTATTCAGGGAACGGACATCCGTCGCAAAAAGAAAAGACGTTAAGGGCTGGGATAGGATCATCATCAGAATTTATTCCCTTTTCCTTTTGGTCATGCTTCTCATCGCCCCCCTCGACGCGGTCAGATTTCATTGGTCAAGGGTGCCTCGGCCCCTCCAATGGCTTGCCTTTGCGGGCATCCTCTTATCCTGGACGATCGTTGTCTGGGCCTTTCGGGAGAACGCTTTCCTATCCGGGTTCGTGAGAATCCAGGCCGATCGCGGCCAAAAGGTTTGTACGACCGGCCCCTATCGGCTCATCCGGCATCCGATGTACCTGGCTGTTATCCTCGCCGTTTTCTGCCTGCCCCTCTTTCTCGGGTCACTTTATTCTCTCATTCCCGCTGCGCTAATTGCCGCTCTCTTTGTCCTACGGACCGACTTGGAGGATAAAACCCTCCGGAAGGAGCTCCCCGGTTATTCTGATTATGCGGCCAGGGTGGGCTGGAAATTGATCCCCAAGGTATGGTAAAAAGGGGCTAGTTTGGTTTTTCTTTTGAGAGCTCATAATGGACCCCCAAAAACCGTTCGGCTATTCTGAAAATATCATCCGGCATTTCGAGAATCCGCGCAATGTCGGCAGGATCGAAAATCCGGAGGCGATTGGCACGATGACCAATCCTGTTTGCGGCGACCTGACCGAGCTCTATCTACGGATCCGAAACGGAGTCATCGAAGATGCCAAGTTCAACTCCTTGGGCTGTGCGGTAACCATCGCCTCCGCCTCCGTGTTCACCGAGAAGATCAAAGGCTGTTCAATTGTCGATCTCGTTTCCGGCTCAGACGAGGAGATCGTCCGTCATCTCATTGGCTTGATTGAAAACGAACTCGGCGAGTTGCCGGCCCCGAAACTCCATTGCCCTCCGGCCACGGTTCAGGCTTTTCTCGAAGCCCTTCTACGCTATTATGAGAGGGAAGGGGAGAAGCCCCTTTCCACCAGGATAAAACACGCGATGCCTCTTCTTGGCCAACTCTATAAAAGAGGGCAAAGAGAAGACGAATAGGCCTATCGAATCGTCCGGGCAATGATGATCTGGCCAGGCCGTAGAGGTTAACCCATGAAAGCCATGGTCATGACGACAACGAGCGACCTTCGTCAAAATAGGACTCCGCTTGAAATACGCGACGTTCCCGCCCCGTCGCCGGGAGAGCGAGAAATTCTGATCCGGGTCCTGACTTGCGGAGTTTGCCATACTGAGATTGACGAAATCGAGGGCCGAATGCCTCCGCCGAAACTCCCCGTCGTCCTTGGCCATCAGGTTATCGGAAGGGTCGCAGAGACCGGACGGAAGGCTGGACGTTTTAGAAACGGCGATCGTGTCGGCGTTGCCTGGATCTATTCGGCCTGCGGACAATGCCGCTTCTGCCGCAGCGGGAGGGAGAATCTATGCCCCGATTTCCGGGCGACCGGCCGGGACGTCGACGGCGGATACGCGGAGTACATGGCCGTTCCTGAGGATTTTACTTATCCGATTCCCGGAATCTTTACGGAGGCAGAAGCCGCGCCTCTCCTCTGCGCGGGCGCGATCGGCTATCGGTCCCTCAGGTTGACGGGCCTCAAAAACGGTCAGACGCTCGGGCTCACGGGCTTCGGTGCATCCGGACACCTCGTCCTCCTGATGGTTAAGCATAGATATCCCAAAACAAAAGTTTTTGTTTTTGCCCGAGCCGTGAAGGAGCGCAAATTTGCCCGGGAGCTCGGAGCGGCCTGGGCCGGCGAAACAGAGGAGACCCCGCCTCGAAAGCTCGACGCCATCATCGACACGACCCCAGTCTGGAAGCCCTTACGCGAAGCCCTCAAGAACTTGGAAGCCGGAGGACGGCTGGTCATTAACGCAATCCGCAAAGAGAACATCGATCAGGAGGATCTTCTCAACCTCGATTATCCCGTTCACCTCTGGATGGAAAAAGAAATTCGGAGCGTTGCCAACGTGACCCGGGCCGATGTCGCAGAATTCCTCAAACTGGCGGCCGAGATTCCGATCCGGCCCGAGGTCGAGGAGTATCCTTTGGCAGAGGCCAATCGGGCTTTGGTCGAGATTAAGGAGCGCCAAATCCGCGGCGCCAAGGTCCTCCGTGTCTCCGGAGACGGATGAATCTCGGTTGACTCGATTCGCCCTATTGAAATGGGCATCCTTTTGTGCTATTTTGTTTGGCTATTCTGGGATTGAGTCTCAAGGAGACCATCAATGAGCAAGAATGGAACGTATCTTTTCACATCGGAATCGGTAACCGAAGGTCACCCGGACAAGATCTGCGACCAGATTTCGGATTCCGTTCTGGACGATCTTCTCCGTCAGGACCCCAAGAGCCGCGTCGCTTGCGAAACACTGACGACGACGGGGCTCGTCCTCATCGCCGGGGAGATCACGACCCTTGGCTACTGCGATTTCCAGAAGCTGGTGAGAAATACGGTCCGCGATATCGGCTACACAAAAGCAGAATACGGCTTTGACTATAAAACGTGCTGCGTGATTTCCTCGATTCACGAGCAGTCGTCGGACATCGCCCAGGGCGTGAATGAGACCGAAGGACATGAGCAGGGGGCGGGGGACCAGGGCCTGATGTTCGGCTATGCTTGCCGGGAAACTCCGGAATTCATGCCCATGCCGATCATGCTGGCCCACAAAATCTGCCGGCGCCTGAGCGAGGTCCGAAAGGAAAAGATCCTGCCCTATCTCCGTCCGGACGGCAAGTCTCAGGTCACGATCCAATATGAGGGAGAGATTCCCAAACGCGTCGAGGCCGTGGTCATAGCGGCTCAGCACAATGATAAGGTCAAGATTGAGGACCTTCGAGAAGACATCAAGCGCGAGGTCGTCAAAAAGGTCGTCCCCGCCAATCTCATTGATAAAGAGACCTGGAAAAAGGTCTTCATCAACGGGACAGGCCGTTTCGAAATCGGCGGCCCTCTCGGCGACACAGGGATCACCGGTCGCAAGATCATCGTAGATACCTACGGCGGAGTGGGAAGCCACGGAGGCGGCGCGTTCTCGGGGAAGGACCCTTCCAAGGTCGACCGCTCTGGCTCTTACATGGCTCGTTACGTGGCCAAGAACCTTGTGGCCGCTGGCATCGCCGACAGGCTCGAAGTCCAGCTGGCCTACGCCATCGGAGTCGCAGAACCTGTTTCGATCATGGTCGATTCCTTCGGGACGGCCAGGATCTCCGAAGACAAGATCAAGGAGCTTATCCGGGCCCACTTCAAGCTGACACCCAAGGGCATGATCAACTACCTCAATCTCCTGCGGCCCATCTATAAGAAGATCGCCGCTTACGGCCACTTCGGCCGGATCGAGGAGGAGTTCACCTGGGAATGGACCGATATGGCCTCGGCGCTCAAGAAGGACGCCGGACTGTAAACGCCCCGAAATCGCCGGTCAGATGTCCAGCGGAATTCCCGGACATGAACCCATTCTCTGGAATTAGTATCGTGTCCATGGAATCCTTCTATCGGCAACGTTGGCAGATTTTAGGGATGAAGGGATAAAATATGGATTTTGATGTAAAAGACCTGAATCTCTCACGGCAAGGAAAGCTCAAGATGGAATGGGCAGCGCGGTCCATGCCCGTCCTGGAAAGGATCAAGGTCCGTTTTGAGAAAGAAAAACCCCTCAAGGGGCTGAGGATTTCAGCCTGCCTCCACGTAACGAGTGAGACGGGAAACCTGATGCAGGCCCTCAAACTCGGGGGGGCAGAGGTCCGGCTTACGGCGTCCAACCCCCTGAGCACCCAGGACGAAGTGGCCGCCGCCCTGGTGAAGTCGGATAGGATCTCCGTCTTCGCCATCAAGGGGGAGGATAACAAAACCTATTACCGTCACATCAACCAATCCCTTAACCACAAACCGCAAATCACCATGGACGACGGAGCCGACCTCGTGTCGACGATCCACTCCAGCCGCCGGAACCTGCTGTCCGGCATCCTTGGGGGGACTGAAGAAACCACCACCGGGATCATCCGCCTTCGAAGCATGGCCCGGGAAAGGGTCCTGGGCTATCCGATCATCGCCGTGAACGACGCGGATACAAAGCACCTTTTCGACAACAGATATGGAACGGGCCAAAGCACGCTGGACGGCATCCAGCGAGCGACCAACGTCCTGCTGGCCGGGCTCAACTTCGTCGTGGCCGGCTACGGCTGGTGCGGCAAGGGACTTGCGATGCGGGCCAAGGGCGCAGGATCCCATGTTGTCGTTTGCGAGGTGGATCCCATCAAGGCTCTGGAAGCTAAAATGGACGGTTTTTCGGTCATGCCCATGGCCGAGGCCGTCCGGATCGGAGATATTTTCGTGACCGTGACCGGGAACAAGCGAGTCATCGGGCGGGAACACTTCCTTAAAATGAAGAATGGGGCTATCGTGGCCAACTCCGGCCATTTCAACGTCGAGATCGATATCCAGGCCTTAGAAAAACTGGCCCATAGCAAAAGGCGGATTCGGCCGTTTATCGACGAATATACGCTCAAAGGGGGAAAAAAGATCAATCTCCTGGGCGAGGGACGGCTCATCAACCTTGCCGCGGCTGAAGGCCATCCGGCCATGGTCATGGACATGAGCTTCGCCAACCAAGCCCTCAGCGTCCGGTATCTCAGCCGGCAGGGAAGATCGCTGGAGAAAAAGGTCTATCCCGTGCCGGTCGCCATCGACAGGGAGATCGCGGCCTTAAAACTCGCTTCGATGGCAGTTTCCATTGATAAGCTGACTCCCGCCCAGAAGAAATATCTCGAGGACTGGGAAGAAGGGACCTAATCTTTCTTCTTCCCCTTGATGGTATCCAGATATTCCTTGATCTTGTCCTTCGTTGCCTGGTCCCGGACGAGCGGTGAGATCCTTTCCAGAACCTCCCGGGCTTCCTCGAACTCGTCGTTCTTAAAATAAGCCGCACCCAGATGGAAGCCGAAGTCGGTCTCGTTGGGGATCATGCCGACGGCTTCCTCGTAGGAATCGATGGCGCCCTCGATATCGCCCTTCTGTTCCAGGATTTGTCCTCTGAGATCATGGGCCATCGCGAGCCGCCTTTTTATCTGGATGGCCTTCTGGACATTTTCGTAGGCTTCATCGATTTTGCCCAACAAGAAATAGAGGCGAGCCAGGTTGTAATAGGGGAGCTCCCGTGACGTATAATTGACGTCCTCGAGGGCTTTCTTGAACTCCTGCTCAGCCTTGTCGACGAACCCCAATTCTTGATAGATCGTCCCTAAGTTGTTCCGGGCTTCTGTGAACTGAGGGTTGATCTCAAGGCTCTTCTGGAGGGCCGCCGTCGCTTCCTGGAAGTTCCCTTTCATCGACTGGGCCAGGCCGAGGGCATTCCAAGCGAGGAAATGCCGGGGATTCAGAGCGAGACTCTTATTGAGATATTGGATAGCCTCATCGACGCTGTTGCTGTTAAGGTAAAAAAGTCCCAGATTATACTGATATTGGGGATCCTTTTCCCGGGCCTTGGTCAGCTTCGTCTGGCGTGATGCACAGAACGTCAGGCCGAGACAAGCGAGGACGACGAGCGCAGGCTTCATCTTCATCCGTCCCTCCTTTCCTGGGGCCTCCGCCTCAGGGCTCACTCGATCCTGAGGGCCCTCGACATAAGATCTTCAATAGCCTTTCTGGGCGATTTGTTCCTATAGAGGACCTGATAGACCTCGTTCGAGATGGGCATCTCGATATTCTCTCGCCGGGCAAGATGATGAACCGAAAGCGTCGTTCGGACGCCTTCGGCGACCATCTTCATCCGCGATAAGATGGCTCTCAGGGATTTTCCTTTGCCCAGCTCGTTTCCGACATAATGGTTCCGGCTCTGTTCCCCGGTGCAGGTCAGGATCAGGTCCCCCATCCCTGCCAACCCGGAGAATGTTTCCCTTCGGGCGCCCAGGTGCGTCCCCAGTCGAATGATCTCCACGAGTCCCCGAGTTATCAGGGCGGCCTTGGAGTTCAAGCCGCATTCCAAGGCATCGGCGATCCCGGCCGCTATGGCAATGACGTTTTTCAACGCCCCGCCAAGCTCCACTCCGATGACGTCGGATGAAGAATAGGCCCTGAGCACCAAGCTCGAAATGAGGTGCTGGACTTTTCGTGCACACTCGGAATCCTTGGAGGCCACGACCACGGCCGTCGGATTTCCCCGAGCAACCTCTTTGGCGAAACTCGGCCCGGAGAGGACCGCCAGGCGGGGCTTTTGGGTGGGGTGGAAGACTTCCTCCATGACCTGAGTCATCCTCAGGAGCGATTTCTGTTCAAGTCCCTTGGTCAGGCTGACGACGATTTGGTCCGCCATGAGGTAAGGAGCGATCTCGGTGTAGAGGCCCCTGCAGAACTGGGAAGGGACGGCGATAAAGAGGACCTCGGTCGAGACGATAGCCTCCGGAAGGTCGTGATAGAAAGATACCTGGGAAGGGAAGAGATGCCCCGGAAGGAAGGTTTTGTTCTCCCGCGTTTTGAGGAGCGTCTCGAGAATGTCCGTTTCGCGCACCCAGAGCTTTGTCCTGGTCTTCAGCCTTCCAAGATGCAGGGCGAACGCCGAGCCCCAGGTGCCGCCGCCGATGACGCACGCCTTCATGAAATCTTCTCCCCGAATTTCCTTTCTCGGCCTTCGAGAAGGCGCCTGATGTTGCCGGAATGCTTGATAACGACAAGGGAGGCGATGGCAATCCCCCATACCGCAGTCTCCAGCTTCCCGTGGGAGAGAAGCACGAAGATTGGAAAACTTAGGGTGGCCATGATCGAGCCAAGTGAAACGTAGCGACTGATGACGACAATCAGGACAAATACGCTTGCGCTCACGAGAAAGGGAAGGAAGGCGACCGCGGCAAAAGCGCCCATCGTCGACGCGACGCCCTTCCCGCCCCGAAAGCGGATATAAACCGGAAAGCAGTGGCCCAAAACGGCCAGGAACGATGCAATGAGCGCGAGCCGGGGGTCCCGGAATAATTTTATGGCCAGGAACGCCGGAAGAAAGCCCTTGAGGACATCCAACACAGCCACGGGGACGGCATACGTCCAACCCTTGAGGCGCATGACATTGGTCGCGCCCATGTTTCGGCTCCCGAACTCCCGGATGTCCTTTTTCTCACTCAATTTGAATAAGAGGTAGCCGGTGGGGATGGCCCCCACGAAGTAGGCAAGGACAGCGAAGAGAGCTTTCATCCGAGCTCGACCTCTGCGAGGACGGAATAATCCGCGCCATCCGGCTTCAGGATGCTCTCAAAGAACCTGATTCGATCGACCATCATTTGCCCGAAATCCGTTTCCCGGAATTTTTCGAGCTCGTCCAGGACGGGGTCGAGACCGTGGGGGAACTTTACGCGCCCCAGGGTTAGGTGGGGATGAAACGGCCTATCCTCCCGCGGGAATCCGATCGTTTCGAATCCCTTTTCCATCGCCTCCTGAAGGGCCATGAGTTCAGGCGTCTCGGTGATTCCCGCCCATATCACCCTGGCGCTCCTCTTCCTGCCGGGCGGGAAGGTACCCGTTCCCTTCAGCTTAAGGAGAAAGGTGGGATGGTTATTCGCGATGGTCTTTAGGAGACCGATGATGTCCGCGACTTTTTCTGGAGGGATCTCACCCAGGAACTTGAGCGTCAGGTGCATCCCGGCAGATTTGACCCACTTGACACCCGTGGCGTCTTTTTTGATGTTGCGGATCAGGGCTTCCAAGGTGATTTTGAGATCCGGGGTCAGGTCAATGGCAACAAATGTCCTCATATTTCCTTCTCCAGGAGCCGCCTCCTCAGCATATCCATAGCTTTCTGAGAAGACTGGAACTTGACGAGGTCTCTTTTTCCAAAAAAAACGTTCTTTTCGACGACGATACCGTCACGCCAGGCCAGTCCCGTGAATACAAGGCCGACCGGTTTGGATGCCGTCCCGCCATCGGGGCCGGCTATTCCGGTGATGGCCAACCCATAGTCGGAACCCGACCTCCGCCTGACGCCCAGGGCCATGGCTTCGGCTACGGGACCGCTCACTGCCCCGTGCTCCCTGATTAAGGGCCTGGGGACTCCGAGGAGTCCAGTCTTGGACTCGTTGCTATAGGTGACGACGCCCTCAAGGAAATAATCTGAGCTGCCCGGGACATTAGTCAAACGATGGCTCAAGAAGCCCCCCGTACAGGATTCAGCGCAGGCGAGCGTTTTTCCCCGGGACCGCAGGAGCACGCCCACGACTTCCTCCATCGTTTCACCGGTCCTGGAATAGACGTTATTGCCGAGCTTCTTCAGGAGGAGCCTTTCAACGGATCCGAGGACCGCTTCGGAGCTTGAGGGATCTCCGACGCCCGAGATCGCCAATCGAATCTGCAGCTCGCCGGGGGAAGCCAGGGTCGTGATATTAACTTCCGGGGGGAGGTTCGCATAGACCGCCCGAATCCTGTTCTCCATCAAAGATTCCCCTATCCCCGTGATTTTGAGAATCCGCCGGAGCGTAAATCCCGACCTGACCGTCTTGAGCCTCGGCAAAACGTCCTTCTCGAACATGGGCTTGAGCTCGTGAGGAGGTCCAGGCAGGAGGACGAGCCTCTTAGAACCATAAGGAATCCAAAGACCGGGGGCGGTTCCGTTGGGATTCATCAGAACCTCGGCGCCCTCGACGACGCAGCACTGTTTCCTGTTGGACGAGGACATGGGCACGCCCCGCCTTCGGAAGCGTTCGCGGATGCTTCTGCACACGGCCCCGTTGAAGACGAGCTTTCTTCGAAGAACCTCAGCCGCAACTTCCTTAGTTCGGTCGTCCTCTGTGGGGCCAAGGCCCCCCATCGCCATGATGAGCTCGGAGCGTTTCATGGCCGTCCGAAGGCAATCTCTAAGGTCTTCACGATTGTCCGTCACGATGGTCTTAAAGGAGACCCCGATGCCAAGCTCGTTAAGGCGCTCGATGAGGAAGAGGGAGTTTGTGTCCTGAAAATACGGCGAAAGGAGTTCGGTCCCGACCGCCAGAATCTCGGTTTTGAGGTTCGCCCTTCTTTTCATAGAAAAATGAGGATGAGCCGAATGAATAGCGCCGCAGCGAGTCCCGCGCCGGCGTCATCGGCCATGATCCCCCACCCATGAGGAAGCGCTTCCAGCTTCTTGATGGGATAGGGCTTGATGATATCAAAGATCCGGAAAAGAAAAAAGGCCAGAAGGAGTTCCTTCCACCCCGGGGGGAGCAGGAACAGGGCAATAAGCTGACCGCAGGTCTCGTCGATGACGATCCTTCCTGGGTCCTTTCGGTTGAGAAGCCGCGCGTAGCGGTTCGAGGCCGCCCCTCCGACAATGAAGAGGAAGACGATAAGAAGCGCCTGGAACGGCCAAGCGAGCTTGTAGATGCCGAGCCTAAAAAGAAGAATGGTTAGGAAGCTGGCCACTGTTCCCGGCGCGACCGGGAAAAATCCTGCTCCGAAGAAGGTCGAAAGAATTATGGACAGAGTCTTCATGGAACCAGCTTGCCCCGCAGATCATATATATCTGCGGCGGTGATTTCAACTTTCAGGATGGGCTTCTTTCCTTTCGGTCGAGTCCCCCCTTCCTCGACCATAACGATCCCATCGACCTCCGGGGCTTGGTACCTGGTCCGGCCGGCCCAACGGCCTCCCTTTTTCAACGGCCTTTCGAGGAGAACGTCCAGGGTCCGCCCAACGTACTCCCGGTTGTGTTCCAGAGAGATTCTGGCCTGCATCTCCATGATCTCGTCCTTTCTCCTGTCTTTTTCTTCCTGGGTTAGGGGATCGGTCAGGGCCGTAGCTGCCGTGCCGGGCTCTGGAGAATAGGTGAAGACTCCGAGATGGTTGAATCGCGCCTCCTGGACGAATTGCTTGAGGGCCAGGAATTCCTTCGCGCCCTCCCCGGGGAAGCCAACGATCAGCGAGGTCCGGAGGGCGATGTCCGGCACCCTTCTTCTGATCTTGTCGATGAGCTTGAGGGCGCGTTCGCCGTCCGAGCCCCTTTTCATCTCCCTGATGACAACGGGGTCGGCGTGCTGAAAGGGGATGTCAAGATAAGGGCAAACCTTTGGATCGCCAAGAACCTCCAGAAGATTGTCCGCGACTTCTTCCGGAAATCCGTAAAGGAGCCTGATCCATTCGACCCCCTCGACCCTAATGAGCTTCCGGATGAGCCCAGCCAAACCTTCCTTGAGGTGCCGGTCTCTTCCATAAAAGGTCGTGTCCTGGGATATGAGGTTGATCTCCCGGAAGCCCCGGCCGGCCATCGTCAGGGCCTCCTTGACGATGGATGCGGGGCTGCGCGACCGATAGGGACCCTTGATCCGCGGCACGGAACAAAATGAGCATCGATGGGAACACCCTTCGGAAACCTTAAGGTAAGCCCATCCGGAAGGTGTTGAGATGATCCGCGGAGAGTTGTGATCGTATAGAAACGTCCGCCCCCGTTCCCGGACCAGCCTTCCCTCGACGGCGTCGACGATCCGGTCGAAGCTCCCGACCCCGAGCCAGGCATCCACCCAGGGAAACATTCTCTTTAGGTGATCCCTTTCCTTAGCGACATAACAGCCGGTGACGGCGAATCTCTTTTCTGGAAGTCTCATCTTCAGCCGGGCTAGTTTCCCGAGGACGTTGTCCGCTTCGTCCCTTGCCGGCCGGATAAAGCCGCACGTATTGACGATGATGATGTCGGCATCCTCCGGGGAACGGACAAAACCGTATTTGGCATTGCGGAGATGGCCCAGCATGACCTCGCTGTCGACCAGGTTTTTGGCGCAGCCCAAGTGGATAAGAGCCACTTTTTTTTGAGGGGGATGGGGTCGGGTCTTCATGCGGTCGCGGCAGTTAGGGGTAGATCCGGTAAAGGAGCCTGGGAAAGGGGATAGTTTCTCGGATGTGCTTCGTCCCGCAGATCCAGGCTACCGTCCGTTCCACCCCCAGGCCAAAACCGGAGTGGGGGAAGGCCCCGTACTTTCTCAGATCGAGATACCACTCATAGGCCTCACGGGGCAGATTGTTCTCCTTGATCCGCCGTTCAAGGAGGGCGAGGTCGTGGATCCGCTGGCCGCCGCCGATGATCTCCCCGTACCCCTCTGAGGCCAGAAAGTCAACACCCAAGACCAAGTCCGGCCGGCCAGCGTCCGGCTGCATGTAAAAAGCCTTAATTTTGGCTGGAAAACGAGTGACGCAGACGGGGTCGGGAAAGATCTCTGAAATGATCGCCTCTTCGGGAGCTCCGAAGTCATCGCCCCATTCGATCGTGGAGCCTTTAGCCTTGAGCTTCGCAACGGCCTCATCGTAGGTCAGGCGTGGAAAGGGCTTTCGGATAGCCTCGAGACACTTTGTGTTTCGTTCGAGAACATCCAGGTCGTCCTTCCGTTTTTCCAGGACCCGTTGGATAATGAAGAGGACGAGGTCCTCGCCGAGTTCCGTGATGTCCTCGAGGGTGGCGAAGGCAACCTCGGGCTCCACCATCCAGAATTCGATGAGGTGACGGCGGGTCTTGGATTTCTCGGCCCTGAAGGTCGGACCGAAACAGTAGACCTTGCCGAAAGCCGCCGCCGTGGCTTCGTTGTAGAGCTGCCCGCTCTGGCTGAGATAGGCCTTCTGGTCGAAGTATTGCGTTTCGAAAAGCGTCGTTGTCCCTTCGCAGGCACTCGGCGTCAAGATTGGCGTATCCATCAGGCGGAAACCGCGGCCGTCAAAGAAGTCGCGGATGGCCTTGACGACCTCCGCCCTGACCTGAAGGACGGCGTGCTGTTTCTGCGAACGCAACCACAGGTGCCTGTGTTCCATCAGGAACGGGGTGCTGTGCTCCTTAAGGGCAATCGGATAATCTTGGGCCAACTGAAGAACTTCGATATCGTGGATGGTGAGCTCATGGCCTCCCGGAGCCCGTTTGTCCTCCCGGACATGCCCCCGGACGATAACCGAAGACTCCTGGGTCAGGGAATCGAAGGTCCGGAACAAGGGGTGTTCCTTTTTTTCCGAAAAAATCGTCGCCTGGATGATCCCCGTTCCGTCTCGGATGAGGAGGAACCGGACCTTGCCGCTCGAGCGCTTGTTGTAAACCCAGCCGCGGACCTCGATATCCTGGTTCCTGTAGCTGGCAATGTCCTCGATATAAATCCACTTCATAATGTGGGAATTATAGAGCTTTCGGACGCCTAAATCAATTCTTGTCTCGGGCGAAACGGAGGTATGACTTGAGGGAAGGATCGCGGCCCAAAAGGGCATCGGCAGCATTAAGCGAGGCCTGGAAGTCCTTGTCGGAAGGATCGCATATAGCCGCGTCAAGGCCCCGGCCCATGGCCAGAGTCAGAAGGGTTCGATTCATAAGGCCCCTGTGGGGAAGGCCGAAAGAAACGTTGCTCAATCCGGCGATGGTCTTGACTTCCGGAAGGGCCTCCTTGATGGATTCGAGAGAGTCGAGGAAGAGCTGGGCGGCTCCGTGATCGGCGGCGATGGGCCGGACGAGGGGATCAATGAAAATATCCTCAGGGGATACCCCCCGGCGGACCAGAAGCTCGACCATTTTCCTGGCAATATCCAAGGCCGCATCGGGGTCTTTGGGCAGCCCGCTCTCGTCCAAGCAAAGGGCAATGACCCGAGGTTTGTACTCCCCGACCAAGGGCAGAAGACGTGCGATCCTGTCCTTTTCGGCCGTAAGCGAGTTGAGTATGGCCCGGCCTTTGTGGACCTTGAGCCCGGCTTCGATGGCCTCAGGATTGGGGCTGTCGATGGCCAGGGGACAGGAAGCCGCTTTTTGGAGCAGGGGAATGGCCCAGGATAGCGTCGGGACCTCTTCCTTCATGAGGGCGGCCGCATTCAGGTCGATATAGTCCGCGCCGGCATTCTTCTGCCGGACGGCCTCCATGGTCAGAAAATCCCCATAACGCCTCTGCATGGCCTCCAGGACCGGGCGCCGCGTGGAATTCAGCCTCTCACCGATGATGATCATGGCAACGGATCGAAAGCGGAGATCTTCCTCAATTTTTCAACGATACCCGGAAGCTCATGGAGGACGGTATCTATATCCTTGTCGGTGGTGAACCTGCCCAATGACATGCGGATGCACGATCTTGCGATCTCAGGCTTAAGCCCGATGGCCAGGAGCACATGAGACGCCTCATCGGAATCCTCGCTGCAAGCCGAACCGGTGGATACGTAGATATCCTTGGTGGCCAGGGCCAGGAGGATCGCCTCGGCTTCAAGACCGGGAAAAGCGAAATTGAGCGTGCTCTTGACACGTCTTTCGGGGTGCCCGTTGAATTTAACTTTGGGAATCCTCTCCTCAATCCCCGCCTTGAGCCTGGAGGCGAGCTTCTCGATTCGGTCCTTATCCTTTTTCCACTGTTCGGCAAGGATGCGCACGGCCTCGCCGAACCCGACTATGCCGGAGGTGTTTTCGGTCCCTGCCCTTAGGCCCTTCTCCTGGTGACCGCCGTGGAGGAATGGCCGGATGTTAGTCCCCCTGCGAATGTACAGGGCCCCGATCCCCTTGGGTCCGTAAACTTTGTGGGCCGAGACCGTCAGCAGGTCCACGCCGAGCTTGTCCGGGTTGACCTCGATTTTGCCGAACGTCTGGACCGCATCGGTATGGACGAGCACCCCCTTGTCATGGGCGATCCGGACGACGTCCTCAATGGGCTGGACGGTCCCGATTTCATTGTTGGCATGCATAATGGAAACGAGGGCCGTCCGGGGAGTAACCGCTTCCCTGAGGAAATCCAAGTCGATGAGGCCCGTCCCGTCTACGGGAACGTAGCTGATCTTGATATCTTTTTTTTCGAGGTATTTTGCCGTTTCCAGAATGGCCGGATGTTCAATGGTCGAAGTGATGATCTCGTTTTTATCCGGATTCGCGTCCAGGACACCGTTCAGCGCGAAATTATCGGCTTCCGTGCCCGACCCCGTGAACGTGATTTCGGACCGATGCGCTCCCAGGAGTCCGGCCACCGCCTCCCGGCTTTCCGTTACGATCTCCTTGGCCTTGCGGCCGATAGGGTAGAGGGATGAGGGGTTCCCGAAATGTTCCTTGAGGAAGGCGGCCATTTTTTCGGCCACCCGGGGGTCCAGCGGAGTTGTCGCATTATTGTCCAGGTAAACCATCGATCTTCACCGGTTCTTTCGTTTCGTGATCGAATCGCCTTTTTATTATACTCCTCTTGATCCCTTCCGTTAAGAGCATTGAATCATCTAAGCTCCGGTTTTGTCGCCGATTCTCGTAATCCGGTCA
>CAZJBD010000037.1:0-17064 GCA_964544265.1 uncultured Eubacteriales bacterium
TACAGCTTTCAATCGAAGGTGCCGCTGAAGTATATGTCGTTCATCGTCGGCAAATTCACGACCCTCGGCGAGGGCAGCAGCCCCCTTCCCCTCCAGTCGATCAGCTCATCGGACATCATGGTCCAAGGGAAGGCCTTCTTTGACGAGGCCAGAGATGTTCTCGAGAGCTTTAAAAGCTGGTTCGGTCCCTATCCCTTCGACAGACTGAGCGTGGTCCAACGGCTTTGGCCGCAGAGCGGCGGACACAGCCCGGCTTCCTTCGTCATTCTCAATGAGCTTCCTTGGCTCGGGGACCGGCCGTTCCCCGCGAACATCAACAGCCCCGTGGACCTCTCGCATTGGAGGGAGTACTTCCTGGCCCATGAGATCGCCCACCAATGGTGGGGGCAGGGGGTATCGGCGGGGACCTACAGGGACCTATGGCTCAGCGAGGGCATGGCCCAATTTGCGGCCGCCCTCTACCTGCGGAAGCGGTACGGTGAAGACGTCTATGCCTCGATCCTAAAGAGGTTCTCGCGCTGGACCCGGAAGAAATCCCATATGGGGCCGATATCTCTTGGGTCACGCTTGAGCTTCTACGATTTTGACGCCTACCAAGCGATTGTCTACGATAAATCAGCCTTGGCCTTGAACATGCTCCGCGACATCCTCGGTGATGAAGCCTTCTTCAAGGGCCTGCGAGATTTTTATGAGGCTTATAAATTCGGGTCCGTCCGGACGGGACAGTTCCGGGACTTCATGGAGGATGCCTCCGGCCGAGACCTCGAAAAATTCTTTCAGGGATGGTTCTTTTCCTATGAGCTGCCCGAGGTTCGAGTAACCACGGAGGAGGAGAAGCTGGGCGGGGAGGATGTCCTGCTGGTCAGGGTCAATCAGGTTAAGGGGCTGTTCGTCTTTCCCCTTTGGATCGAATGGCAGAGCGACGGAAAGGTTGTCCGGGAGAAAGTCATCGTGGACGCCCCCAGCCAAGAGTTCAAGTTAAAACTCTCGGGAAAGCCGTACAAAATTCTCATTAATCCCGATAAGTCGGTTCCAGGCAAGTTCGCCTGAGATTCAGCCGGTGTTATCGACGTCGATCTCGAGGCGCTTAATCATCTCATTGAGGGTCGTGGGCTTTACCCCGAGAAGCCGGGCCGCTTTTTTCTGGACTCCCCGTGTTTTCTTGAGTGCGGTCAGGATAATCTTTTTCTGGTAATACTGAGTTCGCTCTTTGAAGTCGAACGAGCCCTCCAGCGAGTCCGGGCCCTCCTCATCCTCGGCCTCCTCCCTCATGAAGAGGGGCGGAAGGGAGCTCCGGGTGATGATCTTGGATTTGGAGAGAACGACGGCTCTCTCCATGAGGTTTTCGAGCTCCCGGACGTTGCCCGGCCAACTGTACTCGTCCAGGATTTCGAAAACGTCTTCGCTGATTCCTTCAATCTCCTTCTTATTTTCCCGGCTGTAGATGTCGATGAAGTGCTTGGCGAGGAGGGGAATGTCCTCCTTGCGGTCTCGAAGAGGCGGGAGCTCGATCTTGATGACGTTCAGGCGGTAGAAGAGATCCTTGCGGAAGGCCTTCTGGCGGATGAGTTCCTCGATATCCGTGTTCGTGGCGGTAATGATCCGGACATCAACCTTGATGGTCTTCGTCCCCCCGAGCCTCATAAATTCCTTTTCCTGAAGGACCCGAAGGAGCTTGGCTTGGGTTTCGATGTTCAGGGAGGAGATCTCGTCGAAGAAAATGCTCCCTTTATCCGCCGCCTCAAACAGCCCGGTTTTAAGCGCCACGGCCCCGGTGAAGGCCCCCTTGACGTGGCCGAAGAGGTGGCTTTCAAGGAGATCGGGGGGGAGAGATCCGCTGTTGACGATGACGAAGGGGAATTCCGCTCGTTCGCTGTGCAGGTGGATGGCTCGGGCGACAAGTTCCTTGCCCGTCCCGCTTTCTCCCTGGAGGAGGATCGTGCTCCGGGTTGGGGCGGCGGCCTTGACAAGGTCGAAGACGTTCTTCATGGCCTTGCTCTTCCCGATGATGTTTTCGAAGCCGAACTTCTGGCGGAGTTCATCCTTGAGCCGAATGTTCTCATCCTGGAGACGCTTGTGCTCCAGGGCTCTGTCGATGGTCATCAGGAGCTCGTCGTGCTTGAAGGGTTTTTGGATGTAGTCGAAGGCGCCTATCTTCATGGCGGAGATGGCAGATTCGACCGAAGCGTAGGCCGTGATGATGATGACCATGGCCTGGGGATCAATCCTCTTAATGCGTTTGAGAACCTCGATGCCGTCCAGCCCGGGCATGAGAAGGTCCAGGAGGATAAGGTCGAAGGCTTGGGAGGAATGCTTGGAGAGCGCTTCCTCGCCTGACGCGGACGAGTCGACCTCATAGCCCTCCATGGTCAGGAGTTGCCCCAGGACGTCGTGGATGATCGGCTCGTCGTCGATGATGTGAATGATCCCTCGTGCGGACATGGTCACTTCCTCGCTTCTAATGAATCTTCAGTCTTGCGCACACGGAGATCCATGGGAATGACGATGGTGAAGCTCGTTCCCTTCCCCGGCTCGCTCTCGACCTGGATCCGACCCTCGTGTTCTTTGATGATGGCGTAGCTGATGGATAGCCCGAGCCCCGTCCCTTTTCCGGTCCCCTTCGTCGTAAAAAAGGGATCGAAGATGTGAGGGAGGTGCTCGGCCTTGATCCCCGCACCCGTGTCCGAGATCTTCACGATTGCCTCCCGTCCCGCCCGGGACAGCTCGATTCGGAGCTCTCCGCCTTTGGGCATGGCGTCCAGGGCATTGAGGATGATGTTGATGAAAACCTGCTGGAGCCTTTCCCCTTGGGCATGAAAAGGGGGGACGGGGGCCAGGACGAGCTCCAGTTCGATATTCATGTTCTTCAGCTTATATTCGATCAGGGAGATGATCTCCTGCAGGCTCTCCTTTAGGTCGACGCGCTGGAAGGAGGAATCCGAGGGGTTCCTGGCGAAGTTCAGGAGGTTCTTGATGATTTTTCCCACCCGGTCCGTTTGAGCCTCGATCTTCTCCAAGATCTGAGCGTAGTGGGCATCGGTGAGCTTTTTCTGGAGCATCTGGACATAGCTCGAGATTCCGGTCAGCGGCGTGTTGATTTCATGGGCGACCCCCGCCGAAAGGAGGCCGATGGAGGCGAGTTTCTCCGACGTCAGCAGCTGCTGCTGGAGGCTGATCTTCTCGGTGATGTCCTCGAAAACGATGATCGTTCCGTAGGGCTTCATTTGATTGTCGAGGAGAGGGGTTTTGGCGATGTCAAAGATCCTCTTTCTCCCCCCCGGGAGGTCCATGCCGAGCTCGGTCAGGGGCCTGAAGGCCTGCCCGGTGTCGGTCGGGAAGATGGCCGAATAATTCTTCGTTCCCAGGACGTCGACGAGTTTGTGGCGAAGGACGTTTTCTTTTTTCAATCCGAATTGGGCTTCAAGGACTCTGTTCCAGCTAATGATGGTCCCCGCATGGTCGACGACGGCGACCCCCACGGTCAGGCTCTCGATGATATTTTCACTATAGTCCTTGAGCCTTTGCATCTCCAGGGTCCGGATGTTCTCTTGGCTGTAGAGATAAGCATTCTCCAGGGCCAGGGCTACGGAGGGCGAGATGGTCGTCATGAGTTCCCAGTCGTCACTGGTAAGATAGGTCCCGTCCTGCTTTCGCCCCATGGCCAGACAGCCGATGATTTTTTCTTCGACCCGAAGGGGCAGGATATGGTAAATGCCGAAAGGGATAAATTGCTCGATTCGCTTCGGGCCGCCTTTCCGGTCCTGGAAGGAGTAATAAGAAAGGTAGTCGCTTTCCCTCATCTGTTCCAAGAAGGGCTCATCGAAGGTGATCGAAGGAGGGGCTGAAATGGCCTCTCCCCAGCTCCGGAGGAGCCGGAACGTCCGGGGGTCTTCGTCCTCGGCCAGAAGGAGGGCGATCGTCCGCAGGGAGAGGGCGTTGGCTATCGAGTTCAGCAGGGAGTGGGACAGCTTCTGAAGGTTCCGCTCCCTGCTGAGTTCCTTGCTGATGAAGAGGAGTGTTTTCCGGTATTCGTAGCTCCTTCTGTAAATGGCCCGGTCGAGGAGCGTTTGGACCAGCTTCTTCAGGGGCGTGAAGAGGGAGGCGCCGAGGAGGATAGCCATGACCCCGAGGATGATGGCATTGAGTCTGTTCTCGGAGAAGATCCTGGTCTGGGAGCTAAGGACGTAGTAAACGAGGGCGACGACGAAGAACGCAACGATGAGGGTGACAGCCTTTTTGAGCAGGATCTCGAAATCCATGAGCTTGTAGCGCGATACGGAATAGGCGAAGGTCAGGGGGATGAGGGCCTGGAGGAGGACGGTCAGCTCAGCGGGAGTGGACGGGGCGCGTCCGGCCAGGAACGGGACGGCGTAAAAAACGGTGAAAGGAACGATACCCATTCCCAGTCCTGAAACGATAAACTTGAGCTGCTTCTTGACAAAGATGCTCTGGGGGTGCCGGGAGCTATGGATGACTGTTGCCAGGGTGATGAGGGTAAAGACCGTGAAATGGAGGAGGTCCAGGCGCTCGAGCCTGGCCTGGAACCGGAGGGCCCTGGCGTCGCCCCATCCACCGGACAGGACGACGTGGAAGAGGGCTCTGGTCCCAAGAAGTAGCGTTCCCGGCAGGTAGACCAGGAAGAGAATGGAGGGCCGACGCTTGATGAATTTTTTTCGCTGGGGGAAGATCATGAAGAAGTGGAGGAGAAGCGGCGGAAAGGCGAGGAAGCCAACCTTGTCGATGATATAGAACAGGGTGTCGACGGCATCCAGATTCCCCGTCGGTGAAAACGTGTAAAAAGCATAAAAGGCCAGGGTCAGGAGATAAAAATAGATGTATGGCAGAGAGAGGTGCCGGCGGGAATTGAAGAAGACGATGAACCCGATGACCAGGGCAGTGAGACCCACCAAGGCCAGGTAGAAATACACAAGGTTGACGCCCTTCTTCTGGAGGTAGAAAGACGGGGTGACGATCTCCCCTTCCCGGCCGATCTGATAGCTGACTTTCTGGTCCGCATCCCGGGCCATCCAGAGGGTTTTGAGGAGGTCAATCTTGGTCTTAATGGGGATGTTGTTGATGGAATAGAGGATGTCCCCCTTCTTGATGCTGGCTAGATAGGCCGGACTATTGACGGCGACCTTTAGGGCCGTGAGACCATTGGGCTTTTCCCCCCAGGTTACTCCGTCCGTGGGTTCTTTCCAGGTGATGTTCTTATAGACGTTGACGGCTCCCAACATGACAAGGACGAGGACGGCGGTCAGGGCGAGATAGAGTTTCTTGTTCATCCTCTTGCTTATGATTTTAATCCCAATCGTTAAAAAAATCCAAAAATTTGAATCCAAAACGTAAAAAAAATTAGAGACTAATCCAAGATATGTCGCAAACCTGCCCGAATCGCCCAGCTGGCCCGCGGTTGACGGAGGAGCCGTTTCATGATCAGGTCTTCTCTCAATCCGAGCGGTTTTCTTCCCCTAAGGAAGCTGCTCATATAATCGAATTTCGGCTTCTGCTCCGGGAAGTCCTGGGGTGAGGCCATGCGTCCTGGGGTCGGAGAACCGAACAATAAAACCAGGATAAAAAGGAGCCTCGATAAGGCTTTTTTCGTCACTCTTATTAAATAAGGCAATCCGAGCCCGATGTCAACTTTCCTCGTTTGGCGGTCATTTCATATGGGTCCCTCTGGTTTGACAATCGGCAACCTGTAGCCTAATATTCGCTAATATGCCCTATTATATTTGCCACCTGGCTGGTGACGACGGTCGCCTCCTATCCCGTTCCATGCTGGCCACGTCCCCTGACGAATGCCGCAAACTTTGCGAGTCGGAGGGGTTCTGCGTCCTTTCTGTGGCCCGCGACTGGAAGAAGGTCCAGGTCCAGATCCGGTTGTTCGGCAAAAAGGTCAGGGACAAAGACTTCATCCTCTTCAACCAGGAACTTATGGCGCTCATTAAGTCGGGCTATCCCATCCTCAAGAGCATTGAAACGATCGCCGTCCGCGTTAAGAACATCCACCTGAAGGAGATCCTGCTTAAGGTCGAGTCGGACATCCGCTCCGGGAAGTCTCTATCCGAGGCCTTCCTCCCCTATGAGGGGACGTTCTCGAAGGTCTATACGGCCTCTCTGATGGCCGGCGAGAAGAGTGCCAACCTGGCCGGGACCATCGGCCGCTATGTCCAGTATGCTAGGATCGTCTCCCAGACGAAGTCCAAGATCCGTTCGGCTCTGACTTATCCGACGCTTCTCCTCGTCTTTTCTTTCATCCTGGTGGGTGTGCTGGTCAATTTTATTCTGCCCCGTTTCGCGACCTTCTACCAGGATTATCAAGCCGAGATGCCGGCCATCACAACTGCCCTCATCTCCTTCGCCATGGCCGTGCGCCGCAACATGCTCCTCATCCTGTTGTTGCTGGCCGGCCTGTTCCTGACCTTCTTGCGCCTCAGGAAAAACGAAGAAGCCCGGGTCGCCTTTGATAAGTTCAAGCTTCGGATCCCTTTCGGCCGAACCCTCTGGCGGGAGTCAGGGGTTTCCCTCTTCAGCCGGACGCTGGGCCTGCTTCTCGAGGCGGGCATCTCGCTTCTCTCGGCCATCGGTATCGCCTGTCAGGCCATGCCGAACAAATTCCTCGTTCGGAGCATGAAAGATGTGCCCGATTCGATCAAGAACGGTCAGAGCTTAACCGAGTCCCTTGCCCATACTGCGGTCTTTCCCGGCCTGGCCCTGGATATGGTTCGGATCGGCGAGACCTCGGCTAATCTCCAGGGGATGCTGGCCGAGGTCGCGGACTTCTACGATGAGAGGATTCGTGCTAGAATCGACACGCTGGTTTCCCTGATCGAGCCTATGGTCATCATTTTCATGGGGCTCATCGTGGCGGGGATGCTCTTGGCGGTCTATCTGCCGATCTTCAATATCATCAGGGTGGCCAGGTAACAACGCAAACGGCGGACGAGGACGAATCAAGATGGATAAAGACGAACACGAACGACTCCTCAGGGCAGAGGAAAAAGAAGCCCGGAAGCTCGCCGAGCGCTATAGGATCCCTTATATCGATCTCGAGACGTTCGGCCTGGACCGCGATCTCATCCAGTCGTTCCCCGTGGACTTCCTCCATCGCTTGAACTTCGTTCCCCTGGAGGATGACGGCCATTCCGTTAAAGTGGCCATTGCCGATCCGTCCGACATCGCCACAACGGACGCCATCGAATCCTTCCTGGGAAAGAAGGTCCAGGCCTTCGCCGCCTCCAAGAGATCGATCCAGGAGGCCCTTCGCAAGAGCGAGACGGCCCTCCAGGTCCTTCGGGACGCCACCGAGGGCTTCATCATGCAGGTCGTGGAGAAGGAGAGCGGCGAGGAGGAGGACGTCATCTCCATCGAAAAGCTCGCCGACCAGGACGGCTCCATCATCAAACTGGTCAACACGATCATCTTCACGGCGGTCCAGAAGCGGGCGAGCGACATCCACATCGAGTCCAAGGACGAAGCCGTCAGAGTCAAGTATCGGATCGACGGGGTTTTGGGCGAGGCCATGGAGCCCATCGATAAGAAGTTCCAGTCGCCGATCATCTCCAGGATCAAGGTCATGTCCGACCTCGATATCTCCGAGCGCCGCGTCCCCCAGGACGGCCGCTTCCGCCTGAAGATCAAGGACAAGACCATTGACTTTCGCGTCTCCATCATGCCCTGTATCTACGGCGAGGATGCGGTCATCCGCATCCTCGACAAGGAGATGATCACCGAGGCCATCTCGGAGCTCAGGATAGACCACCTCGGCTTCTCTGAGGAGATTCAGAAGAAGTTCCGGAAATACATCAACCAGCCCTACGGTATGGTCCTGGTCACAGGACCGACCGGTTCGGGGAAGACGACAACCCTCTATGCCGCCCTGACCGAGATCAAGAACCCCGAAGACAAGATCGTGACCATCGAGGACCCCGTAGAATACCAGATCGACGGTATCACTCAGATCCCGGTGAACGAGAAGAAAGGCCTGACTTTTGCCCGCGGCCTGAGGTCCATCTTGCGCCATGATCCGGACAAAATCATGGTGGGGGAGATCCGGGACCCGGAGACCGCCCAGATTGCCATCCAATCCGCCCTGACGGGGCACCTCGTCTTCACCACGGTCCACGCCAATAATGTCTTTGACGTCATCGGCCGGTTCCTTCACATGCAGGTGGACCCATATAGCTTCATCTCGGCCCTCAATGTTATCCTGGCCCAGCGGCTGGTGCGTGTTCTCTGCCCGAACTGCAAGCTTCCCGTCCGCTACGAAGACAAACAGCTTTTAGAGTCGGGGTTGGACCCCGGGCTCCATAAGGACCGGACCTTCTATGAGGCAAAGGGCTGTTCCGAATGCAACGGGACGGGCTACAAAGGCCGCACGGCCATCGCCGAGATCCTTGAGCTGTCGGACACGATCCGGGAGATGATCCTGGAAAAGAAGCCCCTTTCAGAGATCCGGAAAAGGGCTAAGCTGGAGGGCATGGCTTTTTTGCGGGGAGTCGGGGTCGAGAAGGTCTTGGCCGGGGTAACCAGCCTTAAGGATCTGAACAAGGTTACGTTCGTCGAATGAAACTTCTTCCGGAACTGAAACGGCTCCAGGATCGTTTCCTCGAGGTCCCTCTTCCGGACGCGGTCTTCCAGGTGACGGCGAGCCACCTCTCCGGGCTCCGGATCGCGCCCCGGGAAAGGAGGGCGGCCAACCACTTCATCAGCCGGCTGCGGCCCGGAGTCGTCAGTCCTTCCTTCGGCAGGACGAACATCCCGGACGTTTCCCTCCTAGAGTCTAAGGTCAGGGAAGGCATGGCGAAAATAGGCCTCGGACAAGGGACGGTCGCCGTCCTCCTTCCCGAGCTTTGCGTGAGGGTCTTCATCCTTAATCTGGATTCGGCCTCGCTCTCCCAAAAGGAGAAGGAGAAAATCATCCGTTGGCGGATCGGCAAGCAGATGCCTGCAGTCCCCGAGGACGCCCGATTCGTTTTTCAGGAATTTCCGGCCGGAAGTTCGAAAAGGATCGTCGTCGCTGTTTCGCGGGGGGCGGTCCTTCAGGAATATGAAGGTCTCTTCTCCCGCTGCCAGCTCGCCGCGGGAAATTTATCGCTCCCTTCCCTTAGCTTGATCAACCTCCTTCCGGAGGCGGGCGAGGATACTCTCGTCGTTAACGTCGAGGAGGATTCCTTAAGCTTTGTCGCCATCATCGATTCGAAGCTCGCTCTCTACAGGCAAAAGTCTTTCGCCTTCGACCAAGCCCCGGGGAAACCGCTTGTCCAGAGGCTGGCAGGGTTCCTCAAGGAGGTCGAGAATACCATGCACTTCCTCGAGGATAAGGAGAAAAAACGGATCAGGTCCCTCTGGTTTAGATCGGGACTGCCGGACGCGGGCGTTGACATCGCTTCGGAGCTTCGGAGGCTTCTGGCCTTGACCGTCCGAGAGACGGGGGAATTGGTGACTCAGGGCTCAGGAAACGGAGAATCTGGCCTGCTCTCGCCCCTTTTCGGTCAATTGGCATGATGAATATGGATAAGATCCGGCTTAATCTGGCCTCGCGGCCTCAGAGGAATATGCGGTTCTACCATGCCTGTCTGGTCGTCTTGGTCTTCATTCTTGTCATCTTGACTTTCCTTGCTGGCTTCTTCTTCATCAAGTACGGCTTCAAGGACCGCCAGGCCAAGTCTTCCCTGGGGACGGTCGAGAGGCAGACGCAGCAGGCCCGGGCCGAAGAGACACAGTTTAAGACCCGGACCGACGCGGTCTCCAAGGCCGAAAAGGGACGGGTCGAACTCATGAATTCTATCATCTTCCGGAAGGCTTTTTCATGGAACGCGTTGCTCTCGGAGCTCGAGAGTGCCCTCCCGGACCCGAGCTACATCACTTCGCTCGCCCCGAGCTTCGTCGGCGAGGCTTCTCTGGACCTCAGGATCAAGGTCGTTTCGAAGAGCCTGGACGACCTGTTGGCTCTCATCAACAACCTGAACTCTCGGAACTTCAAGAGGATCCGGGTCGAGAACGAGTCGGCAGACGAGCGGGGACAGCTCATCACGGAGATTACATTCAACTATGGAAGAGCTCTTTAAGCTTCTGACGGATAGAGAAAAACGGACGCTCCGAATCCTTGCCGCCGCGGCTGTCTTCGTTCTCCTGGTCTTTCTCTTAGTTTCTTTAGGAGCGCTGAGGAGCTATAACCGATCCGAGGAAGCGTTGACCAAGCTCGAGGCAGATCTTGGAAAGGCCCGGGAATCTTGGGACCGGGCCCGGACCGAATTCGGGCGATGGGAAGAGACGAAAGGGGATCTCGCAGAGTTAGGAACGAAATATTTTTACACCGATAAGCAGGGGATCCGGGACCTCCGCCTCGACCTCGAGAAATTGTTTGCCGAAGTCGGAATCCGGGTCGTCCAGATCGGCTACAGATATACGGACCTCGAAAGGGGCAAAGCAAGGAAGGTCGTAGCCGGGTTCACCTTCCGGGGAAACTATGCCACTTTGAAAAGATTTTTGGCCTTAGTCGAGGCCTTCCCGAAATTCCTGGTCCTGGAAAGGATCGATTTCCTGAACACGGGTTCTGAGACGGATTCGCTGGAACTAAAGATCGAACTGGCAGGGTACTATGAAACGTGATCCCTCCGCTTGCTTTTCCGCTGCCCTCGCGGCTGCGGTGCTCATCACGAGCAGCGCCTGGGCTCAGAGCCTCATCCGGAAGGACCTCCTAACGGGCAAGCCAGCCGAAATCGCGTCTCCCCGGCGGGACATCTTCAGCCCCAGGACTGGATTTACTCAGCCGGATGTTTCTCAGCCCGGGGAATTGTCCGGCGGCCGGGTCGAGGACGCCGGAACGTCTAAAACGCCGACCGAGATAAAATCCGTCGCTCCCTCCCTTGACCTGACCTACATCGGCTATGTCCAGTCCGCGAATAAGATGATCGCCCTCATCATCCTCGAAGGACTGGCCATGGCCGTTTCCGAGGGAGAGGAGGTCCTGCCGGGAGTGAAAGTGGGGAAGGTGGCCCCTGACCGGATCGACTTCATCGGTCCGGACGCCAAACGATCGAGCTTCCCCCTGCAAGGAGAACAGCCATGAAAAAAACCGCCGCGTTGATCGTCATCATGGGGGTTCTTTGGGGCTGTGCCGTGCTCAGCCGCTCCTACAAACTGGGCAGCGAGGCCGAGATAAACAAGCAGTGGGACGAGGCGATCAGGCAATATGAACGGGCGGCCCTTGAGAATCCCAAAGAAGCCGTCTACAGGCTGGCGCTCATGCGGGTAAAGATGTCGGCCGGATTGTTCCACGTCCAGAAGGCAAGGATGCTTTCCGGGCAGGGAAAAAACGAGGAGGCCGTTTCCGAATACCGCAAAGCCCTTTCTTATGATCCCCAGAACCGCATCTATGCCGATGAATTGGCGGCCCTAATCCAGGGGCCTAAGACAGAGACGGAGGAAGCGGTCGAAAAGGGCATAGAAGCTCCCTTCAAGCTCAAGGTCACCGATGAGAAGGTTCAGCTGAAATTCACCGAGGCCCTGCTTCGTTCGATCTTCCAAGCCTTGGGTAAATTTGCCGGCATCAACTTCGTTTTCGACGAGCAGTTCCGGGATGTGCCCCTCACCATTGACCTAACGGACCGAACGTTCGAACAGGCCATGAGCTTTATCTGCCTGGCCACAAAAAACTTCTACCGGCCCATCGACGAAAGAACAGTCATCATCGTGCCGGACCAACCCATGAAACGGATGCAATATGAGCTCAACGCGATCAAGACGTTCTACCTCTCCAACCTCAACGCCCAGGAAGTCCAGAACTCGTTGGCGATGATGATTCGAACTCAATACAAAGCCCCGAGCATCATTATTGACAAGAACCTGAATTCCGTGACCATCCGGGATTCGCCGAACGCCGTAAACCTGGCCGGCAAGCTCCTCCGAAGATGGGATAAATCCAAGGGCGAGGTCTTCATCGACCTCGAGATCATGGAGGTCTCGCGGCGCAAGATTCGGAAGCTTGGAATCGATCTCGGAGAGAACATCATAAGCGGCCGGTACAGCGGAGGAGGGACATATCCCACGGACGGCTGGTTCGGGCTGAAGGGCATCGACCTCTCAAAGACCTCAAACTACCAACTCAGTTTTCCCTCGACGTTTCTCCAGTTCCTGGAGACGGACGCCGACACCAGGATCATCGCCCAACCGCGGCTTCGAGGCGTCGGTTCCGAGGACATCAAGTATTTGGTCGGCCAGAAGGTGCCGGTGCCCCAAACAACCTTCACCCCGATCGCCGCCGGCGGAGTCAGCCAGCAGCCCGTCGTCAACTACCAATATCAGGACGTCGGCATCGACGTTAAGATCAAGCCCCGCATCCACCAGGAGAAAGAGGTCACCCTCGAGCTGGAAATCAAGATCACGTCCCTCGCAGGCACGGGGATTGCCGATATCCCCATCATTGCGACGCGGGAGGTGAAGAACGTCATCCGGCTCAAGGACGGCGAAACCAACCTCCTGGCCGGGCTTCTCAGGGATGAGGAAAGGAAATCCCTGAAGGGCATTCCCGGGCTCAAAGATGTTCCCTTCCTTGGGGCCCTTTTCTCGAATACGGACACGACGATCGAGCAAACGGATGTCATCCTGACGATCACCCCATACATCATCCGCTCTCTCCCCTTAACCGAAGAGGATGCCAAGTCGCTTTGGGTGGATATCGAAGGGCTCCAGGGCCAGACGGAGGAGATGGCCGTCCCTGAGGAGGAATTCCCTGAGGAGGAGCCGGAGACGGAGGTGGAGGAACAGGGCGGACCGAACTATGTCATCCTCAATCCGGCCAATTTCGAAGTGCCCAAGGGCAGGGAGTTCCGGGTCAGTGTCGACCTGAGGACGGACCTGGAGATCGGCGCCATGACCATGAACCTCAGCTACAATCCCCAGATCATCACCCTGAAAGAGGTCGTTGAGGGCGGCCTGGCCCGAGAGATGGGGGAAAAGGTCCCGTTCTTAAGGAATATCGATAACTCGGCCGGCGCCTGCACCATTGGCCTCTCCAGCCCGGTCCTCGGAAGGGGAATCAAGGGGGGCGGCATCCTGGCCATCCTGGTCTTTGAATCGTTAGCCCCGGGCGAGGCTTCCATCCTGGTCACTGGTATAACGGCCAACGGTCCCACGGGCCTGCCCCTCCAGTTCGATACGAGCGAGTCCCAGGTCGTGGTCAGATAAAGTTGCGGCGTCCGGGTGCTGCCGATGGGAAGAAGGGTTTTCGTCCTAACGGGACCGGTCCACTCGGGCAAAACGTCCTTTCTCCAGAGCGCAGCGGCATCCTGGGAGCTGGCAGGATTCAACGTGGGGGGCTTCTTGAATAAATCCCGCCTCGACGCGGGAAGAATCACGGGCTATGATATTTTTGACCTCCGCGGCGGGAAGGCCGTCCCTTTCCTTAGGGCCGAGGGAGCGTCGGCCTGGCAGCGGATCGGCGGCTTTTTTCTCGTCCCCGGCGGGTTCGAACGGGCGGAGAGGATCCTCCTCCGCGACGTGAGGGCGGATATCCTCGTCGTTGATGAGGTCGGTCCGCTCGAACTCGCCGGAGTCGGAATCTGGCCTGCGTTGTCGGCTGTGCTGTCGCAGGGTGCGAGGTGCCTCTGTGTCGTCAGGACAACGATCCTCGAAGAGTTTCGCGCGAAGATGGGCAATAAAAAAATCGATATCTTCTATCACGGGGATCCGAATGTCCTCGAAAGTCTGACCAGGAGGATCTTTAAAGAAGCCGGGACGAAGTTGAGAACGGAAAGCCAAAGGCGGCGGGCGTGAGGGTTAAAGTTAGGTTCTTTGCCTATTTCCGGGAGATCTTCGACGGACGGGAGAAAAATGTCGTTGTTCCGGAGGGGAGCGCCGTCGGGGATCTCCTCGATCACGTCTGCGACACGGAGAAGCGCCGGGCCGAGGTGTTCAAGGAGCGCACCCTCAAACCTCTGATCATTGCGATGAAGAATGGGACGTCCATCCAATCGCTCGATGGTCTGGAAACGAAACTCGAAAACGACGACGTCATCGCCGTATTCCCCTTCGTCGGAGGGGGGTGAGCCGTGTCCGACATCTCCCGATACGGCTATCACGGCAAGATCCTTGAGGTCGACCTTTCTTCGGGCCGAATTGAGCACAAGCCCCTCGACCCGGAACTCGTCCGGGACTACCTTGGCGGCAGGGGATTGGCCACCCGGCTCTTTTACGATCGCGTCGACCCTGCCTGCGATCCCCTGGGCCCGGATAATATTCTCGTCCTGGCCACTTCGCCGCTCATCGGGACCAACGCCCCAACCTCTTGCCGTGGCCACATGGTCTTCAAATCGCCTCTGACGGGTGTCATCGGAACCTCGAACTCGGGAGGAACGTGGGCGAATGCTTTCAAGGCATCGGGTTTTGACGCCCTCATCCTTAAAGGAAGCTCACGAGTTCCCGTATTGCTCGATATCAGGCCCGGGCGCGCCGAGCTCCTGTCGGCCAGCCACGTCTGGGGGAAAAATATACACGAAACGACGGAAGTCCTGAGTGAGGGAGCGGAACCCGGAAGCCCTGTCAAAGTCCTCTGCATCGGACCGGCCGGCGAGAACCTGGTCCGGATGGCGGCCGTAGCTAATGACCGCAACCGCGTTTTTGGACGCTGCGGCCCCGGCGCCGTCTTCGGCCGCAAGAAGCTCAAGGCCGTCCGCGTCTCCGGAAAGCAAAAGATCGAGATCAAGGACCGGGAACTTTACCAATCGGGTCTCGATCAAGCTCTCTATCTCATGAAGCAGGCGCCCGTCACCAAGCGGCTCCTCAGGGAGCTCGGCACGGCGGGACTCGTCGAGCTCATCAACCTCATCAGCATGCTCCCGCACCGAAACTTCCAGAACTGCAGCCACCGCGATGAGGATGTTGAAAGGGTTTCGGGCGAGACCCTGGCCAAAACCCTGCTTGAGAGAGCCGGGGGCTGTTTCCTTTGTCCGATCGGCTGCCAAAGGCATACGGCGGTCCCCAGCCGGGATGGGGAGGGCGAGAAAGGCGAGGGTCCCGAGTACGAAACGACCGTTCTCATGGGACCCCTTTGCGACATCTATGACCTTGAAGCCATCACCCGGGCCAATTACCGCTCGAACGAATTGGGCCTGGATACCATGAGCTTCGGCGGGACCATGGCCTGCGCCATGGAGCTTTTCGAAAGAGGCTCGCTGACGCCGGAGGATACGGGCGGTCTGGACTTCTCCTTCGGGAACGCAGAGGTTTTGGAAACGGCGGTCCGGATGACGGCCCTCCGGCAAGGGGTCGGCGACCGCCTGGCCGAAGGGTCATTCCGCCTGGCGGCGTCCTGCGGCCGTCCGGAATATTCCATGACCGTAAAAAAACTCGAGATCCCGGCCTATGACCCCCGGGCCTCCTTCACTCAGGCCCTCGGCTACATGACGTCCCCCTCGGGCGCTTGCCACCTCAGGGGCGGCTATGCCGTTTCCCTGGCCTTCTTCGGCGGGACGAAGGAGATCCCCCGCTTTAGTCTCCTCCAATCGCCCATGGCCATCCGGAACATGCAAAACCTGGGCATCCTCCAGGATAGCCTTGGCATCTGCCGCTTCACAGGTTACGCCTTCTCCATCGACCCCTGGGCCCGCATGGCAAGCGGGGTGACGGGCGGCGATTTCTCCGTCACCCGGCTCGAGGAGATTGCCAACCGAGTCGCGGCCCTGGAGAGGATGTTCAACGTGGAAGCCGGGGTGATGGCCGCCGACGACGAACTGCCGGCGCGCTTCAGTGACGTCCCCATCATCGCAGAGGGCAAGGAACGCCGGGTTTCCCGGGACGATCAAGAGAGGATGAGGCAGGATTATTACGGCATCCGTCGCTGGGACGAGCGCGGCCGACCGAGCCGGGAACTCATTGATGCCCTGAACATCCGAAGGAGGAAGTCATGAGCGCGGGAACGTGGAAGGCAAACGAAGAGCTCGTTAGGATGTTCCAAACCGTAGGAAGGGCCTCGCTCATCTACGATATCCAGGATAGTCATAGCGGGAACATGGCGGTCCGCTGGACCGACGAGGACGGGGCGGACCGTATCGTCATCACCGCGACCGGCTCCCAGAAAGGCGACCTGGACCGGAACCAAATCTGTTTTCTCTCGCCTTCGGAGACCGATTATGGTTACTACAAGGCGTCCTCCGAAACTGATATTCATGCCCGGATCCTGTCGCTCCCCGGAGTCCGGGCATCCATGCACGCCCACGTCAAGGAGCTCGTCATCGCGACGCTCGACGACGGTCCGAAGCCGGCGGCGATCCCGCCTTTTATCCCGGTCGATCCTCTCGGCTTCCATCATCTCGGTGGGCTTGTGCCCATCGATTGGTTCGCCGTCCCGAGCGGCTCTCCCGAGATGGCCCGCACGATCCCCGAAAGGCTCGTCGACCGCGTTTTGACCTTGGTTTGGGGCCACGGGGCCATGACGAAAGGCCGGACGCTCAAGGAGGCTTTCTTCAGGTTATGCGCAGCCAACAATGCCGGGGCCGTCGTCCGCCAGATGGGCGTCCTTGGAGTGGACGTCGGGGAGGTCCGCCGGAAAATCCTTACCGACCCGGACTCCCAGTTCTCCTATCCGCCATCTGAATACGAAGTCGAAGGCGACGAGCGCTGCGATTTCCCGGAAGAAGAGGAGATACTCAGGGAGTTCGTCAAGGCGGGACATCGCATCTTTGAGTCCAGGCTTTCTCCTTTCCACACCGGTTCCATGTCCGTCCGCGGTGTGGATGCTATGCTCTATGCGCCCAAAGCGTCGATGCCCCGCGAGATTGGAGGACCCCTTCTCAAGATCCCTCTCAAATCCCTGGCCTCCGATGATCCCGAGGCGGCCATCCACAAGGCGATCTATGCGGCAAGCGACTTTCAGACCATCCTCCACTGCTATGTTCCGGAAGCCGAAGCCCAGGCCCATTTTGTCTATCCCGGGGAACATGCGCCTGTGGACCGGATCATTCCCATCGACGCCGAAGGGACATTCCTCTATCTTGTCATCCCGGTCCTGCCGCCGAAGTTCGAGATGGAGAAACTTCTCCGTTTCCTGCACGATTACAA
>CAZJBD010000038.1:0-16958 GCA_964544265.1 uncultured Eubacteriales bacterium
GTAGAAGGCTTCACATCGATGTTGTGGACTCTTCTTTGTGGGCTCGTTTTTAAGTTGGGGCTTGGCGAAAGAGGCGTATTAATTCTATCGGTCTTCCTTCTCTGCATCGTGCAGATCTTGTTCCTTTCCATCGTACGCAGCCATGCGGCCGCTAGAGGCCAGAAATCATGGTCCTATGAATGCGTCTGTCTTCTGCTCGTTATAAGCAGCCCTTCATACATTTTGTGGATGACAATTACCCTGATGGACACCTGCTTATGGGGATTTATCCTTGCCTGTTTGACTTTTGTTGCCATATCTCCCCCCCGGACATCACGCGGCCGTATCCTGACCATTCTTCTCATCGTCCTCGCTTCCTTGACTAGACCCGAGGCCATGATTCTGGTTCCTATCATGATCGGACTTGTCTGGTTTCGGACCAAATCTACGGATGGCCCGCGCCCGGTAAAACTTATATTGGGAATGACGGGCGCCTTCGTTGTCACCATTGCGGCTCTGACAATCTTCCGCTTCTTCTATTTCGGGTATCCTTTTCCCAACACCTACTATGCCAAAGTGTCGCCGTCGCTCATCTACAACCTGGCAAAGGGGAAAGATTATCTGCTGGGGTTCGCGCTTAGCGGCCAAGCTGCGGGTATGTTTGTCGCTGCCGTCATAGTCATCGCTGTCTTAGCCATGGGCGGCATGATTATGCGCGTGCTGGCCGGTCGCCGCGCGGCCGAGATAAGAGAACGGCCTCTCCAAGCGCACGAGATAAGCGCGCTGACGGCAGTGGTCTTGCTCATAATCCCCGCGCTTACCGGCGGAGATCACTTCCAAATGTTCCGGTTCTACCAACCGGCATATCCGATCCTATGTCTCACGATGGCGCTTCTTTTGAGCAAAGCCGGGGTCTTTCGGGTTGACATCCCAAGGACCTCCTTATTGGCCAGGGCCAGGCAATCTCCCTCAGCCCGTATAACTGCCCTTGTCGTTGGGACCATCTGGCTGTTTGGGTGGGCGCACGGCATAAGCTGGAGAAGCATTCGCCGCGACCGCCCCATGGCTATGGAATTTACCTTGGTCGCGGAGAGCATCTCACAGGGGGAGAAGCTGAAAACATTGTTCTCTGCGCTGCCCCAGTTTCCTTCCGTAGGCGTCGTCATGTCTGGCGCCATCGCCCGAATCTACCCCGGACGGATTGTTGATCTCATGGGGCTGAACAATTCCTCCATCGCCCACTTCAAAGGGGACCGCAAAGGAATGAAGAACCATGCGGCGTTCGAAAAAGATGCCTTCTTTCTGGCGGAGCCGGACGTCTTGTTGGCCTCGCCTCCAATACCGCCGAAGAAAAGGAATCGTTACAGCCTCTGGTTGAAAGATATATTTAGCGACGAGCGGTTTATAAAGAACTGGCATTTTGGCATCCTCTCGGCACGATCGCGTCCGAATCAAACGATTGAATGGTTTTTCAACGATCGCTTCCTGCAGAAACTCAGTGAGAGGCCCGAATTCGAATTCCACGAAACTAATCCACCCGTAGCGCATCAGCGGGATTAGCCCGCGCCGCCCTCACCGTCTGAAAACCGGCCACACTCAGGACGACGACCAGCATGGCCAGCGAGGCCAGCGGAAAGACGAGGGGGTCGAGTTCGACGCGTTCGGCGAACTGGTTCAACCATTGGCGCAGGAAAAAGAATGCCACGGTCCAGGCCGCCGCGTTGGCAACCGCGATCCAGACCAGATACTCTTTGGCCAGCAAAACGACGAGCTCCGAAACGGAAGCCCCCAGGACCTTCCTGATGCTGATTTCCTTGGTCCTTTTTTGGGCGGTGAAACCGGCCAGACCGAAGAGTCCCAGGGCAGCGATGACGATCGCCAAGAGACTGAACACGTTGAACAGCCGTCCCTGCTGGGTTTCATTCCGGTATTGCCGGTTGAAGGCGTCGTCCAAAAATTCATAGCTGAAAATGTATTCGGGAGAGAATTTTTCGAAAGCTTCCCGAACGGCCGGCAAGACTTCTGAGATCCGGTTTTTATCCACTTTAATGAACGCGAATTGGAGCCAGGGCACGTATTTGCGGAACATGAACGGCCGGATGCCCTCGCGGAGGGACCGGTCGTAGAAATCTTTGACGACGCCGACGATCCGGACGTTGCGAAGATTCGGGTCGATGGCTCCCTGGCTCCAATAAAGCATCCGTCCGATGGGGTCCCCTCCCCCGAACATCCTGGCCGCGGCTTCATTGACGATGCAGGATTCGGTTTCGTCCTGGGGAAATGCAGCGGACAGGGACCGGCCTCGGACGATGGGCATCTCGAATGTTTCGAAGAAGTCGACGTCGATCATCGTATAGCCGATCCGGGCCGGCTGGGGATCGGGATTCCCGTCCCAATCGACGCCGATGGTTTGGCCGACGTCCAAGGGACGCTGAGCGGCCCTGGTCACCTGGAGAACCCCGGGGTGTCCGCGCAATTGCTCCTTAAACGAATCGAATCTCGAGAGAAGTTGAGGATTACAATATACGGTGACGATTTGGTCCCGGTTGAATCCCAAGTCGAACGCCCGGAGGAAACGAAGCTGCCGGGCGATGATGATGGCGCAAAGAATGAGGGCCACGGAGGTCGAGAATTGGATGATGATCAGGATTTTTCGAAAGGCGCCGCCCCCCGCGGCGGGGGTGAAGCGATGGCGGACGAGCTGGACGAGCTTGAGTGAGGAAAGGTAGAACGCGGGGTAGCTGCCTGCCGCGAGCCCTACGACCAAAGCGGCCAGAACGAGCAGAAGGACGAGTCCGCCTATGTTCGGACCGAAAAGGACAAGATTCGTCCCGGCCAGACGGTTGAAGGACGGGAGAAGGAGCGGGGCCGCGCCCACGGCCAGAGCCATGGCCAGGAAGGACGTCGATAGAGATTCCCCCAGAAACTGGCGGATGATCTGCCCCCGGCCGGCGCCGATTGATTTACGAAGTCCCACCTCGCGCGTCCTCTGGGCGGACTGGATCGTGCTCAGGTTCAAAAAATTGACGCAAGCCATAAGCAGGATCAACACAGCGATCGAAGAAAACAGAACGACGCGGCGGATGTTTCCCGGCCGGCCGTCCCGATAGAGATACGATTCTGAGAACGGCTGAAGAAAAGGCTTAACGGGATAGGTCTGGTTGATGTGCTCCTGGAAAATCCCCGAGATCTTTTTATTGAAATCCTCGACCGCAACACCGGGACGAAGACGGACATAGGCATAGGCGACGAATTCTCCCCAGCGGGCCAGCCGGTCCTCGCCCAGCCATTCCACCCGGGTGACCATGTCGAAGCGCAGGCTGGAATTTTGAGGGACATTTTTCACCACGGCCGTCACCTGAAAATCCAGGCCTGGTTCCGCGAGGAACAAGGTCTTGCCGACTGGGTTTTCCGCTCCGAAATAGCGCCGGGCGGCGTCCTCGGTAAGGACAAGAGAATTTCTTTCCTGCAAGGCCGTTTCCGGATTCCCCCTGACAAAGGGGAAAGTAAACATGCGGAAGAAGCCGGGATCGGTCAGGGTGATCGCATCTTCCTGGAAACGGATATTCCCATTTTTCACCAGGGACGCATGCCAAGGCCAGACGCGGGCGAAATCCGTAACTTCGGGATATTCGGCGTCCAAGACCGGAGGCAGGGCGTATGTCGTTGTCGACCAACTCCGTCCTTCCGGAGCCTGGCTGAGGATCATATACAGGTCCTTTCTATTCACATGAAAATGATCGAAGCTCAACTCATTGCGGACCCAAGCCATGATTAAAAGAAAACACAGCATTCCCAAGCCGAGGCCGGCGATGTTGATGGTCGAAAAGCTCTTGTTGCGGCGGATCGCCCTCGTGGCCGTCCGGAAATAATTCCAAGCCAGACCGGGGACGAAACGAGGCGCCTGCCAGGACGGCCGGCTTCCGCGCCGGCTTGTGTAGACCTTGTGGAATTCCGAGCCGATGATACCCGACTCCCCCAGGACTTTGATCGATTCGCCGAAGGCCTGTTCGGGAGTCCGGCCGCGGGCAATAAAGCCGTCGATTCTGTCCCGCAGATGGGATTCGATCTCGGCGATAAAGCCGGGCTCTAACGAAGGATTTGAAATCAGAGTCTTCCGCCAATCGGCGATGGCTTTTTCCAGATCGAACACGGGATTGCTCCTTTAACCCTCAACCGGCTCGGCCGGATTCCAAAGCTTGACAAACGCCCCGTGAATGCGGAGCCAATGCTGTTTTTCGACTTCGAGCTCGCGGCGGCCGGCGTCGGTCAAGAAATAGTATTTGCGCATCCTGTTTTCCTCCGTCATTCTCCAGCGGGCTCGAATCAGGCCGTCTTTTTCCATCCGATGAAGAACCGGATAGAGCAAGGCTTCCGACCAATCGATCGTCCCTCCGGATAATTCGGTGACTTCCATGAGGATGCGGTATCCATAGCTCTCTCCCTTGAGCAGCAGGGAGAGGACCATGGGCTTGGCAGTGGCTGCAATGAGTGTTTTGGACATTTCCGGC
This sequence comes from uncultured Eubacteriales bacterium, assembly GCA_964544265.1. Lineage (GTDB taxonomy): Bacteria > Acidobacteriota > Aminicenantia > Aminicenantales > Saccharicenantaceae > JALHVH01. The sequence goes on from CAZJBD010000038.1 coordinate 4,491, forward strand.
CTCTTAATACCAAATTATTTTAGATACCTCAAATTTTTATGTATGCGAGAAATGTGCCAAAATTTTTCCAGAGAACAGGCTATTTTAATCCACCGGGTTGTCCGGATGAGACACACCGATTGTCCGAAATAGGACAGCAAAGATCTTAGCCTTGACACCGGTCCGCACCACGGATATCATCCCTCGAAAACAAAATGTCGATCTAAGAAAAACGAATGACGACCCGCGCCAACACTCTGGGAATTCTAGCCATGATGGCCACGGCTTTCCTGTGGAGCACCGCCGGTCTTTTCATCAAGATCATCGATTGGAATCCTCTGACCATCGCCGGCTGCCGGAGTCTTATCGCCTCGCTCGTCATTCTCCTATTTCTAAGGCGGCCCAAGTTCCATCTGTCCTTCCCCCAGGTCGCCGCCGCCCTCGCCAACGCAGCCACGATGCTGTTGTTCGTTTCGGCCAACAAGACCACGACTTCAGCCAACGCCATCCTCCTGCAGTATACCGGACCGATCTTTACGGCGTTTATCGCGGCTGCCCTTATTAAGGAACGGGTCCGCATCGAGCACTGGATCGCCTTTCCCCTCGTCGCCGCGGGGATGACCGCGATGTTCATGGACAAGCTCGGCGGAGGGCGGACCCTGGGCAACGTGCTCGCCGTCCTGTCGGCGATGACCTTCAGCTTTTATTTCGTCTTCATGCGGATGCAGAAGGACGGATCGCCCCTGGAGTCGATTCTTCTATCCCATTGGCTGGTCGCGGCCATCGGGATCGTCTCTTCGATATTTATGCCGATTCCGCCGATTTCCCTGCAAGCGGTTGGCGCGATCGCCGCCCTGGGGATCTTTCAAGTGGGCATCGCGGCGATCCTCTTCGCCGCCGCAATCAAGCGCATTTCGGCCATCTCGGCCAACCTGATCGCAATGATCGAGCCGGTCTTCAATCCGCTTTGGGTTTTCTTCGTCCTGGGCGAAATGCCCGGCCCGAACGCTATTATCGGCGGCCTGATCATCATCGCCGCCGTCACCGCCGCTTCGGCAGTTGGAGCCAATACGGGGTCAAACCTACAATCTTAACAAGCTTGTTAAGATTGTAGGTTTGACCCTTACTTACTCAACTTGCTTACTCAATGGCGGGGAGAGTGATTTTCTCCGGCTCAAAGATAACGCATCGCTCCCCGGCTTCAACCTGGCCGAGCTCAAGGAGATCATATCCCGCTTTCTTGCCCGTTTTTAGGGTTCGGTCAACTTCCTCTTCCGGAACAAAAACGTAAAACCCGATTCCCCAGTTGAAGGTCGTCAGGCAGTCCTTCAGGCTGACGCCGATCTCGAGCATAAACCGGAAAAGCGGCGGTATTTCGTCCACCCATTTTTTGACCCGGTAGGTGAAAGGCCTCTTGTCATAAGCGATCTTGGAAATCCCTCCTCCCGTGCCGCCGAGCAGGGAGTGGATTTCGATATTATTTTCCTGCAGCGCCTCGACGAGCCTGACATAAGAACGGGTGGGAATGAGCGCCTCTTCGCCCAGGGTTTTTCCGTTGGGAAGTTGATGGAGAAACTTGTCTTTGAGGGTCAAGGCCCGCTTGATGACCAGGGAAATCCCGTTGGCGTGAAGCCCGGATGAAGTCGCCCCGATGATTTGGTCCCCAGGAGAGAGTTTATCTCCCGTGGCCAGCCTGTCTTGAGGCGCGACAATGCCCGTCACACAACCTGATAACGAGGGAGCGCTCCTCACCGGCGGCTCCGCCTTAACCAGATAGCGGAGGGCAGGAGATTCACCGGCGGGCAAGGCCATCCCGCACATCGAGCAGGCCTGATAGAAGCTTTCGGCCAGGTCGCGGCTTCGCCTCTCGTCCATGAACCATTCGCTGTCGCCCGCCGCCACCTCGTCCGTATAGATCACGGGGAGAGCCCCCTGGCAGATCACGTCATTGGCCGCCATTAGGGCCGTGTCGATCCCGATGCCCTCATAATAGGTCCTCCCCGTTCCGGCATGTTGATACATCCATTCCGCGATCCAGTTTTTATTTCCCAGGCCTTCCTGGGTCATGCACCAGAAATGGGATTTTCGGCCGCGATACCGGAAAATGACTCCATGGGCGCCCAGGCTTTCCCGCTCGATATACACGCCCCGCTTGTTGGGAAACTCGAGCGTCCTCCTCCCGGCGCCCACCATGGCCATCTTGAACGGTTCGATTTTGGTGTAATCCACCCCCGCTTTGGCGTATTCGGATTTCACCTGTTTCTTCGGCATCTTGCGATCTCGTCAAAGCTCTGCCAGTTCAGACGGGGAAGGCTCGTTCGGAATGACGGCCACGGTCTTGCCTTTGTATTCGAAGACCTCCTTATTGTCATCGTTGATCTCACCGATGACCTCAGCCCTGGCCCCTTTGGCCCGGATCGTTTTCAATATAGGATCGACATCCTTCTTTGCCACCTGGACCGCCATCCTGCCCTGGGATTCGCAAATTAGGATTTCCTCAGGCGTGAGGTCCTTGACCTTAAGCGGCACTTTGGTCAAATCGACATGGGCCCCAAAACCGCCGTATCTGGCGGACTCACAAACAGCGGCCCCGATGCCGGCGGCTCCCAGGTCGGAGCACGCCTTGACCTTGCCGGTCCGAAAGGCGGCCAGGGTCGACTCCATGATCATCCTTTCTTCTTTGAAGAGAGCGATGGCCGGCCGCATCTCCTTAACCAGCCCCGCCCGGAAAAGGGTGTCATTCCCATCGTTGCTGGTCCGGCCGATGAGGATGATGCTGTCGCCGGCGGATTTGGCCGGCTTGGTTAACGGCTTGGCCGTGACGAGCTTGCCGATGACCGAAACGACAACGGCCGGTACGATATCTGAAAACGAGGTCGAGAATCCGCCGCCGACGATGAAAACATCCATGGCGTTGCACATGTCTCTCAAGCCCTTGACCATTAAGTTGACCCTCTCCCCGCTGGTCATCTCGATGCACTTCCCGCAGGTGCACGTTCCGCTAAATCCGCAGGGGCCGACGATGACTTTTTCATTCAGCGGTTTTGTCCCGATGAAGTTCATCAGAAAAATGGGCCGGGCGCCCATGGCCACGACGTCGCGCATGGCGCCTCCGCCACCGGTCGCGGCCGCGTCATACGGCCTGGGCACGCAGGGAGAGCAATGGCTCTCCATCTTGCCTACGAAGGTCCCCTTGACGCCGGGAAACTTGAAGGCCGCGGCATCGTCGCCCGGGCCGACAATCAGGGCCTTGGGAAAGAGCTTGCTGACTTTTTTGTTCAAGGCGTCGATCGCCTTGAAGTCAATGGCCTTGTCGATGTTGTGATGCAGATGGACAAAGAGAGCATGCATCAGGGCTTTTTCAATCGTATTCATTCCCGAACCTCATTCGAAATATAGGGTCATTTCTGAAAACAGTTCTATACAAAAGTTTCTCACACGGAATCAAGATAACCTAAAAGATAGACAAATTCCCCGAAATTAGCAATTCTTTTTATTCGCAGCGGATGGATTCGACCGGATTCGCCGTAGCCGACCCGATGGCCTTCAACGAGACCGTCTCGCGGACAGCTATTCGTAGCGAAGGGAATCTACCGGATTGGCGACGGCAGCCCGGATAGCCTGCCCGCAGACCGTCAGAAGGGCGATGAAGAGGGATAGCCCGGCGACCAACAGGAAAATCAGGATGCCGGGGGCCGACCTATAGGCGAAGTTCGACAGCCAATACCGGCTGATGATAAAGTAAGCCGTCGGAAGGCCGAGGGCATTGGCTAGAAGCACCCACTTCAGGAATTCCTTTGACAGCAGGGCCGCCAATCCGGCCTCTGACGCCCCGAGTACCTTGCGGACTCCTATCTCCTTAGTCCTCTGTTCGGCGGCAAAGGAGGCCAGGCCGAAAAGCCCCAGGCAGGCAACGAAGACGGCCATCGCGGCGAAAGCCGTGATGATCTTGCCGATCTGCTCTTCCCTCCAGTAGAGGGCGTCGAAATTCTCGTCGGCGAAGAAAAAGTCGAAACCACGCTCGGACCTTTCCGCCCATTTATCCTTGACGAAGGCGAGTGTCGCCGGGATGTCCCCCTTCTGGAGCTTCAAGGAAAGGAACTGGGCGTGGCGGGCCAAGTCCGCGGCAGGGGATAGCCGTACAACCAGGGGCTCGATAGGACCCTTGAGCGAATGGTAGTGGAAATCCTTCATGATGCCGACGATCTCGCGCATGTCGTCCGTATCAAAGCCGATCCTCCGGCCGACCGCCTCCAGACCCCAGCCCATGCGCCGGGCGGCCGTTTCGTTGATGAGAAAGACTCCACCGGAATCGGAAGTGAAGGACCGCGAGAAATCCCTCCCGCGGATTATGGTGATCCCATAGGTCTTGACAAAATCGAAATCGGACCAGGCGGTCCAGGCCGGAAAGCTCTCCTGTTCGGGCCGTCCTTCCATGTTGATGACAAGCATTGAATAGACGCGGCCCGGGACTCCGCTCGAGAGCGTCACCTCCCCTATATTCGCGTTGGACTTTAGGTTGCCCGTCAGCGCCTCCGCGCCACGGCGCGCGGCCGCGTCCCTTGTGTTGACGACGAGAACCTGTTCTTTGTCGAAGCCGAGGTCGCGGGTTTTCATGAAGCGCGTCTGGGAGAAGACGATCAACGTGCCGGCCATCAGGACAATCGAGATCGAGAACTGGAAAACAACCAGGATGCTCCGGAACGAGGCCCGTTTGACTCCCCGGCCGACATTCCCCTTCAGGACGACGGCCGGCTTGAACGCGGACATAAATAAGGCGGGATAGCTGCCCCCCAGGACTCCGGTGAGAAGGATCAAACCGGCCAAGGCAAGGATAGAGCCGCCGCCCACCAGGGAAGACAGGCTAATGGTTTTCTCGGCCAGCCGGTTGAAGGACGGCAAGGTCAAGCCGACGAGAACGACGGCGATAACGGAAGCGAGGGCCGCCAGGAGGACCGACTCCCCCATGAACTGGAGGATCAGGTTGCCGCGGCGGACGCCCATGACCTTTCGAAGACCGACTTCCTTGCCCCGCCCGGCCGACCGTGCCGTGGCCAGGTTCATGAAGTTGATGCAGGCGAGGACCAGGATGAAGGCGGCGATCAGAGAGAAGACGTAAACATAGCGGATATCGCCGGTGGACCCGATCTCCCCCTCAAGGCGGGATCGCAGATGGATATCGGTGAGCGGCTGGAGCCAGAAATCCATCTTGGATCCCGATTGGCGAAGGTTCTCACCGTAGTACTTGAGGGTTACGGCCGCCATTTTTGCCTTTACGGCCCGAGGGTCTGCCCGGTCCTTCAGAAGGATATAGACCCAGCCCGTGACGCGGGACCAGTCCTCAATGACTTCCCGAATCTCCGCTCGATTGGCGACCGTACCGAGTGATACAAGTCCGTTGAACTGGAAATGGGAGTTGGTCGGGACGTTCTTGATGACGGCCGTAACTTTGAGGTTGTAATCGTTATTGAAGTTGACGGTTCGGCCCAAAACGTCTGTCCGTCCGAAGAGCTTCCGAGCCGTTTCCTCGGTCAGGACGAGCGCCCCGGGCGAAGCAAGGGCCGTCTGACCGTTTCCCCCCAGAAACGTGTGGGTGAAGATGTCGAAGAATCCCGGGTCGGTGAAGTAGATATCAGTCAAGTCGAACTTGCGCCCTTCGACGACGGCCAGAGGGGACCCTCGGAGAAGACGGGCATAAGTCTCGACTTCCGGAATCTCGACGGCGAAGGCCGGCGCCGACGCGAAGGGAGTCACGGCCAATTCCGAGGAGGCGCCGCCGATCTCTTCGGACATGGCCAACTGGTAAATACGGTTCGCCTTTTCATGATATCTGTCATAGCTCAATTCATCCTTGACCCAGAGCAGGATCAGCAGGCAGGCGGCCAGCCCGACGGCCAGGCCGGCGACATTGATGAATGAATACGCCCTTTGTCTCTGGAGTTTGCGAAAGGCGATCTTGGCGTAGTGCCATAAGAGAGCCGGCAGGAAGCGGGGCGGTTGTCCGGGCGGCCGGCCTCCGAACCCGGACGTGTTGCGGGCCCGGAAATAATCATCTCCTAGCGCTTCGCCAGGGGCGAATTCGGATTCGGCCGCTTTAAATGCGGCTTCTTCGCTCAGGCCCTGGCCGACGAGATCCTCGATCTTTTCACGCAGATATCCTTCGAGTTCGGCGAGATCGCCGTCCTGGATGGCCGGCTTGCTCCGCAGGAGCTTGAGCCACCGGGCAATGGCCTGTTCCAAGTCGAATGGGACGTTTTTCTTATCTTTTGAAGGATCGCTCATCTTACCCTGCCTCTTTGCCCATCAACCCTCGGGTGTTATGGCGGGGTTGAGAACCTGGCCGAAGATCTCGTTAATCATGGACCATTGGGCTTTCTCTTTTTCCTGTTCCTTGATGCCCTTTTCGGTCAGCCGATAATACTTTCGCAATCGTTTGTTGCCCGTGATTTTCCACTTGGATTTGATCAAGCCGTCCTTTTCCATCCGTTGGAGAAGAGGATACAGCATGGGCTCCGACCACTCCAGCCGTCCGCCGGAAATTCGGCGCACAGACTGGATGATCTGGTATCCATAGTTTTCTCCGTTTCTAAGGATGGTCAGGACAAGGGGCTTCGTGGAGGCCGCAACGAGTGTCTTGGAGAGCATCTTTTACCTCATATCCTTAAATACCTAATATGAATAAGTATGCAAAATCCATGCCAAAAAGACCTCGGGAAGAAGAGGAAAATGAGCTGGCAGAGTGTCCGAATCCGGAAAAGCTTGTCCAAAAACGGACAAAGCAAGATTCCCCGCCCTATCATCAAATCCGTCTAATCTTGACTCTGTTAACTATAGGAACCTATATTATAGGCACAAAGGGGCAAGCCAAAAAGAAACCTTGCGAACTCTTGCGCCCAGCTACCTTGCGTATAATGAAATTCAATATATTAATTTAAGGAGGAAATCATGAAACGCGCATTTCTTTGTCTGGTTTTGATTTTTGGTTTTGCACAATTCAGCCATCTGACCGCACAGGAAGAGCTGGTTTTTTCAGGCCCAATTAATGGTATGCCGGCAAACTTGGCGTCAACGCCGGGGGAGGTTTTGGCCTTGGGAGTCTATATCGCCGGCGCGGATGGGACACCTATTTGTCTTATTGATTATGCCGCCGGACAAACATGGTATATGTATATTTACTGCTTCAATTGGGCGTCTTCGACCAAATCGTTCAAACTTGAATATGATCTGAGGTATGGGGATGGCCTTGGCTATAAGGTCTATCGTGCGTCTTCATCGCTTCCCGGAAATTACTGGGGAATATATAAGCTAAATGTGACGTCGTACGTAGCTAAACTTGGGCTCTTGACCCTAACCGGCAGGATCTACGGGGCCGGGATGGGGAACGACAACAAGGTCACTTCTCAAGTGGTGGCGTATTAATCTCACTCAGAACCAAAGAGCGCGTACTCCCCGCTTGGGGCCCATGGCCGCTGGCCCGGGTCGATGCGCCTTAAATCCTTAATGCAATTTCGTTTTTATTATTCTGAAGTTTCTTGCCGCCAGGAACGAATTCCCCTTTACACCACCTAATAAAATGCCTCGTATGAGTGAGGTAGCTTGCCGCTGATGATGGTTTGAGGCAGCGGTCCTCTTTTCTTCTTTCCACTTCGTATTCATAGAGATCGAACAGCTTTTCCAGCTCCGCGACGATTTGGTAGTTGGCTCTATAGGACATTTTGATACCTCCTTGCTGAGACTATCGCATTCCTTAGGCGTCTATTTCTCGCCCATCGAAGCAGCAATAAAGGAGTTTCGACTGCTTCCTATGTTGGAGCTTCCAGCACACCTACAAATCAAATAATGAAAGAGAGCTTTCCTTGGAGCTTGGGTTTTTCGATGAGCGGTCAGGGATAACGACAAGCGGCAGCATAACGGTTTTAATACCCACGCCGGGCAGAATATAAGAATGAAAACCCCCCTGGCTATAGCCCGAAGTTTCAACCCGGTGGCATGGTCTGACTTGGGTTTGACTCTTTTCCCGACTATTGCTATTCTTTTGCCAAGCCGACTGAGGCTTTTAGGTTGGGGAGGAGGAATAGATATGAAAAAAATATTTATTTTAGCTATGATGATTTTTGCTCCTGTTTTGCACGCACAAAAATTCGAAGGACTCGCCCTCACTCCGCCCATGGGATGGAATAGTTGGAATAAATTTGGCTGCGACGTCAGCGAAAAGCTCATTAAGGAAATTGCCGATGCACTCGTAACGAGCGGAATGAAAGATGCGGGATATCAATACGTTGTTATTGATGACTGCTGGCAAGTTGATAGAGACAGCCAAGGAAACATTATTGCTGATCCTGTCCGTTTTCCTTCCGGCATGAAAGCCTTGGGGAATTATATTCACTCCAAGGGATTGAAGTTTGGAATCTATTCAGACGCAGGGACAAAAACCTGCCAGGGAAGACCCGGAAGCCGAGGTTATGAATATCAAGATGCAAGAACGTATGCAGAATGGGGCGTGGATTATTTGAAATACGATTGGTGCAATCACGGCAAACAAAATTCCGAAGCCTCATATACTACGATGAGAGACGCACTTTATAAGGCAGGCAGGCCGATTGTTTTAAGTATTTGCGAATGGGGAACGACAAAGCCATGGGAATGGGGAAAAGATATTGGTCATCTCTGGAGATCGACCGAAGATATTATTAATTGCTTCGATTGTAAAAATTACTGGGGCGGATTGGGTGTCGTCCAAATTATAGATATTCTCGCCGGGATCGGCGATTATTCTGGTCCCGATCATTGGAACGATCCTGATATGCTTGAAATAGGAAATGGCGTTCTAACTCCTGCCGAGGAAAGGCTTCACCTGAGTATGTGGGCCATGTTTTCGGCCCCCCTTATGGCCGGCAACGATTTAAGAAACATGTCGCCGCAGACAGTTGATATCCTGACCAACAGGGAAGTGTTGGCAATTGATCAAGATAAACTTGGGATATCGGCAACGAGATGGATGAAATACGGCGAATTGGAAATTTGGTTCAAACCTTTGAACGGCGGCAACTTTGCGTTTTGCATTATGAATAGAGGCGGCCAGCCAATCAATTTTAACTCCGATTTGAAAACGACAATTAAGAAATACGTGGTCGACGATTCGTTTATCGTGCGCGACCTTTGGAAACACAAAGACATCGGGACAACAAAAGAAAAAATCATGGCCACAATTCCCTCTCACGACGTCCTGATGCTCAAACTCACAAAAAAATAAGGCCTAGTCATACCTCAGCGACTGGACCGGATTAGCCCGCGCCGATTTGAACGATTGGAAGCTGACCGTGAGGCCGCCGATGAGGAGCGCCGCGCCGCCCGAGAGGAGGAATGCGGCGACGCCGATGTGGGTCCGGTAGGCGAAGTTCCTCAACCAGCTGTTCATCGCGACATAGGCGACTGGCCAGGCGACGACGTTTGCCAGCAGGACCCAGCGGACGAACTCCCTGGAGAGCTCGACGAAGATCGTCCCGTCGGAGGCGCCGAAGACCTTGCGGATGCCGATCTCCCTGGTCCGTTGTTCCGCCGTGAACACGGACAGCCCGAACAGCCCCAGGCAGGCGACGAAAATGGCCAAGAAGGCGAATGAGCCGAAGACCTTTCCCAAGCGCTGCTCGGCGAAATAGGTCCTTTCGAAGACCTCGTCGAAGAAGGCGTAAGTGAAGGGGTAGTTGGACGAATACCCGGTCACGACCTCTTTCAAGTGTTCGATGGTCGCCGGGATGTCAGCCGCATTCATCTTGACCGAGATATAGGAGAAATCGCCGGGGTCCAGGAAGATGTAGAGCGGCGCGATGGGGCTGTGCAAGGACTGCAGGTGGAAGTCCTTGATCACCCCGACAATCTGGCCGGCGTTCCCCTTCCAATGGGTGAACTTCCGACCGATCGGGGATTCCCATCCGGCCACCCTGACCGCGGCCTCGTTGACGAGGAACGCGCCCTTCTGGTCCGACGGGAAGTCCCTGGAGAAGTTCCTCCCCTGGACGATCCGCATGCCGAACAGGTCGACGAAATCGTAATCCGCGGTGTTGTAGTAGATGGGGATGGGCTCGTCGGGGTTCCGTCCGGTCCAGTCCCGCCATGTGAAGGTATCGATATCGTTGGGCAGGCGGGCCGAGGTCGATACGGCTTTGATGTCCGGATAGCGCACCAGCTCGGTCTTTATGGCCTCGATATTGCGGCGGAAGGACTCCCCCCGGACCGGCATGGTGATGATCTGTTCCCTGGCGTAGCCCACGTCCGTTGTACGGATGAACTTCATCTGCTCGCGGACGGCGATGGTGCAGACGATGAGCGCGATCGTGATCGAGAACTGGAGCAGGACGAGGACGTTCCTCAGGGCTGTCCCTTCGGAGCTCCGGGCAAAGGCTCCACGAAGGATGGCGACGGGCTTGAACCCGGACATGCGGAGGGCCGGGTAACTGCCGGCGACGAACCCGACTAAGACGGTGATGAGGACAAGCCCGGCCGAGAGCAAGGGATCATGAATGGGGTCGAAGCGGAGCCGCCTGTCCACCAGTCCGTTGAAAGCCGGCAGGGCGGCCAGGACCATAACGACCGAAATGACCGATGCCAGCGCGGCCAAAGCTACGGATTCCGAAAGGAACTGTACGACCAGCTGCCCCTTCCGTGCGCCCACCACCTTGCGCATCCCAACCTCGCGACCCCGCCGGACGCAGCGGGCGGTCGCCAGATTCATGTAATTGACGCAAGCGATGAATAGGATCAGGAAAGCGATCGAGGCAAAAAGCAGGATGGACTTCATATCATTGTTCGGCCCGACTTCCTGCAGGAGATGGGAATGAAGGTGGATGGAGGTCATGGGCTGAAGGAAGTAGATCCTCGGGTAGGGCTCCTTGAACCCGGCGGCTTTCAGCAAGGGGACCTCGATGGCCTGAGGGATCTTTGTGCCCAAGACGTGGGGGGCCGCCCCTTTTTGCAAAAGGATATAGGTATAGGAGAAATTGGCGGTCCAGGTGCCGATGTCGTTCCCGGTGACCCTGAAGTACGTTTCGTAAGGGACAACAGCGTCCATGACGAAATGGGAGTTGGCCGGCATGTCGGCCATTACGCCGGAGACCCGGAACTCGTGTCGCTCGCTGACGGTCAGGGTCTTGCCGATTGGGTCCGCGTGCCCGAAATATTTCCTGGCCGCCCGCTGGGACAGGACGATAGCGTCCGGGTCGTTCAACGCCGTCTTGGGGTCTCCGCTCAGGAACGGGAGGGTGAAGACCTCGAACGTTGCGGTGTCTGCCCAGTAGAATTCGTCCTCGAGGAAACTCGTTTGCTCGCGGGAGACGAGCGTTTTGGGGCTGCGGAGGACCCTGGCCGACGCGGCGACCTCCGGGATATTCGCCTTCAACGCCGGGCCCAAAGGCGGCGGAGTGAACGCCCGCCCCTCTCGTATCATCCGATATATGCGGCCGGCGTTCGCGTGATACTTGTCGAAACTCAGCTCGAACCGGACATACAAGGCGATGAGCGTGAAGGCCATCAGGCCGACGGCCAGGCCCACCGTGTTGAGGAACGAAAACGTATTGTTCTTCTTCAGGTTCCTGACGGTGACCAGCAGATAGTTCTTTAACATAGGTAGCCTCCAGTACAGAAAGTCGGCAAGGGCGTAAAGGACAGCCTTCAGGCACTGGATCCAGAACCAGGCCCTCGCCCGAGGGACGCCCTTGTCGGCCGCGAGAATGCGATAGGTCTCGGTCATGTCCCCGAGGACGGATGACCCGCCCCGATCCGGGAATATCCTCCGGATGAGCCAGCTGGCCAGCCGCGGCGCAAGAAGATCGTCCGTCATCAACGCTCTCGTTCCCGCAGCGAAGCCAGTTCTCCGATCCCGGACCACGCGGATTTCTGGGCTTTCCGGACTTCGTTCAAGGCTGCGATGCCCTGGGACGAAAGCCGGAAGATGCGCTTGCTTTTGCCACCGCGCTCGGAGGATGGGTCGGCAAAATGCGATGTGAGATAGCCTTTCTTCTCGAGACGGCATAACATGACGAAGAGGGCTCCGTAGGCCCAGGTCTTGCCTGTCGCCTTCTTGAGCTGATCCCTGATCGTGACGCCGTAGGCGTTCTCCTTAAGCCGCCAAACGGCCAGCAGAAGGAATTCCTCCGACCGCGATATGAACTTCATATCTATTTTGTCACCTGATAATATATACGACGTAGTTATTACTCAAAAGGTTCCTTCAGGACCGTACCGGCCTTACTCGACCGAGGCACTTCGCAAGGAATCCGTCCTCGTTCCGCTCTATTAAGAGCAGTACCGGTGCCAAACTGGTGATAAAAAAAATGCCTAAGCTCGCATAAACCTGCTTAAGAAAGACACGAGAGAAAGAAAATGGAAAATGGATTTTTCAGGGGGAAAACTGGTGCCGGAGGTGGGAATTGAACCCACATGGGCCTTGCGGTCCACTGGATTTTGAGTCCAGCGCGTCTGCCAGTTCCGCCA
>CAZJBD010000039.1:0-16417 GCA_964544265.1 uncultured Eubacteriales bacterium
CTCCGGACCCCGAGGCGGACAGAGGGCCCCAGGAGCTCGCTTACGCCCTTTACCCTCATCCGGGTTCATGGAAAGAAGCGGGAACGATCCGGAGGGGTTATGAGTTTAACTATCCGCTCATTGTTCGAAGGATCATGGCCCACGCTGGGAATCTTGAGCGCGAAAGATCGTTTGTCCGAGTCGACCCGGAGAATGTCGTCCTTACTGCGTTTAAGAAGGAGATGGGTTACGCCGAAAGGGGGGTTATCCTCAGATTTTGCGAAACATTCGGAAGGGCAACGGACGTGAAAATTTCTTTGGCCTGGGCCGTCGCGGCGGAGGACGTGGATTTGCTCGAGCGGCCGGTTCGTGCTAAAAAGGCTCCGGTCGGCGTGTCTGCCGACGGCTTCGAGATCACGCTGGCCCTGGCTCCCTACGAGATCCGGACAGTCCGGGTCGTCAGAAAGGCGGAAGATTAGGTTCGGGCTGGAGGAACGGACATGAAAAAAAAGTGGGCGATCATTTTTTTCCTCATCGCCCTCGCCCTTATTGGGATCGGCCTCGCTTCGGGCGAATATCAAACGGTTTTGGAAAAGGCGAGGACGGTTTGCCTTGAATGCATCGGGATTGGCTAGGGTCCGGAGATTATGACGGATATTCAAAAAAGGCGCCGTTGGTTTCAGGTCTTGGGGGCTGCTGCGGCCAACATCTGGCTCCCCTCCTTTTTTAAAGGGCGAATCTACCAGGGCCCCACGAAAGGCATCTGCGTTCCCGTCCTTAACTGTTATTCTTGTCCCTCGGCTGTTTTCGCATGTCCTATCGGGGCGCTCCAGCATTCCTTGGGATCGGTCAAGCTCAACCTATCCTTGGCCCGCATTGAATTCGGCCTCTACGTCGTCGGGAGCCTGGCCGCCGTGGGAAGCCTCATCGGCAGAATCCCTTGCGGCTGGCTCTGTCCCTTCGGCCTGCTCCAGGAGCTCATCCATAAGATCCCTTCCAGGAAATTCCAGATCCCGAAGGTTTTGACCTACGGCAAATATCTGACCCTTCTTGTCCTGGTCATTCTCCTGCCTCTCTTCATCCTCGATGAATTCGGGGGCGGAGAGCCCTGGTTTTGTAAGTGGATTTGTCCGACAGGAACCCTGGAAGCGGGGATTCCCCTGGCCCTCCTCTCCGGAACGATCCGGGCGCGCCTGGGGTTTCTTTTCGCTTGGAAGATGGCCGTTCTCGCCGGATTTCTGGCCTGGATGGTCTTTGTCATGCGGCCCTTCTGTCGGACGACCTGCCCTCTGGGAGCGATCCTGGGGCTTTTCAACAAGGCCAGCTTGTTCCGGATGACGGTAGACGAGGAAACGTGCACTCTCTGCGGTCAATGCCAGAATGAGTGTCCCATCGACCTCAAGATCTATGAATCTCCCAACAGCCCGGATTGCATCCGTTGTCTTAAATGCGAAAAGGTCTGTCCGTTCGGGAGCATCGGCCATAATTTTTTTTCGTGTTCAAACCCGAGAAAGAATGAAGATAAGGAAGCGATAAGATGAACGTGTCGCGCAGAATATGGATGGGGATTATCTTTTTTGCAGCGGCGGCAGGATTCATCAAGGCGGAAAGCCTGACGATCGAGGCCCGGGGTTCATATTTCGTGCCCACGGACCAGGTCTTTCGGGACGTCTACGGCAACGGGATGAGTTGGGGCGGAGAGCTGGGATTCAAGATCAGCGAACGGATCGGCTTTTGGGCCGGCGGGGATTATTATTCCAATGTCGGAAAACTCCCCTATACCGAGGAGGAGACGAAGATCAGGATTGCCCCTCTGACCGGGGGCGCCAAGTATTATCTTATCCTTGGGAAGCTCATGCCCTATGTGGGAGCGGGCCTGGGCTATTTCCAGTATAAAGAAACGAACAGCATCGGGCGGGTGGAGAAAGGCAACGTTGGATTCGTCGTCCGGGCCGGTCTCGTGTTCAAGCTGGGGGCGCCCTTTTTTCTGGATTTTCAAGGGACCTGGACGACGTGTTCCGTCCAGCCTCTGGAAGTCAAAGCCAACCTCGGCGGTTTTTCGGCCGGGATCGGTCTTGGATTGGAATTTTAATCGAAGCGAATCCGCGAAAAAATCTCTGGATGGACTGCCTGGGTCGGAGTTTCAAAATCGACGACTTTAATCTCCAACTCGACGCTAAGGGACTCGGGAGGAAGGCAGGAGCTGTCATTGCAGGCCTGGTAGGAAAAGGTCCCTTTGAGTTTGTATATCCCGGGAAGGACTCTATCTCCGGTCTTCAAAAGGACGCCGATAAGGGCGCTCTCCGCATAAACCAAGACCTCGGATTCTGAAAACTCAAATCGGGCCGGCAGGGCAGTAGGGTAGATGGTGTCGATAACTTTAAAAACCCCCTCCTCGCGAAAGTCCACAGTGGTGGGAACGAGAAATTCGTCGTTCACGGGATTAGCGTTGATATGCCAGTCAGGGCTTATGGACAAGAGGAGAGCGGCCTTGAAGGTTTCGCCGGGGTATACGGCATCTCTGGCCAGGAACGTTTTCATATCGGTGATGACGTCCTGTCGGCTTTCGAAAACCGCCCCAAAGCCAAGAAAAGCTAACCCAAAAGCGACGGTCCAAAGAGTCAGCCTTTTTTTTTTCGGCACGATCAAATCCTTTGTCATTCAACTCCGATGTCCATTGTACATCGATTGTCGTCATTCTTGAATCCTATTTTGTCCTAAAGAAACGACCGGCTGACACTTTCTTTAAGTTCCCGGCGTCTTTTTTCCAGGAGATAGCCTCATGAGGATCGTCCGTTCATCCATAGATCGGCCGGTTGCGACCGCCATGTCCTTTATCGCGGTCATCCTTCTGGGGATTGTTTCCCTCCGCGAGCTCAGCGTCGATCTGTTACCGGACATCCGTTATCCGAAACTGTCCGTCGTCGCCCAGTATCCGGGAGTCGCTGCCGAAGAGGTAGAGGCCCTGGTTACGGCCCCTCTCGAAGCCGCCGTCAGCCATATCCCCGGCATCCGAGGTGTTGGATCCGTTTCTAAAGAAGGCGTCTCCTATTTGACCCTTGAGTTCATCTGGGGGACAGACATGGATTTTGCCCTGCTCCACGCTCGGGAGAGCCTTGACGACGCCCGGGACCGGATCCCCTCAGACGTCGAGAGTCCGGTCATCATCGCGCTCGATCCCAAGGCCAAGCCCATCATGGTTTTGGCCGTCTCGGGGGAGGGGAGCCTGCTTGAGCTCAGAGAGCTCTGTGAGGAGTTCCTAAAGCCGCGGCTCGAACAAGTGGAGGGCATTGGCTCCGCAGATATCGCCGGCGGCGTCCAGCGGGAGATTCTGGTCGAACTTAATCCCCGTCTGGTCTCCCACTATGGTCTGAGCGTCGAAAGCATTTCAGCCCGCATCAACGCTTTCAACCGGGGATTCCAGGGCGGGACCGTCCGTAAGGGCCGGTTCAAGTATGCCCTGCGGATCTCGGACGAGTTTGGAACCGTATCGGAGATCGGGGAGATCAACCTCAAGACGACGAAGGATCGGGGTGTCGTCCGGCTCAAGGACGTGGCCGGGATCAAAGATACCATTAAAGATCGGGAAGGGCTGATTCGTTTGAACGGACGGGAGACGATCGGCGTCCTCGTCGAAAAGGAATGGGGGGCCAACACGGTTAAGGTCACGAGGGCGGCCCGCGAGGTCATCAAGGGCTTCCGCAGGGAAAATCCAGAGGTCCGTATCCAAACCATCTCCGAGCAGTCCAAGTCTATCGAAGATGCCATCCAAACGACCGCCGGCGAGATCATCGAAGGAGCCATCCTGGCCTTTCTTGTCCTCCTCCTTTTCCTTCAAGAGCTTAAAACCCCCCTCATCATCGGCGCCGTCTTCCCCATCTCCATCATTGCGAGTTTCAACCTCCTCTTTTTTGGCCATATCACCCTGAACATCATGTCACTCGGCGGGCTGGCCCTGGGAATTGGCATGCTCGACGATTGCTCCGTCGTTGTCTCAGAGAACATCTTCAGGCACCGAACTCTGGGAAAAGCCGGAAAGGAGGCCGCGGATATCGGAACGCGAGAAGTGGGCCCGGCCGTTACAGCCGCGGCCCTCACGACCGTCGTCGTTTTTCTGCCTGTCATCTATGTCCATGGGGTTGCGGGCCAGCTTTTCAAGGACGCGGCTCTGACCGTGACCTTCTCCCTATTGTCGTCCCTTGTCGTTTCTTTAACCCTCCTCCCCACGCTAACGTCGCGGAAATTCGGAAGGCGGGAGTTCAGTAGCTTCCTGCCCCAGACCGCGGCTTGCGCTCGACACCTTATCGGACTGCCGCTCATAGCTCTTCTCCGGCAGATCGGCCGATCCTTTAATTCCGGTTATAAAAAGTTCGTCGCCGCTTACCATCGCGCGCTGGTTTGGTCGCTCAACCGCAAGACGTTCGTCCTTGCCGGATTCTTGATCTTCTCCGCCTTCATGACCTTCACTGGAACCCGGATCAAGCGAGAGCTTATGCCCAGATTCAAAACCGCGTCCTTCGAAATCAGCTTGAAGACCCCTGCGGCCTATTCCCTTGAACAGACGGCCGATGTCGTCTCGTTCCTCGAAGCTTGGCTGGTCCGACGGCCCGAGACGCGATTGACTTATTCTCGAGTCGGAATCGTCAGCGGCTTGGAAGCTCTGAACCCAGACGTGTCCCAGAATTCCGCTCGCATCTCCGTTGAGGCTGGATCGCCTGCCGAAGCCGAAGGCCTCATCGAAGCCCTAAGGCTGGAATTTCGATCCTATGAGAACGTCGGCTTCTCCGTCGTCGGCGCTCAGTCCGCGCTGGCCGAATTCCTAGTCTTCTCCAAAGCCGAAATCGGGCTTGAGGTCAGGGGCGATGACCTCAAAACACTGAAACGGATATCTTCAGAATTATCCGATAAGCTCAAAACCGTTCCCGGAATTGCCGATGTCGACGCCGACGTCGAGGAGGGCAAGCCCGAGTTTCTGGTCAAGATCAAGGACGAAGCCCTGGCCAAGTACGACCTCAGTCCGGCTGCCCTGGGTGACTTTGTCATCGACGCGGTCCGCGGCCGAGCGGCCGGTTCATTCAAGGAGGTTGGCAAGAGATCCGACATCCGCGTCCGCTTATCAGAGGAGTTGGGGACGGACATCGATACACTGCTCAATGAATCGATCCCTTTTGGGGCCTCATCCATCCCCCTTCGGGAGCTGGTGACCGCTGAAGTCGTCAGCGGCCCGTACGAAATACGACGGAAAAATCAGCAGAGGGAGCTCCAGGTTACAGCCAACCTGAAAGGGAAGAAAGTCAGCCAGGTCATGCCGGCAATTCTTAAAGTCGTTGATTCCATGGTTCTTCCAGCCGGCTGCCGGATCCTCACTAGCGGCGAACAAGAAGAAATGGCCGGATCGTTTCAGAGTCTCGCCGCCGCTTTTCTTCTGGCTATTCTCCTTAATTATATGATCATGGCCGCCCAGTTTGAATCTCTTGTTCATCCCTTTCTTATCCTTCTCACGATCCCTATGGGCCTCTGCGGTTCCATCCTGGCCATGGCCTTGACCGGCCAGACGATAAATGTGATTTCTGCGATCGGCCTGGTTGTCCTTCTCGGGATTGTCGTGGATAACGCCATCGTCAAGGTCGATTGCATGAATCGTCTCCGGAAGGAGGGCTTGAGCCTTCGGGAGGCTATCGTCGAGGGCAGCCTTGTCCGACTCAGGCCTATCCTTATGTCCACGGCAACCACACTCATCGGCCTTGTTCCCCTG
Source organism: uncultured Eubacteriales bacterium (assembly GCA_964544265.1). GTDB lineage: Bacteria > Acidobacteriota > Aminicenantia > Aminicenantales > Saccharicenantaceae > JALHVH01. The sequence continues at coordinate 5,735 of CAZJBD010000039.1, forward strand.
TCCGTCGGCATCGGAAGGGGGGCAGAACTCCTCCGTCCGCTGGGCGTCGTGGTCATCGGCGGGCTGTCCTTTTCGACCCTGATGACCCTCGTCCTCATCCCGGTCGTTTATGAGATCGTCGAAACCCGCAAAGAAAAAAAACATGAAATTCTTCGTTGAACGCCCTGTAGCCGTGGCCATGATCTACATAACCCTCCTGGTCCTCGGCGTTTATTCTTTCCTGAATACATCTATCGAGTTGGCGCCTCAGGAAGACTATCCGCGGATCGATATTCAAACTTTCTGGCCCGGCGTTTCGGCCGAAATCGTCCAGTCCCAAATCACGGCCCCTCTCGAGGAGGTCTCGGCTTCGGTTAAAGGCGTGCGCAAGGTGAGTTCTGAGTCCCGCATGGGCGCCTCTAACGTTATGCTCGAGCTCGACCCTAAGGCCAACATAGAATTCGTTGACTTGGCCCTGCGCGAAGCCGTCGCCCAAGCCAAGATAAGGATGCCCTATAACGTCCGCCCTTCGATCAAACCCTTCGTGCCCCGGGAATTCAGGGTCAGTCCATTCCTGAGCTTGGCCATCTCGGGCGACGACCTGCTTCAGGAAACGACGGGCCTCCTTCGAAATAAGCTGGAACTGGGGCTGGGCTCGGTCAAGGGCATCCTAAGGGTCGATTTGAGCGGCGTCCCGGATCCCGAAGTTCAGGTCGTCTTCGATGAACGCAAGCTCAACGCCTTTGGCATCCAACCCTACCAAGTGAATGCCGTTCTCGACGAACAGCTAAGAACCTTTCCCATTGGCCGAATCAGGCAGTTTGGTCGTCAGGTTTTCTTTAGGCTAAAGACTTCTATTCGAGGCCCAAAGGACCTGGGCCGGACGATTGTCGGCCGGTCTGGGAACGTGCCTATCTGCCTCGCCGATGTCGCAAATGTCCAGCTGGCCCGCGAGGATGTTTCATTGATCAACCGGATCAACGGAAAGCCCACCATCATGTTGACCGTCTTCAAGGAAAAAGGTGCCAATACACTGAAAGTCGCCCAAGAGGTCAAGGGCTGGCTTAGGGCTTTGAGGACAGAGATTCCATCCGACCTCGTTTTTAGGATCATGGATGACGAGAGCGCCGAGATTGAAAAAAGCCTTTATCATATCGCGTTTTTGGCAGGGCTCGTCACCATTCTCGTTTTTTCTATGATCTTTGCCGTTTTGAGACGATTCGTCCCCTCGCTCCTGATTCTGTCGTCCATCGCCTTTTCCGTCGTCATCACCTTCAATCTGATATACCTCCTGAAGCTTCGCCTGAACATGTTGACCCTTGGTGCGTTGGTTTTGGGTTTCGGTATGTTCGTAGATAACTCCATCGTCGTTTTCGAAAATACGCTCCGGCTGAGAGAAAGGGGAGAGACACCCGTTCAGGCCGCTCTCCAGGGGGCCAGAGAGGTTTTTGTTCCCGTCCTGGCCTCCACCCTGACCACGATAGGAGTCTTTTTCTGTTTTGCTTATTTACAGGGCCGGCTGAGAATCTATTACTTACCCATGGCTTTCGTTATGGCTTCTGCCCTGGCGGCTTCTCTCGCCGTCTCCTTCTCGCTCATCCCAGCTCTGAGCCCCGTTTTGCTCAAGAGCGGGAAGAAACGCGGGGACAAGGAGAGCCGGGAAGGCTTCTATCCCGGCCTCCTGAAGTTTGTCCTCCGCCATCCCCTTGAGGTGATCCTGATCTCGGCTGCCGTCCTATACGGAAGCTATAAGTGGTTTCGGGCGGAGGTCAGGCTGGACGAATTTTTCCATTGGTATTCCAAGGAGAGGCTGATGGTGAGCATCCGCATGCCGCCAGGGACGGATATCGATACAACGGACGCCGTGGCGAGGAAGTTCGAAGCCAAGGTCTTAGAGTCGGATCTCAAGAAGGAGATCTACGCCCGAATTCAGCCGGAAGACGCTTATCTGACTATTTCCTTTCCTGCTGCCGTCGAGCATTCCTCCCGGCCCTACTCCCTCAGAGAAGAACTCCTCCGCCTCGCCGCGCGGTTTGCGGGTGTCGGCGTCGGAATTTATGGGTTCGATCCTCACGGATATCATTCGAGCCTGGAGGCCGGGCGATTTCATGATTCAAAAATTCGATTCACCGGTTACAACCTAAAAAAGCTCAAGGACATCACGGCCGGGGTGGAAAGGGCCCTCGGGCGGAATCACAGGATCAAGGACGTCAGGACGGTGTCCAGCCGGTTCGGCTGGTCGAGCCCGGCTTCATCTGAATACGTCCTTCGGACGAATCGGGAAGCGCTCCGCAAGTTTGACCTCGATCCCCGCTCCCTCTTTTTCCACGTCCAGACGCTCCTGGCCGGCCGTTTCGGCGCCCCGCCCCGGGTCATTCTTGACGGAAAGGAAACGCCCATCGGCTTCAAGTTCCCGGTAGCCGACAAGATGGACCTCAGAGGCCTCGAGGATGCGCTTTTCGAAACAAAGAAAGGAGAATTTTTGAGGCTGAAGGAAGTCATGATCGTGGAAGAAAAGGCCGTGGACGGGTCCATCGACCGGGAAGATCAGCAGTTCCAAAAAACGGTCATGTGGGAGTTTCACGGTCCTTCAAAGGCGGCCGACATGTTCAAGAGATCAATCGTTTCCTCCCTGAATCTGCCGCCGGGATTTTTAGCATCGATCGACGAGGAGGGATTGATGACCGGAAAGGAAAAAGAACAAATCGCATTCGCCATCGTTCTCGCCGTCGTGGTCATGTATATGATCCTGGCCGCTCTTTATGAATCCCTGCTTCGGCCGTTCATCATCCTGCTTTCGGTGCCCCTGGCCATGATCGGCGTCTTTGCGGCCTTCGTCATCACCGGCTATCCCTTCGACTCCTCGGCCTCAATCGGCGTCCTTCTCATGATGGGCATCGTCGTCAACAACGCCATTCTTCTTGTCGACCACATCAATTTTAATAGAAAACATGGGTTGCCGCGTCTGGAAGCGGTCATCAGCGGGACAAAAGAAAGAATCAGGCCCGTTCTCATGACTACGGCGACCACCATCCTCGGAATATTGCCCTTGCTCATCTTCCAGGTTCATTCCGGAGTCCGGGATATCTGGTCCTCCCTTGCTCTGTGCACGGTCGGCGGTCTGGCGAGCTCGACAGTCCTCATCTTCTTCATCATTCCTGTTTTTTATTATTATGGAGAACGAAAATGATCTTTCCCAAAAAGCCCCTGGGACTTTCCCTGGCCATCATTCTGGCCGCGCTTTCTTCGATCCTCATTCTGAAAAAAGGCCGGACGCGGACCGGGGAGGCCACGGCCACAGCGGCTGGCGAGCCGACGGCTCTGGCCGCGGACAGCCGGATTAAAGAAACGCCATTTCCGGTTAAGGCGGTTCGGGTCAGGCGGGACGATTTGGTTATTTTCCTCAATTCGCCAGGGGAAGCCTTTACGGAGAAGAAAGCTTTGGTCAAAGCCGAAGTATCCGGAGTCATCAAAGACGTCAGGGCTGAAGAGGGGAAACGGGTCCGGGCGGGCGAGGTCCTGGTCATTTTCGATGAGCAAAGCTTCGGACTCCGGCTCGAGAAGGCGGAGGCGGAAAGGCTCAACAGGCTTTCTGAGGTCCTCTTGGAGAATCAGTTCGGCGAACGGGCACGGAAACCTCCGGGTCCGATGACAGAGGAGCTCCGCTTGTCGAACGAAGAGTATGAGAAAGCAGCCTCCCGTCTGGCCATGGGCAAGATCGGGCGGGCTGAATTCGATAAGATTCGAAACGCCCATGAAGCCCTTCTTATCGAGGCCGGAATGAAGAGGGACGAGATCCGGGCGGCGGCCAAGGGCTTGACCCAGGCCGAGATCGAAGTCGCCATCGCTCGCCTGGAAATCGACAAAACAAAGGTCCGGGCTCCATTTAGCGGGGTTGTAACCGGGGTTAAAGCTTCCATTGGAGAGAGCGTCAGCCCTGGTCAAGCCCTCTTCACCCTCGTCGATATCCGGACGATCCGGGTCGAGGCCAAGGTCCTGGAAAGCGAGATCGGTCGGATAAAAGCCGGCCGGGAGGCGGACCTTATGTTCACGGCCTATCCGGGCCGGATCTTTCGGGGGAAAGTCAGGGCCCTGAGCCCGGTCGTCGATCCGGAGACCAAGACATGCGGCGTGCATATCGTTCTTGATAATCCATCCGGCGAGATCAAGCCCGGCATGTACGCCGAGGTCGGCATCATGGCCGAAATCTTTAAGGACCGGCTTCTGGTCCCTCAAGAGGCCGTGCTTGTCCGGGGAAGCCGGAAGCTTGTTTTCGTCGTGGATAACGGCCTAGCCAAGTGGAAGTATATAAAGCCTGGATTGGAGAATGAACGCTTCGTCGAAATTTTGGAAGGTGTTATGGAGGGGGATGAAATTATCGTCGACGGCCATTTGACACTCGCCCACGATGCCGAAGTTAGAGTCATCGAATGAAATCCCCCGAGCTTGCCAAGACCGAGACTCTGTCCGATAATAAGTTTTGTTCAAACCGACGGAGGCAACGATGGCCGCTTTTTCTTTGGCAGACATACGGGCGAGGATCGCCAGGTTCCCGAGGATCGAACTCATCCAATTGCCGACGCCGCTCAGAAAGCTCGACGCGCTGACGGCCGAACTGGGCGGGCCCGAAATCTACATCAAGCGAGACGACCTGACGGGCTTGGCTTTCGGCGGCAACAAGTCACGCAAGCTCGAATTCATCCTGGCCGATATCATTGAAAAAAAGGCCGACACCGTCATCACCTGGGGCAGTCTGCAGTCGAACTGGTGCCTGCAAACTGCCGCCGCGGCCAAGAAATACGGGGTCGATCCCATCCTCGTCCTTTTCAAATCTTATGAAATTCCAGCCGGATTCGACGGAAACATGCTGCTCGAGCGCATCCTGGGGGCAGATATCCGTATCAGAGAAGCACGCAAGGGCAAGGTCGTTACCGTGAGCGAAACGATCGGGCTCCTGGAAGAAATCGCTGACCAGGAACGGAAAAAAGGCCGTCGTCCCTATATTGTTCCGGTCGGAGGGTCTATGGTCGCGGGCGATATGACAAGGCCGCTGGGGGCGGTCAGTTATATGAACGCCTTTTCCGAGATGCTGGAGCAGACCGCAGCCCTGGGATTCGTCCCGGATGCCATTATCCACGCTACGGGATCTGGGGGGACCCAAGGCGGATTGCTTCTCGGCGCCGCCGCTCTGACCGAGAGGTGCCGGGTTGTCGGGATCAGCGTTTCCGACGAAAAAGAGATCTTTTCGGGCTGGGTCCGGGAGATCGCCGAAGCAGCCGATAAAACAATGGGACTCGGGCTTACGATAGGCAGGGACGACATCATCGTTTTTGATGACTATATGAAGGACGGCTATGGCGTCGTCAACAAGGATGTGGCGGAGACGATCCGCCTCGTCTTCCGGTTGGAAGGCATTGTTCTGGACCCCGTCTACACCTCCAAAGCAATGATCGGTCTCCTAAACCTCGTTGGAAAGGGCTATTTCAAAAAAAACAAGCGGGTCGTCTTCTTCCATACCGGAGGAACCCCGGCCCTTTTTCCGAACCGGGATACCCTTCTCAAATATCTTAAATAGCCGTCTTCAAGCCCCCCATGGCGACGGTGTTCAAGGCTGGAGTTCTTTTTCGAGACAATCCAGCTCGACTTCCTCGATTCGCAAGGAATGGGCCTCCAGGGCCTTGGGAGCCTTAAGGCCGCTGCCCGTCAGGACGAGAACCGCGATTTTCTGCCGAGCCAATTTTTTTTCTCTGGACAGTTTGATCAATCCGGCCAGGGTTACGGCCGATTCGGGTTGGCAGAAGAGGCCCTCTTTGGAGGCAAGGATCCTTTGGGCGTCAAGAATCTCGTCATCTTGGACGGAAAGGATGAGGCCGCCGTGTTCGCGGATCATTTTGAGGACGACGTTCCCGCCGGGGGGCGCCGGGTTGGAAATCGCATGAGCGATCGTCTGGATCCTGTCGAGACGCGTGTAACGGGAGTCACCGGCCGCAAATGCTCTCGCCAGAGGTGCGCATCCCTCGGCCTGGACGCCGACGATCGTCGGGTAGCGATGGATGAAACCGGCCCCAATAAGATCTTCGAAGGACCGCATGAGGCCGATGAGATGCCCCCCTGAACTCAGGGGGACGAAAAGATAGTCAGGAAAACGCCGGCCGAGGTCTTGGCAGATCTCAAATCCCGTGATCTTATAACCCTCGATCCGGACGGGGTCGATGGAATTCATGAAATAGATGCCCAACTTCTTCCCGACCTTGAGGCTTTCATAAAAAAGACGGCCGTAATCACCCTTGACCCTGAGCAGGCGGGGGCCGAAGATCCCCGCGGCCAAAAGGCTGGCCAAGGTCGTTTCCTCTTTGAGCAGGACCGTCGTTTCGAGGCCCGCGCGGGCGCCATAGGCGGCTGTGGAGGCGGCCATGTTGCCGGTCGAGACTGTGCCGATGCGGTTGAACCTGAGGGAAACGGCCTTCTGCACGGCGACGGAGGTCCCCCGATCCTTGAAGCTGAGGGTGGGATTCTGAGCCTCAAACTTGGCATAGGTCATAGGCAACCCATCCGACTCGCCGACCTTGCTAAGCTTCAAAAGGGGAGTGTTCCCTTCGCCGAGGCTTAAATTCGTATCCACGCGCTCAAGAGGAAGGAAATCCAGGTATCTTTTCAGCGGATGTTCTTCATCCGATTTGATCAGTCTTCGGCCGCGAGGACGGGCAAAGAACATGGGCTCGCGGCATTTGGGACAAAAGGGCGAAAAAAGATCGAGGGGATACTGTTTCTCGCAAAACAGACATTCGAGGGTATCCATGAAACGCTCCTTAAAGAACCGCCGTCCAGTTTATCCGTTTTCCGCTCTTTAATCCATTGCTAAGAGGACAAAAGGGAGCTAAGATCAACCGGGTATCCGAAGATGCAGAAAGATGACCGCTATTTTATGCGAAGGGCTCTGGCCCTGGCCGAAAAAGCGGCCGATGGGGGAGAGGTGCCGGTCGGGGCTGTCGTCGTCAAGGACGGCGCTATTGTTGGCCGCGGGTCGAACCGGCCAGTTTCGAAAAACGATCCGACGGCCCATGCGGAGGTCGTAGCCTTGCGCGCTGCGGCCCGACATCTCGGAAACTATCGCCTGACGTCGTGCGACCTTTATGTCACCCTGGAACCCTGCCCGATGTGTCTCGGGGCTATAATCCAGGCCAGAGTTCGTCGTCTCGTCTACGGAGCCCCGGACCCCAAGTCCGGTGCCGTCCGGTCCATCATGCACTTCCCGTTCCAAAAGCTGAACTATCGACCCGATATCACCGCCGGCGTCCTAGCCGAGGACTGCGCGCATCTCCTCCGGAGCTTTTTTTTATCCAAGAGATAGATATTCCGTATTCCCTTGATAAAAGCGCCGAACAGGATAAAATGGAGAACTGTATGGAGAGGTGGCCGAGTGGTTGAAGGCGTCGGTCTCGAAAACCGATATACTGAGCAATCGGTATCGCGGGTTCGAATCCCGCCCTCTCCGTGCCTCTACCTGAGCCGCCTGCCTTTTCCAGGGCCCCCCTTGATTAGACCAAGGGGGGTAGGGGGAATTAATACCAATAATTTAAAGTCTTCAAGGGCGGCTCAGGAATCGTGCCTCTACCTGAGCCGCCTGCCTTTTCCAGGGCCCCCCTTGATTAGACCAAGGGGGGTAGGGGGAACGTGGGGATAGCTGCTTCATGAAAAGCGTCAACATCATCGTTGCTGGCTTTGGCCGGGTCGGGCGTGCCTTCTGGAAAGTCGTTGAAGACAAGCGCCGAGTCTGCCGAGAACGTTACGGATTGGACCTAGTCCTTAGAGCGGTCTTCAAGAGCGATGGAGGCGTTTTCAACGATTCTCCCATTTCCGTAGAGCCGTACATCCAGAACGCTTCGCTCGGAGTCCAGAAACATCCCAATTGGAAACCGAACCTCCAAGTCCAGAACATCATTGGAGAACTTGAACCCGGGGTTCTGATCGAGTGCACACCCTCCGACCTGCGGACGGGGGAACCTGGCCTGTCCCACCTAACGACAGCGCTTAATAAAGGCTGGCATGCCGCCGCGGCAAGCAAAGGAGCGCTGGTCCTCAGATTCAAGGAGCTTACCGGTCTGGCCCGACGAAACGGCCTGCAACTGCGATGCAGCGGCGCGGCGGCGGCCGCCCTTCCAACCCTTGATGTCGGCATCCACTCGCTTGCCGGCGCCGAGATCCTCGGGATAGAGGGCATTCTCAACGGAACAACGAATTTCATCTTGACCAGAATGGGCGAGGGGATGAATAGCGAGCAGGCCCTTAAGGAGGCCCAAGATAAAGGCATCGCCGAGCCCGACCCCGGTTTCGACATCGACGGCTGGGATACGGCCTCCAAACTCGTTCTCATCAGCAACGCGGTCCTGGGAACAGACTTCGGCTTGAACGAGGTCCAGGTGGAAGGTATCCGGGGCCTATCTCATGAGCTCGTCGTGAAGGCGAACCGGTTGGGAAAAGCCATCAAGCTCATGGGAACGTGTTCGAAGGATGAACGGGATCACCCCTGGAAGCTCGCAGTCGGCCTGGCCCTCCTCAGCCCCTCGCACCCCCTTTACGGCGTGAACGAGACAACCAAAGGGATCACGTTTGACACGGACACCATGGGTTCGGTGACCGTTATGGGAGGAAAGTCCGATCCCCTTGGGACGGGCGCGGCCCTCTTGAAGGACATCATAGGAATCTACGCCGATCGCTAAAGGCTATCCCTCTCGCGTTCAATTTCCAAAGCCATTCTAGAGAATTGGTTCATGTCCCGTAATTCCGACCTGTATTCTATTGGCAATTTTTGGGATGTTACCTAAATTGACCGCGGCCTTGTTTTTTGATAAGGTAAGAAATCCGCACGAGCGGCCGCGCTCGATAGAATAGCCATGGAGAGGTGTCCGAGTGGCTTAAGGAGCACGCTTGGAAAGCGTGTGTGCGCCGCAAGGTGTACCGCGGGTTCGAATCCCGCCCTCTCCGCCAGCAAAACAAGGCGGGAATCGAGATTCATAAGGAGCGAAGACAATGGACAGCAAAGACCTCATCCTCGTTGAAGACATCTATGGCGCCCATAACTACCATCCCCTGGATGTCGTCATCAGCAAGGCCAAAGGGATCTGGATGTGGGATGTGGAGGGGAAGAAGCACCTCGACTTCCTGAGCGCCTACTCAGCGGTCAACCAGGGACACTGCCACCCCAGAATCATCAAAGCCCTAAGAGACCAAGCCAGGAACCTGACTCTGACCTCCAGGGCCTTCCGCAATGACCAATGGCCCCTTCTGGCTAAAGAACTCTGCGATTGGACCGGGTACAACATGGTCCTGCCCATGAACTCAGGGGCTGAGGCCGTAGAGACGGCCATCAAGGCCGCCCGCAAATGGGGCTATCAAAAAAAGGGCATTCCGGATGGCCAAGCCGAGATTATTGCCTGCTCCAACAATTTCCACGGCCGGACGGTGACCATTGTCAGTTTTTCCACCGAGCCCCTTTATCGCGACGACTATGGCCCTTTCACGCCCGGATTCCTCATCATTCCTTACGGCGATGCCGATGCCTTGGAAAAAGCGATCACTCCAAACACCGCTGCGTTTATCGTTGAACCCATCCAGGCCGAGGCGGGCATCTTGATCCCCCCCCAGGGATATCTCAAAAAAGCTAAGGAGGTCTGCGAGAAGAGCAATGTCCTGTTCATCGCCGACGAGATCCAGACAGGATTAGGGCGTGTCGGAAGGCTCTTTGCCTGCGACTACGAGGACGTCAAGCCCGACATGACCGTCATCGGCAAGTCTCTAGGCGGCGGCTGCTATCCTATCTCCGCCGTCTTGGCAAACCAGGATGTCCTGGGCGTCTTCAAGCCCGGCGAGCACGGTTCCACGTTCGGCGGGAATCCCCTGGCCTGCGCCGTGGCCCGTGAGGCCATTCGGGTGATCCAGGAAGAGAGGCTCGTCGAGAACGCGGTCGAACTGGGCAACTATTTCCTGGCCAAGCTCCGGACCATAAAAAGCAAGCACATTAAGGAGATCCGCGGCCGCGGCCTTCTCATCGGAGTCGAACTCCATCCGGAGGCCGGAGGGGCCAGGAGGTTCTGTGAAGAGCTGATGAAGGAAGGCCTCCTCTGCAAGGAGACCCACGAGAACGTCATCCGCTTCGCGCCGCCCCTGGTCTGCCGAGAAAAGGACCTCAACTGGGCCTACAAGCGGATCAAATCTGTTTTTAAACGACTTGCCTGAAAATCGGCCTGTAGCCAGAGCAGGTCTTGGGGCCAAATGACATTTGTCGCCTTGATGGGACATGTTTTGCGCCTATGGCCCGGGTTTCCTGGGAAGAGCCTTTGGCACGGATTTTGCTTAAAACTCCGTTAGACAGGAGGAAAGCAAAATGAAAAAATATGCCTGGATTGCGAGTTTCATAGCTCTCACCCTATCGGCCGCCTGCATCATCTATGTCCCCTACGACGAAGACGACAGACGCATTTCGCGCGGCCAGGTCTACGAGCGCGATTATGGGAAGGAACTGGACCAGGAATATTTCTACGACTATCTAGCACCCTACGGGACCTGGGTCAGTTATCCAGCGTATGGATACGTCTGGGTGCCGCGCCACATGCAGCACGGTTGGCGGCCCTACACTTCCGGACGCTGGGTGTGGACCGACTACGGCTGGACCTGGGTTTCGGATTTCGAATGGGGTTGGGCGCC
>CAZJBD010000040.1:0-16302 GCA_964544265.1 uncultured Eubacteriales bacterium
GTCGTTCTTCGTCCATGGCCTTTTTCTGATAGAAGTAAAGGCCGGCCACCGCGATGATGAGCAGGAGGAAGATGAGGTTTCCGAACTGGGGTGCTTTTTTGGCTTTTAATTCGGGTATGCCCTCGACCGGGACCTCTTTAACCTCCTTGGTTTCCGGTTTTAAAAGGTTGATCCGAATCATTTTTCTGCCTTTCGGGTCGAAAGTCCGACAGCCACTCCGAAGGCCGGGGCCATCTCATGGAAATAAATGGGATCGAATTTCTTCTCGTCGTAGGGGATGTTGCGGAAAGGATTGAAGATCTCGGACTTTATCCGGAACTTGAGCTCGAAGGCGCTGGCCATGTTCACGACGTTGGCCAGCCCACCGCTAAGATAGATCTGTTCGATCTTCCGTTCCCTTTTCTCCCCGGCCTCGTAGAACGAGAACGTCTTTTCCATTTCATCGAGGAGGTCGCGGATGTTCATGGTCAAAACGGTCTGGAATTGGTCGGCGGGGACGCTCTTGCCGGGAATGCCCTTGAGGAGCTTCTCGGCCTCTTCGAAGGGGATGTTCAACTCCTTGCGCATGTTTTCTGTAAAAAAGTAGCCCCCCAGGGAAAGGTCCCGAAACAGTTGCGGCGTTCCCTTCTCGATGATGACAACGTTGGTGATGTTGGATCCCAAGTTAATGATGGCGATCGTCTTGTCGAAAAAGACCTCCGGATAGTTCAGTTCGAGGGCGTTCTGGAGGGCGAACACGTCGACCTCGATGGCCTGAAGGTTTTTTCGCGCCTGGTTTACGGCGTTGCTGTAATTGGCGATTTTATCCTTCTTGGCGGCCACGAGGAGGATGTCCAGGTTCTTGTCTTCGCCGGTCCTCGGGCTCTTGAGGATGGCATAGTCGACGTTGGTTTCTTCGTAGGGGTAGGGGATATTATGCTTGGCTTCCCAGATGATGGATTCGGCCAGCTCCTGTTTCTCCATGGCCGGGAGCGAGATCTTCTTGATGATCACGGAGTTGCCCGAGATTGAGATGACGATGTCCTTGTTCGAAATCTTATTATCGTCGAAGACGAGCCGGATCGTCTCGACCACGGCAGCTGAATCGATGATGGTCCCCTCGACGATGGCGTCATGAGGGAGCTGTTCGTAGCCCACCTTGGCGACCTCGTAGGTTTCCCGGCTCCCTTTTTTCTTGGCCTTGAGTTCCACTGCTTTGATCGAATAGGAGCCGATGTCCAATCCCACCAAGCCTTTTTCCCTTGAGATACCCAGCATTTCATCCTGCCTTTTTGGGGTTTTGAACGCGCTTCGTCGCCCCAAATTTTTCCCTGAGTTTTGCCTCGACGGGCCCGGGGACGAGGTCCCGGATGGACCCCCCGAGCATGAAGACTTCCTTGACCAGGTTGGAGCTGAGGAAGGAAAACTCGAGGCTCGGCATCATGTAGAGGGTCTCCATCTCCGAGGAGAGCTTCCGGTTCATGAGTGCCATCTGGAATTCATACTCAAAATCCGAGATGGCCCGCAGGCCGCGGATGACGGCGTTGGTTCCGTTCTCCCTGGCGAATTCGACGAGCAGGCCGTGAAAGGACTTAACCTCCACCTTCTTCTGGTCCTTAAAAATCTTCCGGATCATGGCCACTCTCTCTTGAGTCGTGAGAAGAGGGTCTTTTTTAGGATTTTCCAGAACGGCCACAAGAATCCGGTCGAAGATTTTGAGCCCTCGGCGGATGATGTCGACATGGCCATTTGTTATGGGATCAAATGATCCGGGGTATATGGCTTTATTACCCATGGAAAGACTCATTTTCAGTCCCATACCTAAAGTTGACTCCTAAATAACAGATAAATTCTCGTTTGTCAATCATTAATTATTCAGTTGCTTATGTTTAGCCCCTTCGGCGGGGGCCCGGGAAGGCATCCCAGCTTATCATGAGAAGGCCCGAACCGGCCGTCAATCACCTCCTGAGGGGATATCCGGGGTGAATAAAATATCAAGTAGGGGTCAAACCTACTCTTTTGACAAAACCAGAAAAAGCACGGTATCTTGTCAAAAGAGTAGGTTTGACCCCTACTTGTTGATACGTCTTGGCAAAAAAGAGGGCTTGACCCCCTACGTGTTGTTGGATTTGACCCCTGCTCGTTGTTATGCTATTTTTTATTGAAGAAAAGAGATGATCAAGTTCGGGACGTCCGGGTGGCGGGCCGTTATGGGTGACGAGTTCACCTTCCAGAACGTCCGTCTCGTCGTCCAAGCGACGGTCAATTGCCTGAAGAAACGGTTCCCAGACCAGCCTTGCTCCGTCGTCGTCAACTACGATACGCGCTTCCTATCGGAGCACTACGCCCTCGAGGCGGCCAAGCTTCTTTCCAAGAATCAAATTCGGGTTTTCCTGGCGGATCGAGATGCTCCCAGCCAGGCCCAGTCCTGCCAGATCATCAAGCGGCAGTGCCAGGGAGGGATCAATTTTACCGCCTCCTTCAACCCGCCCGAATACAACGGCCTGAAATTCAACACCCACACCGGGGCCCCAGCTCTTCCTGAGGTCACGGACCAAATCGAGGAGGAGATCCAGAGGCTCGGCAAGGATTTCAGCCCCGATCCCTATTATGCCCGGACCGAATTTATCACCCGAATCGACCTCCGATCGGACTACCTCGAATTCCTTCAGAAAAAGATTGATTTCGAGGTCATCCGCCGTTCGGGAATCAAGGTCGGCCTGGACCTCCTCTTCGGCACGAGCCGGGAATATCTTGACGAAATCCTGGAAGAGAATGAAGTCCCGATCGAGGAGATCCACGGCTATGTGGATCCCTATTTCGGGGGGGTCATCCCGTCCTGCACGGAGGAAAACCTCCGGGAGCTCAAGCGGCTGGTCAAGGATAAAAAATGCAACCTGGGGCTGGCGACGGACGCCGATGGGGACCGGTTCGGGATTCTCGATCAGAACGGCGGTTTTATCCACCAGAATTTTATCCTGGCCATGCTCCTGAATTATCTGGTCTCGGTGAAGGGGTGGCGGGGAGGGGTGGCCCGGTCGGTTACGACGACCCATCTCATCGACCGCATCGCCCGTAAATACGACCTTCCGGTCTACAGAACGCCGGTCGGATTCAAATACATGGCTGAATTATTCCTGCAAGGGAAGATTATTTTCGGCGGCGAGGAGAGCGCCTGCATAGCCGTCAAGGACCACCTTCCGGAAAAGGACGGGATCTTCGCCGGCCTGTTGGTTACCGAGATGGCCGCGGCCTTGGGGAAAAGCCTCTCGGAGATCAAAGAAGACCTGTTCAAGGACTACGGCAAAATGGTCGGCGGTCAGAAGAACATCCCTCGGACGCCTGTGGCCGAGAAGAAGTTGAAGGAGTTTATCTCCAGTCCGCCTTCGAGGCTCGGAAACCGGAAGATCGAAGCCACGGAGGCGATCGACGGGATTAAAATGGACTTCGCCAACGACACTTGGCTCCTTCTCCGGTTCTCGGGGACCGAACCGCTTATCCGCTGCTATGCCGAGGCCGAAACCAAAAAGGAGCTCGACCAGCTCATGAAATTGGGTCTGGAGGTCTTCGCGTGAAAGACGAGGCCCGGAAGAACTCGAGCTCGGTTCGCAGAAAGCTCTTCACGGCGGGCGTCGGGTTCTTCATCCTCGTGATGCTCGTTACGTCCTTCTTTGGCAAGAAGGGATACATGGATATCTACAAGGCAAGAAAGTCCTGCCGGGCCTTGGAGGCCGAGCTCCAAAGGCTCGAAGAGCAGAAAAAGAAGCTGGAACTGGAGATCCGGGAGCTCGAGACGGACCCCCGGGCCGTGGAAAAAGAGGCCCGGGAGAAACTCTGGCTCATGAAGCCCGACGAGAAGGTTATCGTCATTAAGGAACGATAGGAGGGCCCCGGACGGCCGTTTCAGCATGCCCCGACGATCCCAGGACGACAAGACGCGGGATCTCCTTAAGGACCTCAACCCCCTTCAACGCGAGGCCGTCATCCATGGCCAGGGCCCCCTCCTGATCATCGCCGGAGCCGGAACGGGAAAGACCAAAGTCATCACCCACCGCATCGCCTATCTCATCGCTTCCAAGATGGCCAGCCCGGAGGAGATTCTGGCCGTCACGTTCACCGAGAAGGCGGCCAACGAGATGGAAGCCAGGGTAGACGTCCTTGTCCCCTACATGTATTCTTTCGTCGAGATCAGCACCTTCAATTCCTTCGGGGAAAAGGTCCTGAGGGATTACGGGATCGAGCTCGGCTACCCTCCCGATTTCAAGCTTCTCGATGACGTGGAACAGGCCATTTTTTTCAGGGAAAACCTCTTCAAGTTCTCCCTCCGATACTTCCGGCCCCTGAGCTTTCCCACCAAGCACATCCAGGAGCTCCTCGATGCCGTCAAGAAGCTGAAGCAGGAGGACGTTCGCCCCGGGGATTACCTCGATTATGCCCAAGCTCTGGAGAGAAAGGCTTCAGATGAGGTCGAGAGGGAAGAGGCCCTCAAGCAGGCGGAAGTCGCCTGCGTCTACGGAGAATATCAGGACCTTCTCAAGAAAGAAGGGAAGATCGATTTCGAGGACCAGGTCACCCTGGCCGTAGAGCTCTTCCGGACCCGGCCCTCGGTCCTAAAAGAGTTCCAGTCAAAATACAAGTACATCCTGGTGGACGAGTTCCAGGACACCAATTTCGTCCAGTTTGAGCTCCTCAAGCTTCTGGCCACCCGCCATGGAAACCTGACCGTGGTCGGGGACGACGATCAAAGCATCTTCCGGTTCAGGGGCGCCTCCCTGAGCAACATACTAAATTTTCAGGAAGTCTATCCCCCGGCCAAAAAGATCGTCCTGACCAGGAACTACCGATCCACCCAGGCCATCCTGGATGCTTCCTACCAGCTGATCCGGCACAACGATCCTAACAGGCTCGAGTCTAAATACAGGATCGACAAGCATCTCGTCTCGTCTTTCGAGGTCAGGGAAAAAAGCATTCATATGCTCCAGTTCGACTCCGTCTCCCACGAGGCGGACCAAGTCGCCGACCTCATCCTGGAGAAGAACGGGGAGGGAGTTCGGTGGAGCGATATGGCCATCCTGGTCAGGCGGAACGCCGATGCCGATCCTTATCTTAGAGCCCTGAACATGAAACAGGTTCCTTATCGCTTCTCCGGGAGCCGTGGGCTCTACCAGCAGGAGGAGATCAAGGTCTTGATTTCTTTCATCAAGGCCTTGACGGATTTTGAAGACAGCCGGAGCCTGTTTTATCTTGCTCTTTCAGAAGTCTATGGGATGGACCCTTATGACCTGACCATCGTTTCGAATTACGCCCAAAAAAGGAATCTCCCTCTGCACAAGGTCTTTCAGATGATCCATGGGGGAGCCTGCCCGGTCGAGCTCTCGGCGGCCGCAGAAGCGGCGGTCAAGCGGATCTTCGAGGACCTTCTCGGCTTCATCAAGCTGGCCGGCCAGAAGAACGCGGGGATGGTCCTCTATGCCTTCCTCGAGAAAAGCGGCACCCTGAAATCCCTGGTCTCGCAGATGGACATTTCCTCGGAGATAAAGATCAAAAACATCCGGCTTTTTTTTGACAAAGTGAAGAGCTTCTCCGACCTCGCCGATGACGACTCCATCCATTCCTTCGCCGGATACCTGGACCTCCTTCAGCAGGTGGGGGACAATCCTGCCACCTCTGAAGCCGAATTGGACGAGGACGCGGTCAACGTTCTGACCGTGCACAAGGCCAAAGGTCTGGAGTTTTCCCTGGTCTTCCTCGTAAGCCTCATTGAAGACCGCTTCCCGGGCCGCGAGAGACGGGAGAAGATCCCCCTGCCGGAAGGGATTCTCAAGGAGGAGCTGCCGGAGGAGCACAACTTCGTTCAGGAGGAAAGACGGCTCTTTTATGTCGGCATGACCAGGGCGAAAAGGCACCTCTACTTGGCCTGGGCCAAGGATTATGGTCTCAAGAGGCTCAAAAAAGTCAGTCCCTTCGTCCTCGAAGCCCTGGACATACCCGGCATGCCGGAAGAAGTCCTCCGGAGGTCGGCGCTGGAAGAGATCAAGCGTTTCGCTCTCCGGGAGAAAGCCGGAGCCTTCTCACTTCGCAAACCCAGGGGGATCCTAACCCTAAGCTTCCTACGGTTGGAGGACTATCTGACATGCCCGCTCAAGTATAGATTTCGTCACATCTTGCGAGTCCCTGTTTTGCCCCACCATACCCTTGTGTTCGGCCGGGTGCTTCACGCATCGGTCCATCATTTTTTGAAGAGCCGTATGAAAGGGCGGACGCTCGGGGAGGAGGATGTCATCCAGGAGTACAAAAGGCTCTGGGTGAACGAAGGCTATCTCAGCCGGGAGCATGAGGAGCTGAGGAGAAGGTCCGGCGAGCAGGCCCTCCGCCTCTTCTATCGAAGGGAGATGAAGTCGGGGAATGTCCCCGGGCTGCTGGAAAAGAACTTCAAATGGCAGAAGGGGAAGGTCCGATTCAGCGGGCGCTGGGACAGGGTGGATTTTGAGGCGGAAGGCGCGGTGATCATCGACTTCAAGACGACCGAAGTCAAGGACCAGAAGGAGGCCGACCGGAGGACGAGGGAAAGCCTCCAGATGGACGTTTACGCGCTTTCGTTCCTGGAGACCGAGGGTGCGGCGCCCTTGGAAACACGGTTGCATTTCCTGGAATCAGACCTCGTCGGCCGGGCCAGGAAAGGCGGAAAGGAACACGAGAGGGCTCGGGAAAGGATTCTCGAGGCGGAGGAGGGGATAAGGGCGGGGGAATTCAGCCCTCGTCCCGACTGGCATAACTGCAATTATTGCGAATTCAAGACGATCTGCCCGTCTTCGTACGCGTTCTAGATGGAATTCCGATCATTGGGGCCCGGACCAGAAGGGCATAACCGCCCAAACGCGGTTCGTTTTCATGAGCCTGAGGGCCATGGCGGCCTGTTTTAGCCCCGAATGCGTATCGAGCACGTCCTCCGGGGCCCGCCTTCCGAGGAGTGATGCCCAGAAGCCCTTTTTCTTGGGCCACACGACCAGCCTGACCTCTTCTTCCCTGGCGATTCCCGCCAGGCCCTTGGCCAGCTCGACAGCCTTCGTCAGGCCACCCAGCTCATCGACGAGTTTGATTTCCTTGGCTTGACGGCCTGTCCAGACCCTGCCTCGGCCGACCGCATTGACCTCCTCCTTGGTCATGTTCCTGGCTTCGGCGGCCTTGGTCAGAAACTGATCATAGGTCCAAAGGATCTCATCCTTCATGAACTTCTTTTCCTCCGGCGAGAACGGCCTGAAGGTCGAGAAGATGTCGGATTCCTTTCCGTAGGTGAGCTTTTCGGAGGTTAGGCCGATCTTTTCGTAAAAGGCGGAAAGGTCGAACTTGCCCGCGAGGACGCCGATGGAACCGGTGAGCGTTTGCGGCTGGGCAACGATTTTGTGGGCGGCCATGGAAATCCAATAACCTCCAGAACCCGCGACGTCGGACATCGAAACGATGATGGGCTTTTCTTTTTTGGCCAGAAAAACCTCTCGCCAGATGACGTCGGAGGCCACGGCCGAGCCTCCCGGGCTATCCACCCGAAAGACGATGGCTGCGATGGACCTGTCCTGCCGGGCCTGCCGGATCCAGCGGGCGACGGTCGTTCCCCCCATGCTCTGAGGCAGGCTCTCACCGCTGAGGATGGGCCCAATACCGTAGATGAGGGCGACTTTGCGGCCGATGCCCATTCCTGCCGAAGCCGGAGAAACCCGGGCATAGGCTTCTGAAGAGATCTTGCCGAGCTTCCGCCCCCCGCTTTGCAGCAGGTTTTCGAGCTGGTCTTCATAAAGGAGGTCATCCACCAACCCGGCCTTGAGGGCGCTTTCTCCCTGAAAAAAAGCGCGATCGATGAGGCCCCGGACTTCCTCTTCGCTCTTTTTCCTGGCCGAGGCCACCGCTTGGACATAGGATGAAAAGAGGTCTCCATAGATGGACTCCATCATTTCCTTGTGGGCCGGGGTGAATCCATCTTCCGTGAATTGGTTATAGGCTGTTTTGTATTCTTCGACATGCTCGAACTCGGCCCGGATGCCCAACTTTTCCAGGGCGTTCTTAAAGAAGGGGACATATCCTCCGATGCCGTTGATGCCGAGCCATCCCATCGGGTGGAGGATGATCCGGTCGCAGGCTGTGGCCAGATAATATTCTTTGTCGATATCGGGCGCTTCCTCGATATATGCGTAAGCCTTTTTGCCGGCCTTGCGGAAATCAAGGAGCGCATCCCGGAGTTCCGTCACCTTGGCCCAGTCGCAGGCGAGAACGTTCAGCCGGAGAAGGATGGCCTCGATCCGGCGGTCGGCCTTGGCCTTGCGGATGTTCATCCAGAGTTCGTTTATGGACAGAGGCTTGATCCCCAGGATGACGTTCTTGAAGAAATCCGGAGGGGCGATCTCTTGGATCTCGCCGGACAGGTTGATCTCCAGGCAAGCGTGGAGCGGGACCGATACGGCCGGCCTCCCCCAGTCCAGCAGGAAGTAGGAAAAGGACGCGGCGACGGCCAGGATGAAGAAAACCAGAAAGATGATCAGGAGATAAGTGCTCTTTTTCATCGTTACACCGCCTCACGGGAAATATATCAGAAATCCTCAGGGCGAGAAAGCCCTGCCCGACAGGACTGGTTCCCCGGGGGCCGGGGGCCAAGCGTAGCTCCGGTGCCGCAGCCGAGAGAGGGTGCTCCCAAAAAAAGCTTGATTTGTCCCTATTGTTATGATTGAATAATCCTTCTCCTCCATTCGTGTGATCCGGTGAAAATCGCGCGAAGGTGAGAGATCAAGGAGGTTTTTTTTATGTCCCAAAAACTTTATGTCGGCAACCTCAACTACAAGACAACTGAGGATGCACTGAAACAGCTGTTTTCCCAGCATGGCGAGGTGATCTCGGTCAACATCCTGCAAGGACGAGGTTTCGGATTCGTCGAGATGGCTACGCCCGAATCCGCCGCGGATGCTAAGAGCAAGCTCAGCGGGACCGAATTCGACGGACGCAAGCTCATCATCAACGATGCCCGGCCCAGAGCCGACCACAAGCCCGGCGAAAGACAGCCCGGTGGCTTTGAAAAAAGAGGCGGTTATCGCAAGTTCTAATAAATTCTTTTTTCGCTTTCCAGCTTTTATCACCAGAGAGATTCTCGAAGGGGGCTTCTCCGCACGAACCCGGAGCGTCCTTTAACCATCCATGGATTGGCCGGAGCGCTCCTCCGGCCGTTCGATCCGGCGACAAACAAGAGGGGTGAACCTTTTTCTTTTTGCCTTCGTAGTACCCAGTGAAGGCAGATTTAAGAGGAGAACTCGGGTGACAACGACGCAGAGAATCCAGATGACCGGGGCCTTGCTTATGCCGTTCATTTTCGCCGCCTGCATCGGGATCCACATCGAGCACGGCGTCCGCAATTCGGACGCCCATTTTGAGAAGGCCCGGCGGGAGATCTCCCGGATTGAAGGCGCGGACCCCGCGAGGAGCCGTCGGGCGCACAGGCTTCATCTTCTCATCCATGACGGCGAAGAGGATCAGCTCATCCGGCTGTCCGTGCCCATATGGATCGTCGACGCCTGCCTGGCTGCCGGAATGAAGGCCTTGGACAACGAGCATGGCTATGATGCCCGAAAACACTATGATTTGGATTGGAAGGCGGTCAGGGACCTGGGTCAATATGGTCCCGGACTTCTGGTCGCCTTGGAAGAGGATAGGGATAGGATCCTGATCTGGTTGAAATGATCGGGGCGGGAGAAGGTTCAAGACGGGGAGCGGGCGAAGACAATGGAGAGCGGACGATCCATCGAACAGGGAGACGTCCATGCTCTGGTTAAAGAGGTCCAGAAAGGGAATAGGGAAGCTTTCATGACGATCGTAGCCACATACCAACAGCGGGTCTTCGTGATGGCTTATTCCATGCTCCGCAATAAAGAGGACGCCCTGGATGTCGTTCAAGAAACGTTCCTCAGGTTCTTCCAGAAGGCGAAGCAGTTCAAGGAAGGCTGCAATTTCCAAAGCTGGCTGCTCCAGATCGCCAAGAACCTCAGCGTGGACTATTACCGAAAAAATTATAGAAAAAGACGGGAATTCGAAAGCCCGATAAGCCTGGATGAGATCCAGGCGGCGGCCGAGCCAGACCCGGCTTCTTCGTCCGCCGGAGAAATGAGGGACGTTTTTCTTCGAGGCATCGACAAGCTGGCCACCCGTCAGCGCACGGTTTTTGTCTTAAGGCATGTCGACGAGCTCCAGTTTCATGAGATCTCCGAAACGCTGAACATCTCCGTCGGCACCGTCAAATCCCTGCATTTCAAGGCGGTCCAAAACCTGAGGAAATGGCTTAGCCCATACATGGGGATAACATCATGAAAACGTGTCAAGATCTTCAAAAGGACCGGGCGGCTTTCCTGGCCGGAGAGCTGGGCCTCGAGAGGAGAGAGCTCATGGAGTCCCATCTCAAAGGGTGTGCCCGATGCCGGAAAGAGGTCGAGGAGATGAGAAAGGTCATCGACGCCGCTGGCCTCCTTAGGGGGGAGATGGAAAAGGCCGTCGCGTCGGTGGATTGGGAGGCCCTGCCCGCGAAGGTCGCCGATTACGTTTTCGAGAAAGCGGCCCGTCCGCGCCGGCTGACCTTGGCCGAGCGTCTCCGGCCCCTCCGGCCCGTGATGGTGTCCGTTTACGCGGGGATCGTCCTCGGAATCATCCTCGGCTCCCTGGCCACATTCCTCGTTCTGAAGCGCCAGGCGCCGTCTGCCGTCTCGGACAACAAGTTCTTCGCTTCCCCCGAATTCATCGATCGGGTGGAACTCGAAATGGCCCGGCGGCAGACCTTGGATTACCTCCAGAAGAGCCAGTATCTTCTCCTGGACATCGCCCAGGCCTCTTCACTGGGCAAGGGAACGGGAATGGCCGAACTGGCCTCGGGAAGGGCCAAGGACCTCCTGGCCAAGAAGAAATACCTTAATCCGCACCTCGTGAATACCCGGATGGCCAAGGCCAAGGCCATCTGCGATCAGATCGAACTCCTGTTCTTGGAGTTGTCCCAGATCAGCGATGATTTGACGGAGGCCGAGATCAAAAGGATCCAGGGCATGATCGAGGACCGCCGGCTCCTCTTGAAGATCAACCTGGTCGAAAAAGAACTGGAAGAAAGCGAGGTTTGATATGAGACATATCAAATTAGGCATAGGGGTCGTGCTGCTGGCCTCACTCTGCATGGGAGCGTATGCCCAGGCCCAGCCCGACGAGAAGCTTTTCGAAGAAGCCAAGATCCTGATTTTCGACAAGAGGTGGGAAGCCGCCCAGGACAAACTGGAGAACCTCCTGAATAGATACCCGCAGAGCCCGATGAGGGACCAAGCCCTCTTCTATCGGGCCAAGTGCCTGAGTGAACGGGGCGGTAGGGAGAAGGAGGCGATTGAAGCCTACGAGTCCTACGTCCGCGACGTCAAGGCTTCGAACAGGAATGCCAGCCTGATCGAGGATTCCGAGATTTCCATCATCGACCTGGCTTTTGGCCTTTATGAAAAGGGCGAGAAGCGGTTCCTGGACGCGATAGACGGGCGGCTCGGGAGCCCCAACAAGGTCATCCGCTACTACGCGGCTTTCAAGCTGAGCTATGTCAAGGACAAGACCGTTTCGGGCCGGTCCGTTCCCGTTCTCAAAAGGATCATCGAAAGCGAGCCTGACGCGGAACTCAAGGATAGGGCCAAGATCGCCCTTCTCAGGGTTGACCCGGGGGCTCTCAAGGCCGTGGGGGATGAACCGTCGAGAGCGCATACCCGGATCCTCAAAATCCAGGTCATAGAGGGGGGAAAGAAGAAGGTCGACATCAATATCCCCTGGGCCCTGGCGGACCTGGCCCTGCAGGCCATCCCGGAGGAAGAGAAGTCCGTGATGCGGAAGAAGGGTTACGACCTGGACAGGATCATCAATGAATTGGCGAAAACGAAGAGCAGCATCATCGAAATCAATGATGACGGTTCCGTCATCAGGATCTGGATCGAATAGATCAAGGAGGAAAGACATGAAAAAAGCGACATTCCTGGCTCTCGCGGCCTTCGTCCTGGCCTTTGCCTTCGGCGGGATCGCCCTGGCGGAAGGCCACGACGACATCCAGGCCATCAAGAAGGCCGTCAAGGAGAACCCGAACTACGAACCCGGCAAAGAGGTCAAGTGGTTCAAGGTTCTGGTCACAGAAGACGGCAAGGACAAAGTCCGCGTCACTCTCCCCATCTCGTTGGTTGAAGCGTTCGTCAAGTGCGCCGACGACAAGCACATGAATTTTGACCACGGAGACTGCGACATCGATTTTGAAGAGCTCCTGGCTGAACTGAAGAAGGTTGGCCCCATGGCCATCGTCGAGATCTATGACGAAGGCGAAACGGTGAAGGTTTGGCTGGAATAGCGGCGCGAATCTAAGGCCGGAATAAGGCATTCCGGGACAAGGGGAGGTCGTCCGCCTCCCCTTTTTTATTTCTTAGGAACCCGGTCCGGCGATTCCTTATTCGAAGGGGGGGGTACCCCACCCTCGCCGTGGAAGCCTCGGGGCGGCCTTCACCGCCGCGCCTTTGCACCGGTCCCGATTTACGGTTTAAGACTTTTTCTGGCTACCGAGATCGCCGATGGCAGTTTTTAGTTGGCTCAGGTTGATAATTTTGGCGGGGCATGTATAGTATGGGGTGACAATTTTAATTTTTGGAGAAGAAGATGTCTAAGTACAGGATAGCGGTCCTGCCGGGAGACGGCGTCGGGAAAGACGTCATCGAAGCGGCGATGATCGTCCTCAATAAGATGGCCCTGGACGCAAGGTTTATTTACGGCGATATCGGCTGGGAGTTTTGGTGCAGGGAGGGAAATGCCCTTCCCGACCGGACGATCAAGTTGATCAAAGAAACCGATGCTTGCCTCTTCGGAGCCATCACCTCAAAGCCCAAAGAGGATGCCGCCCGGGAGTTGGCTCCGGCTCTTCAGGGCAAGGGCTTGTCCTATTTCAGCCCGATCGTCCGGCTGCGCCAGGAGTTCGACCTTTATACGAACCTCCGCCCCTGCAAGGCCTATGCCGGAAATCCCCTTAATTACAAGGATGACATCGACTTGGTCATCTTCAGGGAGAATACGGAAGGCATGTATGCCGGAGTGGAATTCCATCCTCTGCCGTCCGTCGTCCGCGAAGCCCTTTTGACCCACCCCAAGATGAAGCCGTTCAGGGACACCCCTCCCGACGATATCGCCGTTTCGACACGGATCATGACCCGGAAGGGCTGCTCGCGCATTGTCCGGGCGGCCTTTGAATACGCCAAGGCGAACAAGCGCCGGTCCGTGACCATCGTCGAAAAACCAAACGTCCTCCGTGAGACGGGAGGCTTAATGCTGGGGATCGCCAGGGGAATCGCCAAAGAATACCCGGGGATCCCGTTCCACGAGACCAACGTGGACGCCATCTGCATGTGGCTGGTGAAGAATCCTCAGGATTACGACGTCCTGGTCGCCGAGAACCTCTTCGGAGATATCGTTTCCGACCTGGCGGCCCAGCTCGTCGGGGGATTGGGCTTTGCCTGCAGCGGAAACATCGGCGACAAGCATGCCATCTTCGAGCCCACCCACGGGTCCGCCCCCAAGTATGCCGGAAAATACAAGGTCAATCCGACCGCCACGATCCTTGCCGTGAGAATGATGCTCGAGTGGCTCGGAGAAAAGGGCAAGGCCCGGCATTTGGAAGAGGCCGTGGCCGAGGTCATTAAAGAGGGGAAGGTCAGGACCTACGATATGAAGGGTTCGTCGACGACGCTTGACGTCGGCCGGGCGGTTGCCGCGAAGCTTTGAGGGGGAGCCGGTCGCCTTCCATGCTGATCCTGGCGGTCGATACGACAACTCACAGCGGCTCGGCGGCCCTTCTCGAGGATGACCGGCTCATGGGAGAAGTCACCTGCGAGTCCCCGGCGACCCACTCCGCCCGGCTCCTTCGGGCCATCGATCATCTCCTCCGGGCCGCGGACCTGGCCATCGACGATATCGGCGGCTATGCCGTTGCCGCCGGTCCGGGCTCGTTCACTGGCATCCGGATCGGCCTCAGCACGATCAAGGCCCTGGCCTTTGCTTCGGGGAGGCCCGTCGCCGCCATCTCGACGCTCCGCGCGCTGGCTCTAAAACTCGCCCATCCTCAAGTCCGGTTGATCTGTCCCATCCTGGATGCGAAAAAAGGGGAAATCTATTCCGCCCTCTTCGAATCGTCCGGAGGGAAGCAAACGGAGGTCATCCCTCAAGGCGCGTACGCTCCCGACGATCTCTTCTCCCGGCTTCCCTTGAACCGGATCATCCACTTTATCGGCAACGGTCTCGAGGTCTTCAGGGACCGCCTTATGCCCTACATCAGGGACAGGGGGAGGTTCCCTTCGAGGACCGCGTTCATCGCCCACGAGGTCGGGCTTTTGGGTTATGAGGAATTGAGGCAGGGAAAGGGCGTTTCGGCGGGCAAGCTCGAGCCTCTCTATTTCCGGCGGTCCCAGGCGGAGGAAAAACATTAGGCCTGAGAGTCCGGATAAGGCCGCCTTCCATCTGAGGCGGATGGTAGAGGCGGACATCCCTGCCGTCCTGGTCATCGAGGGGTTGTCCTTTTCCAATCCCTGGAGTGCGGCGACCTTCCGAGGAGAGGTCCAGAATAAGGGGATTTCGTTTCCCGTGGTCATCGTCCACGAGCCCGATCAAAGGGTGGTCGGCTACATTATTTATTGGCTGATCCAGGACGAAGTTCAGATCACAAACCTCGCCCTCCACCCGGATTTTAGGAGACGGGGGATCGGCCAGACTGTCCTCAAGGTCATCCTGAAAGAGGTTTACGAGAAAGGGGCGACGTTTGTAACCCTGGAAGTGCGGTCATCCAACACGTCGGCTATTTCCTTATATAGGAAGCTCGGCTTTAAAGTCCTCGGCACGAGGAAGGGCTATTATGGAAACCCTGTCGAAGACGCTTATGTCATGGGCTTGGCCCTGGACGAATAGTCGACTTTAACCAGGCATAGGCCTCTGGCTGGAACCGTCGGGCTGCTGAGGGAGCGCGACTTTTCCCGGAAGAGCGTCTCGATTCTGTCCGGCGGGATCTTCCCGCGTCCAACCTCGAGCAAGGTTCCGACGATCGTCCTCACCATGTAGCGAAGGAATCCTCCGGCCTTGATCGTAATGACGATCTCATCCCCCTTCTTTCTGATATCGGAGCGGACGACTTTCCTCACCGGATTGAGTTCCCGGTTGGACGAAAAAGCCGAAAAATCCGCCTCCCTCACAAAGAGGGCGGCCGCTTTTCTCATAGTTCGGATGTCAAGGCGATGGGGCCAGTGAAGGACATATCGGACAAGGAACGGACTGACCCGCGATGTTTGGAAGATCCTGTATCGATAGGTTTTGGATAAAGCCGACTTACGGGCATGGAAGTCGGAGGAGACCTTCCGGAGGGAGAGAATCCTTATATCATCCGGGAGGAGGGCATTCATTGCCCGGAAAAGATCGTTTATTCCGAGGCGGGTTGCGACTTTGAAGTTTGCTGCTTGGCCTTCGGCGTGGACGCCGGCGTCCGTCCGGCCCGCTCCGTGGACGGTGACCGAACGGCCCGTTAATTTAAATAAAGCGTTTTCCAGGGCGCCCTGGACCGTCCGCTCCCGGGGCTGGCGCTGCCAGCCTTTAAAGTCCGTGCCGTCATAGCAGAGGATGACTTTATAGTTAGCTGGAGAGGCCTTTGCGGCAGAGGGCTTCCGGCTACCGGCTGCTTTTTCCATCTCTCCCGCCCTGAGAAGGTGATTCCGGTTGGAGCGCCAGGCGCACGGCCTCCTCGGGGGAGTCGGCCGGAACGATACCCCGAATTCCCCAGGTCGCCAGGCCGATGACCTTTTTCCCCAGGATAATGCCGTAGGCGATCTCGCTCAAAGTCCCGTATTCTCCGTCGATGGCGATGAGAGCGTCGGCGTTCATGGCCACGAGCGAATTGCGCGTATATCCCAATCCTGTTGCGATCGGTACGTCGATGAAGGGATTCGCGTCGGAAGGGGAAGACCCCGGAAGAATCCCCACCGTCAAACCCCCGGCAGCCTTGGCGCCCCGGGCAGCGGCCTCCATGACCCCGCCCAGTCCGCCGCAGACCAGGACGGCCTCGGCCTCGGCAATGAGCCGACCGACCCGGGCTGCCGCTTCTAGAGACGCCCTGTCCGCTTGAGCGCCGCCAATAACGCCGATCCTTTTGTTTTCCGCGATATGAGTCATGTATTCTCCTGGGGCGGCCGATCGGCCACCGCCGCCCATCTTATCATAAGTAACGGCCAAACCGACATCCCTCAAGGAATTCAGTCTCGGGGCGCG
>CAZJBD010000041.1:0-16249 GCA_964544265.1 uncultured Eubacteriales bacterium
GATAACCGGGAAAATAAGGGGCCATGGCGTGGAACCAGGTCTATGATCCCCTCCGAAACTGGGTCGCCTCGACCCTCCTCGCCGCCTTGCCCATTTTCGTTTTGCTCGGAACGCTGGCTTTCCTCCGGCTTAAGGCCCACGCGGCGGCCCTCCTCGGTCTGGCCTCGGCCCTGGCCGTTTCGGTCCTGGTTTTCGGCATGCCTGCGGACAAGGCCCTGGCCGTTTCCCTCTTCGGCGCCGCCTACGGACTTTTCCCCATAGGTTGGATCATTCTGAACGTCATCTTCCTCTATACGCTGGCCGACGACAAAGGAACGTTCAAAGTCCTTCAGGAAAGCCTGACGGGAATTACGAGGGACAGGCGGCTGCAGCTCCTCCTGATCGCCTTTTCCTTCGGGGCGTTTTTCGAAGGAGCGGCCGGCTTCGGCACCCCGGTCGCCGTGACCGCCGCTATCCTCATCGGCCTCGGTTTCGGGCCGCTGGCCGCTTCCGGATTATCCCTTATCGCCAACACGGCCCCCGTAGCCTTCGGAGCGCTCGGGACGCCCATTATCGCCCTGTCCGGTGTCACCGGTATCGAGATTCAAAAGCTGAGCGCCATGGTCGGACGCCAGTTGCCTTTCTTCTCTATCCTGGTGCCCTTCTGGCTCGTCTGGGCCTTCACGGGTTTCAAAGGAATGATCGAGGTCTGGCCGGCGTTGCTTGTAGCCGGGGCGGCCTTTGCTATCCCCCAGTTCCTGATTTCCAACTTCCACGGCCCATGGCTCGTCGACGTCATCTCCGCGGCCACCTCCATCTTGGCCCTTATCCTCCTCCTCGTCTTCTGGCGTCCCAGGAATATTCACGGATTCGGAGGGCTTGAGACAAGCCAAGATGCCCGGGCCCGGCATGGGTGCGGCCGCCGGGACATCATCCGGGCGTGGACTCCTTGGCTCATCCTGAGCGTCCTTGTTTTCATCTGGGGCATCCCGCAGATCAAAGCCCTCCTGGACGGAGTGTTTATTCTGAAAGTCCCGGTTCCTGCCGTCAACGGACTCATCAACCGCATGCCACCTGTCGTCATGAAGCCGACGGCCGAGGCCGCCGTCTACACGTTCAACGTTCTGTCTTTCACCGGAACGGGGATTCTCCTGGCCGCCCTGATCTCAGCCTTCCTCTTGGGCTACCGTCCGCGCGAGGCCGCTGCCGCCTGGTGGAAGACCCTCAAACGCGTGCGTTTCTCGCTCCTGACCGTGGCCGCCATGCTCGCCTTGGGATACACGACCCGCTATTCGGGACTCGACGCCGCCATGGGGCTGACCTTCGCCAAAACGGGCTTCCTTTACCCGTTCTTCGGGACGCTTCTCGGATGGCTGGGAGTCGCCCTTACCGGCTCGGACACTTCCTCGAACGTCCTCTTTGGGAGCCTTCAGAGGATTTCGGCCGAACAACTGGGGCTGAACCCGGTCGTCATGGCCTCGGCCAATAGCAGCGGCGGTGTGATGGGCAAGATGATCGACGCCCAAAGCATCGTCGTCGCCAGCACGGCCACAAAATGGTATGGCCACGAAGGCGAGATTTTGCGCTATGTCTTTTTCCACAGCTTGGCCCTGGCCTCCCTCGTCGGCCTCCTCGTCACGCTCCAGGCCTACGTCTTTCCGTTCACGAAACTCGTCGTCAGGTAAGTCCATGGATAGAAATGTAAAGGTTCATGTTTGCCCGCCCTGGCTGTCCTGGCTATTGATCAACCCTATCCGGAGCCTCTCCCAGAATCCCAAGAATACCTTGAAACGGTTCATCCGAGAGGGGGATACCGTCCTGGATGCCGGCTGCGGTCCCGGCCATTTCACGACGGCCATAGCCGAGCTTGTAGGCGAGAAAGGGCATGTCATTGCGACGGATATCCAGGAATGGATGCTCGAAAAGGCGCGAAAGAGGGTCAAAAAGGCAGGCTTGCTCGGGCGAGTTCGTCTGCATCTCGCTCAGGCCGACCGCCTGAATATCCCTTCGGACGAGGTGGATTTCGCGCTGGTCTTTTGGATGGCCCATGAGGTGCCGGACAAAGACAGGTTCTTCTCTGAAATCCGGGCCTGTCTTAAGCCCGGCGGGACATTGCTGCTGGCCGAGCCGAAAATTCATATCGGCGAGGAGGATTTTTGCAAAATCGTAGAGGTCGCCCAGAAAGCGGGATTTATTGCGACCAATCCTGTCCGGGTCCGGTTAAGCCGCGCGGTCGTTTTTTATAAACCCGGTAATCATTAGCTCATTTTTCCATCTTGAGGACGAGGCGCGTTTCTGAGGACTCGGCCCGGGCAACGACCCGGACATGATCGACCTTCCGCCCGTTCGCGAAGTCAAGGAGAAGATAATGGCCCGGACCGCGTGTCCATTCACTCATGTCCACGACTTGGGCTTCTCCGTCGCTGAAGACGACCTCCGCCCAATCGAACTGGGCCCGGCCGGCGGCGACCTCAAGCCACAGTTTGGTCCCGGTGTTATCGCAATTCAGGGTGAATTCGGTCCAACCCTCCTCCCGGTTGAGGGTTTCGCCGTCTTCCCAAATCAAGATGTCGCGCGCGGGCACTGCTGCGACGATGACTCCGCCCCAGACGACGTGCGGAAGAAAGCGAACGGGGGCAACCCGGACCATGACCCGGGGGGGTCGGACGACAACCTTTCGGAGGGGCCGTTTCAGGGGAAAGCCCTTATGGACGACGACGACAGTCCGGTGGACCCGTTTGCGGCGCTGCCCCGATCCCGGAGAAGCGGCGACGGCCGGCCCGATCGTGGCCAGGGCGAGGATGAGAATTCCGAACCAGCGAAAATAGCGTTTCATGCGTTCCTCCTTCATCCCTCTCTCATCCATTATAGACAAAATGGGCGGCAAAAGCTTTGAATCGGTTCTCACTTCGCACGAACTTCACGGACGACGGATAGGATATTCTCAGCTACGAGGTCCGGCACATCCAAGTACAAGTAGTGCGTGGCCTTTTCCGCCAGAATGAACTTGCTATTCGATGACTTGGCCGCCAGTTTGCGACTCTGCGTGATCCAAAATTTCTGAAAACCCTCGGCCTCTTCACCGAAAGCAGGATTGGACTTCCCGGCAGCCATCACGACGAGAGGAATATCGCCGAACGTCGAGATCGCCGAAACCAACCTCGCCGTCTCACCGAACATCTCGCGATGCTCAGAAGCTATCATTCGGAAGAAGGCAGCCCGGGCCCTCTCTTGGGCATCTTCGGACTGGGCTCCTGAATCGGCAATCGATTGCCATTCCGCAGTCATCCGTTCGGCCATCGCCCCCAGGTCTTTGTATTCTTCGCGGAGTATGAAAGAAAAAGGAGGAGGGTCCAGGAGAACCATTCCGGTGACATCATCGGGATACTTGGAAGCAAATACCTGCACGTTCAGGGCCCCCAGCGAATGCCCGACAAGTACGTAGGGTCCCGGAATGGACGCCTTTTCAAGTAAAGCCTTCAACTCCTCTGCCTCGCGGCCGCTATGCCGGGGCACCGGGCCGGGCTCACTCTGCCCATATCCGGCCCGATTGTAGGTCACGACGAGCGTGGCTTCGGCCAGGCGCCTCTGCAATGGTCCCAGCTTGTCCAACTGGTCCGAGATACCGGCATCGATGACAACGGCGGGAGCCCCCTTGCCCTCGAGATGGATCTGCAGATGGTGAGATCCGATATCGATCATCTGATCGGAGAACGGCGAACCCTCCCCCGCGCACAAAGCAAAAAACACGCATGCCACGAAAAAAACAGATGACTTATTATTCATGAGATCCTCTCGATATCCGCAACCGATTTCGGAAAGCGGAGAATAAATCGCTTTCTGTTCTCATCGTTCGGTTGTCCTCAGTTTTATGACTCGCCAAGCGCCTGAAAATTATGTTAATAATAACTCCTATGTCAAGCTCTTCACCGCTGCCTCTCTCTGCCTGTCTCCCTTATACCTCCCCCCGGGTGAGGGAGGATGGAAAAACATGGTCCTTTGACCTGGCTCCAGAAGGTTTGTGGTCAGGAGGGGAAAAATGAGACGACGACTCATATCAAAAGGATCGTCAATGATTGGGCTGCTCCAGGCTGCTTCCGTGGCCTTCGCCCTTCTTTGTTTTCGTGCCCTCCCCGCGGCCGCCGAGACTGCATATTCGCCGCAACGCCAGCCCTCCCCACCCATTTTCGACGCAGCGCTTGAGGAGGCCTGGATCCCCATGGAGGACGGCGTGCGTCTTGCGGCCGACATATGGCGGCCGAAGGGCCCGGGCGACCGCGGACGATTCCCGGTCCTCCTCGAGTATCTCCCCTACCGCAAGACCGAGGGGCGAGGCGGCAGCTATCCTCTGTACGCCTGGTTCGTCCGCCGAGGCTACGTCGTCGCGCGGGTCGACATCCGGGGAACGGGCAATAGCGAAGGGACTCTGATCCCCTATGAGTACAGCGAAATCGAGCAACGGGACGGAGAGCAGGTCATCGCCTGGCTGGCCCGACAACCGTTTTCAAACGGCAAGGTCGGGATGTTCGGGATATCCTGGGGCGGCTTCAACTCCATCCACATGGCCATGCGGAACCCGCCCGCGCTCAAGGCCATCATCGCGGTGGATGCGACCGACGACCTCTACCAAGATGACGTGCACTTCATAGACGGCATGATGCATGTCGATTCCTGGGAGATGAGCCAGGACCTGGCAAACGCCATGCCGGGTGCTCCCGATTACCGCATCGACGAGCGATTCTTCGCCGAGCGCTTCGACCAGCCGCCCTGGATGCTCACCTACAAGCCCGAACAGCGGGACGGCCCTTTCTGGGACCGCACGGCCCTCAAGACGCGTTATGAGTCGATCCGTATCCCTACCTTCCTGATCGGAGGATGGTACGACGGTTACCGGGACAGCCTGCCCCGGATGCTCGAACACGTTAAAGCCCCCGTGAAAGCGATCATCGGTCCCTGGAACCACACCTACCCGAACGAGCCCTACCCGAAGCCGGGGATGGAGTGGCGACACGAAGCCGTCCGCTGGTTCGACCATTGGCTCAAAGGACGCGACACAGGAATCATGGACGAACCTCGCTTCGCGGTCTACGTCCGGCGCTGGCACCAGCCCGGGCCCTATCTGGAAGAGGCGCCCGGGAAATGGCGTTATGAGGACGGCTGGCCCATCGAGAGAATCCGGGAGCAAGCCTTCTATCCGCAGCCGAACAGGACGCTCGGGGAAGCCGCCGCCGGCGAAGACGTTCACCTTCTTCGGTACGTGCCGACGACCGGCATCGAACCCGGCGGACCCGTGATGTGGTTCGGCGATGTCGCTCCCGACCAGAGGCCGAGCGATGCCTTCAGCCTGGTCTACGACACACCGCCGCTCGACCGCGATGTGGAGATCCTGGGACTGCCGCGGGCGCGGCTCCGGGTTTCAGCCGACGCCCCTCTCGCCCATTGGTTCGTTCGCCTCAACGACGTCGCCCCCGACGGAACGGTGACCATGGTGGCGAGCGCAGGCTTCAACGGCGCTCACCGCGACTCCGCTCGCAACCCGCAGCCTCTCGAGCCGGGCCGTCCATTCTTCCTGGAAATCGAGCTGCACTTCACCTCCTGGATCTTCCCAAAAGGCCACCAGATGCGGCTGGCCGTTGGCAATGCCCAATGGCCGATGATCTGGCCGACACCCTACCCTATGACAACATCCCTGTACATCGGCGGGGCCGACCCGACGAGGATAATGCTCCCCGTCGTACCCCCGGGGGAACGTCCCCGTCCGTCGTACTTGCCGCCCGTGACTGATGAGCCATCGCTCCCCGGATACGAAAGTCTCGACCTCGGGACATCCTCGGGTTACGGAGAGATCTCATCTATCGACCGAAATCCGCAACGGCACTCGACCCGGATCACCGCCACCAATGAGTACGCCGTGCAGTACCCATGGGGAAAGGAACGCAACACGGAGATCATCGTCCACGAGGCGGAGGATGCCCATCCGGAGACGACTTCAGTCCGCGGCGAGTACTCGACGACCGTCACCCTCCCGGACCGGACGCTCCGCTGGGAGAGCCGGGTTGAGTTCCGCAGCGACCGGCAGAACTTTTATTACATCGGAGTCCGAAGGCTGCTAAAGGACGGCGTCCTTATCCGCGAGAAGACCTGGGAGAAAACGATCCCCCGCGATTACCAGTGAGTCTCTGCGCCAGCTTTGAACGTTTGCTTTAAAAAACTGATTTTTCTGCTGTGTGTTTTTCCTCATCTTTAAGCCCTGAATAGATATTCAGAGCGCCTAAGAACTCCTCAAGCTGAAGATGGGAGGATAATGAGCGCTCCTGCTTTAGAGATCTTCCAGGGGATAAACGTCTAGCGCGACTTCTTCGTAGGGATGAACTCTTTTAATTGCCGCCAGGACATCTTTTAGAACGCTTCGACGGCAGATGACTTCTATTCGCTCTTCTTCGACCGCCTCCAATCTTCCAACCTCGCCAATCGCCGGACTCGCGCCTTGTTCCGGTTTGAATCTGCCCACTCCTTTTGATGAGAAACTGCAGTAAGAATAGTTGCCAATATGACCAGCGCCAGCCCTGCCTATGGCCTCCCGAACTAGGTCCGCATGCGATTCTGGCACAGTAACTACGATTTTGACGTTTTTAGATCTTCCCATGATTTTATTTTATATCTTGGAAAGCCATTTCTCAACGCTTGACATTCGATCCCAATGAGCAAAACATGAAATCGTGTGGAATCAATTCACATGGCCCCGCGATTTTGTAGAAGCGCGGCTGATCCAGGAACGTCTGGCACCGAGGGTTCGCCTCCGTCGCCTTCGGCGGACGCCGAGGACCGTCGCTGGAGTCGATGCTGCCTTTTCGGGAAACCACATATCCGCAGCCGCCTGCCTCTATTCCCTCCCCGACCTCGTTCCGCTCGAAGACGCGGAGGCGTCCAGACCGCTGGATTTTCCGTACATCCCCGGTTATCTCTCTTACCGGGAAGGGCGGGCGATCCTCGAAGCGCTCGCCGGCCTCTCTCAAACTCCGGACCTCCTTCTTGTTGACGGCCAAGGGATCGCCCACCCGCGGCGCTTCGGGATCGCTTCCTTCCTCGGTGTCCTCTT
Organism: uncultured Eubacteriales bacterium; assembly: GCA_964544265.1. Classification (GTDB taxonomy): domain Bacteria; phylum Acidobacteriota; class Aminicenantia; order Aminicenantales; family Saccharicenantaceae; genus JALHVH01. The sequence continues at coordinate 7,079 of CAZJBD010000041.1, forward strand.
CGGCCGACCGTCCATCGGTTGCGCGAAATCGAGGCTCGTCGGCGACGCCCACGACCCTGGCCGTCGCAGGGGGTGCAGCTCCAAACTCGTCTGCGGCTCCGAGTTGGTCGGGTTGGTCCTCCGAACACGTGAAGGCGTCCGCCCGGTTTACGTATCCCCGGGTCATCTGATTGACATCGAAGGGGCCGTCGAACTCGTCCTGGCTATGACGCGCGGATTCAGAATCCCGGAGCCCTTGAGGCGTGCCCACACGATGTCCCGCGCCGCCGCACATATTCGCCGCCGGGACTAGCTGCTAATCCCCCCGACTGGCTTAAAAACAGACGTTTCGCCAGTTCTAATTAAAACGCGGCTATTAAAGTATTTTGCTCGAAGATGCTAACTTTCGATCTTCCATACGCGCAGGGAATTCCCGCCCCTGAATTTCTTGCGACTGAGAAGAATTTTTTCCGGGATTCAGTGTTGCCGAAACAGCTGGTCGGTGCTGCGGCTGCCTGCTCAGCCCGCGGCGAGCTCGAGCCGCATCCTGTACCTGTTCGCGGCCTTTTCGGCAGGGATGCCCACGGCGACGGCGTCTTTACGTATCGCTTCAAGAAGTTCGCCTGTCATCCCCGGCTCCGTGTCCGCGTTCACGACGCCGAATCCAAGCTTCTCCCAGAATCGCCTCCCCGCGACACCGGAAATGGCGTAGAGCATCGGAATCTCTTCATAGGCAGTAGCCTCGATCGCCTGCCAGCCCTGTTTCTTGGCCCATCTGATCAGCTCGCGTCCGAGTCGCGTCGCCAGGCCTTTGCGCCTGTAGCGGCTTGGATCGTCCTTGGGCGAAACGATCAACAGGCAGTGGACGAAGAGGGTCTTGTCCGATAACTCTTGCAGGGATGGGAAATCGCGTTCAACTAGATCGTCCGACGGCCCGGCGGGATAGCGCTGCTGCAAACAGAAAGCGGCGCCGCCGTCGCCGAACTCGCACAAAGCCTTGGGGTAGAACCGAAGCGTGGCGATCGTCTCGCCGCCCTCTCGGGCCACAATCGCACAACTCCCATACGTCTGGACCACCTTTTTGAGAAGCGGAATATTTCGGGCGCGAATCAAAGGCCAGTTTATCTCGGGATGGGGGGCGGGATTATCCATATTTTTTGCGCTCAGGGGGCCTCCGTGAAGGCATCGCCAGAGGATGAACTCCCCCTGCATCGGCTCGATCGTCAGGCGATCCAGCATCGTTACACACGGGTTCGGATGATTTTCGCGACCAGATTCGCTGTCGGGTCCGGGCAGCGAATATATTCCGTCGTCACGCCGTCCGGATCGATGACTTTCTCATAGGGTGTCCCCTCATATTTCCAGGGCAAGGTGACCCCATTCTGCAAAAGGATGAGGACGTCATGCATGCTGCCCTGAAGCCAAGGACAGATTTTTGCCAAGTCGGCCGGGTAGCTGAACTTGTCGCCCTTCTTATGGCACCAGGAATCGGGCCGGGCTTCGTAGATCTCGATCTCGAGCTTGTAGCGTTTCCGCTGAGGTGGGGGGGGAGGAACGGCCGGCTTGGGTTGTTCCTGGGCATCCGCCAAACCCGTGCCTGCGACAAACGCCGCCAGCCCACAGCCGGCGTGACCCATGAATTTTCTGCGGTCCATGGCAAACTCCTTTCTGTTGAATCATATCAGGAGGTATCAGATCATATCAGGAGGGGCGGCCCAAGGCAAATTATTGTAATCATGAAAATTACTTCATTTTCTTGCCATTAAATTGTCCTTAAAAGGGCATTATTATCACTGAAAATATTGTTTTAAGAATGGGGCCGGCGGCAATGCGTGCCGTAGGGGAAAGAAAGAAGGAGACCAGATCAGGACTTCGTGCGTATCTTTGAATGCGTTCCAAGAGATTCCATATGCTCCTTGAGCAGCCGGCGAGCGATGCCCATTACGACAGACATCGTTTCTCCCCCGGTCAGGTCCATCCCTTTAACCGGCTGAGCGAAGGAGATATGGACATGGGTTTTGTCATGGCTCGCAAAGGCCATCTGCCGGCTGACCTGCAGAAACTCGGCCAGTTTCTGCCGCGTGGCCGCGGTTCTCCGAATCTTCACGATGGGACTGAAAACATACTTTGGCATCAGCGCGCCGCTAACGATCGCCACCTGCAGCCGGCAATCCGGGACTTCACGCAACATGATTTCAATGCTGCGGGACCATTCCTGGATACATAGGTCGACATCCGGATTTATTTCCGGGTCGGACTCCACTTCACCGCGAGCAAAATCCAGCAGGGCGCCGCCGCTTCTCAGATGACCGATCGAGGCTCGGAGCGTCGTCAGGCGGCCGGAGGCGGAAGCCTCCAGCGGCACATAGATGAAGTAGCGGCGGGCAGAGGCAAAGGCGCGCGTGAAAGGGACGTCCGAAATAAGGACTTTGACATCTTGCCTGGGAATGCAGGACAGAATCGCCACGGAATCGAACGCCCCGGGGTGGTTGGAGACTAACAGAAGAGGCCCGTCCAGGGGAATATTCTCCGCGCCCCACGAGGTGACCTCGAGCTCGAGATCGGGCAGAATCCGACGGGCGCCGCCGCTCAGCCCCGATAACCCGGCCTCGGTGTCTGCACGGTATACAATCCGGCCAAAGCGACTGGTCGGAAGCCTAAACAAAGGACCCAGCAACCGGCGCACGACACCGGCAGGAGAGAATCCGAAGGCCTTGCAGATTTCATCGGTAATCTTTTCTCTATAAACGGCAATGCTTTTTTGATCCAGCGCTGGGTTCATATTTTGGGATTATAGTTCGGCCGCCGGCAAGAACGCCGGCGGACGCCGGTGTCTGGTTGCCTGCTCAAACGCGTAGGCCAGCCTGAGCAGGACCGGCTCGCTCCACGCCCGCCCGAAGAAGGATACGCCTACGGGCAACCCAAACACGAATCCCCCGGGCACCGTGATATGCGGGTAGCCCGCCACAGCCGGAAACGACGTGGCGCTGCCCGACCCGTAGTCGCCGTTTACGAGATCGGTCAGCGACGGCGGCGCGCTCGTGGGCGCTACGAGGGCGTCGAGCCTGTCCTTGTCCATAACAGCATCAATGCCTTCGGTACGGGACAGGCGCCCGCAGGTGGCGAGGGCGTCAAGATAGGCCTTTTCCGCGAGCGGCCCCTTGGCCTGCGCTTTGATGAAGATCTCCTGTCCAAAATAGGGCATCTCGCGGGAGCGATTCCGCTCATTGAAGTCGATCGCCTCCTGCAGGGACTTGATGGGGGCGGATGGCCCAAGGCCGGCAAGGTAGGCATTCAGGTCGGCCTTGAATTCATAGAGCAGGACCTCGTATTCGGCCTTGCCGAGTTCGTCGCCATCCGGCAGCTCGACCGGATCCACGATGACGGCGCCCAGGCGCCTCATGACCGCGATGGCCTCCTCGGCAATCTTATCGGAGTGGGGATTGTAGCCGAAGAAACCCTTCCTGGGGATCCCGATCCGGGCGCCCTTCAAGCCGGCCGCATCGAGAAACTTCGTGTAGTCACGATGCCCGCGCTCGAGCGCGTTCTTCGTAATGGGATCGTCGGCATCCGGTCCTGCGATCGCGCCAAGAAGAATGGCGGCATCCATGACCGTCCGGGTCATCGGTCCCACCGTGTCCTGCGAGTGCGCGATCGGCACGACGCCTGACCGGCTGACCAGGCCGATGGTCGGCTTGATGCCCACGACGCAGCAGTTGTTGGCCGGAGACGTGATCGAACCGTCCGTCTCCGTACCGAGGCCGACCGGGCTATAGTTCGCAGCGACCGCTCCAGCCGTGCCTGAACTGGAACCCGACGGATTGCGATCGAGCGCATACGGGTTCTTCGCCTGGCCGCCGCGGGCGCTCCAACCGCTCGACGACCTGGTCGAGCGGAAGTTCGCCCACTCGCTGAGGTTCGTCTTGCCGAGGATGACCGCACCCGCTTCCCGCAGCCGGGCCGCCACAAATGAGTCCTTCGCGGGGACAGACCCCTCCAGGGCCAGGGAACCCGCGGTCGTCGTCATGCGGTCGGCGGTGCCGATGTTGTCCTTGATGAGGACCGGAATGCCATGGAGCGCTCCACGCATACCCGTCTTCCTGCGTTCCGCGTCGAGTGCTTCCGTTATGGCCAGCGCCTCCGGGTTGATTTCAATCATACAGTGCAGCGCCGGACCGCGGTCGTCGAGCTTTTCGATCCGCGCGAGGTACTTCTGCGCGAGCGACTTCGCCGTGTCCTGACCCGACTGCATCCTTTTCTGGAGATCGGCCACGGTCAATTCATCAAGCTCGAACGGGCCGGGCGCCTCTATGTTCGAAGACCCGGGCGTGCCGGCCGCGGCTCCGGCAGGAAAGGATGCGGCTCCCGCTGCAATGCCAAGTGCGGCGCTGTTACGGAGAAACGTTCGACGATCGATTGACATCTGAAGCCTCCTTATTCAAGCTCTTTCCAATCCTTGGCCTGGCGTGGTCAAATCTAATCCAACCATGACCTTTCCCTCGTCTATGTCCTATTTTTCTTTCTCCGAAGCACGAACACGACTCCGCACAGAAATACAGCCAGGGAAGTCAAAGAAATCCATGCGCCGATCCTAAATGCTCGGGGGGCGTAAACCAGCCGGAGATGATGGCGCCCCGCCGTAAGGGAAACGGCCATCAAAACGTAATTGGCCGGCATGACTTCATAGCGGGATTGAACGCTTCGGTCCAAGGCTTGTGCCCGCCAGTCTTTGTTGTAGCCGTCGGTAATCAACAGAATCCCCGGACTGGGCAGGTCGGCTTGGATTTCAAGGGAATCAGTCGAAGTCTGGATAATACGCGCCGTGCCGCCTTCGGCCAACGCGGGGATATGGGGTGCGGGCTCAGGTTGTTTTTCTAGAATCACCGTGCGCGCCGGGTCAAAATGATCGGACATCGCCGCGAAAATTCGGTCCCTTCCCGTTACCACCTTATAATCGTAAAGCAACGCGAGACGCTCCATAGCCCCCGGCATCTCAACTATTTGTGCCTGGTTCCCCGAAGGACTAAGGACATACTTTAGTCTAAGCATCCGATAGAGACTGTTGGGCTCTTTGAATTCCAAGTACTGCGAAGCTTGGTCAGGGTCCTGCCGTTGGGTGAAGGCCATGAATTGAGCATATCTTTCAGAGACGCCGGGATCATAACCCCATAAATCGCCTTTTTTGGTCAGCAATGCCAGGTTAGGATTCATCAAATTCAACACACGATAATCGCCGGGATGTTCCTTGATGAACCGCTGGATGCTGGGCATTGTCACCTCGGCCAGCTCGAAGGTGACCCGCGACGCCCGGGCAAAGATGAACACCTCGACGATCGCCAGAAGTGCGATTCCGTAGGCAGCCCATCTCCGGCGCCGCGAAACCCAGAGCATTCCGGCCAGGACGGCAAGCGCGCCGGCCGCCACGGCCAATCCCCGCGCGGCGTTCGCCGCCGCCTGGGCCACGAATTCGGCCGAAGCATAGGTCAAAGCCGGAAGATAAGTCTCCCCGGTGGCGGAAACCGCGTGCATAATCCCTCGCCACCAGCGCACTGGATTATCTCCGGTCGCGGATAATAAGGCGAGGCTCGCCCCAAACGCTGCCAATGAACCTCCCGCCACGGACAGCACAAGCCGCGCGTGTTTTTTGTGTGATTTTAAGAGCGTGTCTAATCCGACCCCGGCCAGCAGGGCGAGGAAGACGGATGCCTGGAAAATAAATTTGGAGGTCCCCCGGAACCGGTCAAAGGCCGGGAAATAATTGTAAAGAACCTTGAATAAGGGCGTGTGAGAACCAAGGGCCAGCAGCAACAGGACAAGGGCCATCGGCAAGGCAAAAAGTCTCAGCTTCTTGTCCCCCCGGATGGCGCCAAAAATTGCCAGGGCCAGCCCCACGACGCTCATGAACAGCGACATTTCCCATAGATAACATCGTCCCCAATAGGACGTGTGGATCATGTTCCCGAAGAAGTCGGGCGCCACGAGAGTCAGCAGGTTTTCAGGGGGAAAGGAGAACATCGTTGCGAATTCATATGGCACCCCCTGGCCCCGCACAGTCTGGGCAGAGGCATCGAACCCAGTCAACAATTGAACAGCCGTTAAGGCAGCCGCGCCGACGAAGATCGCCACCAAACCCGCGGTGACGGTCATTCTTCTCTTGGCTTTGGCGACCCGGAAGCACCAATAGATTCCCGCAGACACACAAGTATAAAAGACGTACTGCGGATGCCCGGCCAGAATCTGCATCGCCAGAGCACCCATGCCCAGCAGGATCCACTTGAGATCGCGCGATGCAAAAAAGCCATCAAGGGCCAAAAAGAGGAGCGGCACCCAAGCCATGCTCAACAGGTTGGGAAGATGCCCGGCGTAGATGTGGTAAAATTGGGTCCCCCCGAACATCAGCAATGCCCCCGACATCGTCGCCGGCAGCTCGTGGAGCCCCCGGCGCAGCGCCCATAAGTACATAAACAACCCGCTAAGAAAGATATGGAAGGCAATCAAGATATTGATGGCGACGGCCGACGGCAATAGCAGGTGAAGCATATTCGGCGGATAGAACATCGCCGACTGAAACCCTCCCAAGTAGGGCACTCCGGAAAACAGGTGGGGATTCCATAAGGCCAAGTTTCCGGAACGCAGCTCATGAAAGCCGAATTCCCGCCAGGCGATGAACTGGTTGGACAGATCGGCCCCAAGGCTTGAGAGCACCTTGCCGCTCGCAAGCAGCACGTCGCCGAACATCGCCAGCGTCAGCAGCAACAGGAATGCAGGCCCCATCCAGGCCTTCCACGCCAAGAAGGGGACCGGAGCCGGAGTATCCCGGCTCGGGGGTTCCACGGTTGGTTGCCGGTTCATTTTGGTCATCGGTCCGACATAGGGAAGCTTATCTCTGCGTCTCCATTTCGCGTAGCGCTTGGCCTAAGTTGAAGCGCGCCGGTTCAAGATCCGGGTTGATCTTCAGCGCTTCGTTGTAGTGCATCACGGCCTCCGCCGTTTTCCCCTGTTTTTGCAGCGCTAGGCCCATATTGCTGTGCGCTTCCGCAAGGGCCGGGTTTATCCTTAGCGCTTCTTGATAATGAGCGATCGCCTCCTCCAACTTTCCCTCCTGCTGCAGGACATTGCCCAGGTTCATGTGTGCTCCGGCATAATCGGGCCTGAGCTCGAGCGCTTCTCGATAATGAGCAGCGGCCTCTTGGACCTTGCCCTGTTTCTGCAAAGTGATGCCCAAGTTATTATGGGCCTCCGCATAGTTGGGATCTATTCTTAACGCCTCACCGTAGCTCGCAGCGGCCTCCTCGAGTTTTCCCTGCAGCCGCAGGATATTTCCCAGATTGAAGCGGGCTTCCGGATAGCCAGGATTTAATCGAATCGCCTCAAAACAATGAGAGACGGCCCCCTCGATTTGTCCCATCTCTTGCAGGGCTGCGGCCAAGTTGCTATGGGCTTCTACAAAATTGGGATCAAGGTCGAGGGCCTTCCGATAATGAGCCGCAGCCGCCTCGGTTTTTCCTTCTCTTTGTAACGCCATGCCCAGGTTCAGGTGGGCCTCCGCAAAGTTCGGCTTAAGCCTGAGCGCTTCCTCATAGCACGCCACGGCCTCCCCGACTTGATCCTGTTTTTCCAGGACAATTCCCAGATTATTATTGGCCAGCCAGCTTAAAGGATTGACCTTCAAAGCATGCTCGAATATTGATGCGGAATTTTTCCAGTGTCCGATCTGCCTGATGCTGCACAGTCCGAACATGGCTATGACGACCCCGAAAACAAGGACCTTCCACCAACGCCCCCGGGCTGAAAGGAACCAGGCCAGGGCCAGGGCGGGACCCAGCATCGCCAGGTAAAGATATCGGTCGGCCACTGTGGACATATCCTGAAACACAAAGGCCACGAATCCCAATACCGGCAGGACCCCTACAACAAAAACGCCCAAAGAAGACATAAGCCAGGGTCGACGCCATTTCCAGACGAGGAGGGCTCCCAAGAAATAGGGAACCAGGCCCGTCAGGTAAATCCAATTATGCTGCAGCACAAAAGCCGGTGATCGGCCATAATCAGGCCCCAGCGAGACCGGCCAGATGAGTTTAGAGATATAAAACGTCACGGCATCGCCCGCCACAAGAGGTCGTTGCCAAAGAGGAGCAACGAATTCCATCTTCAGGTCGGGCTGGGAGATCTTGGTCAATACCATGATCGGAAGGGCCAATAATGCGCAAGGGATCAATTCTGCGAGGCATTGCCGGAACGACCGCTTTAGCATCCAGAAGCTCAGCATCCCGGCCACTACGGGCGTCACGATGGCCATGGGCATTGACAAGATGGCCAGAATAAAGAGTATGACGGCCGCGATATAATGGATATCAGGGCTTCGGCCTTTTGTTTTCAAGGACGGATCTCGTGCCGCATAAGAAAGGTATTGCCAAATTGACGCCAAGGCCAGCAGCCCGCTGAGCACATTCTTGAACCCTGTGATCCAGGCGACCGTCTCAACCTGAACGGGATGAAGCCCAAACAGCAGCGCCCCCGCCCAGGCCGCCCAGTCATTTTTTATAAGAATCCTTAGGATGAAAAACACCATCAGTATGCTGAGCAGATGGGCCACGATATTGGATAGGTGAAAGAGCTGAGGGCTGATCCCCAGCCCGCCGCTTTGGGCCGTCGAAACCTTGGCGAATCTTGCCTGCAAAGCCCAGAGCTCATAAGTGAGGGGAATATACAACCCCAAATGTTGCCCTTTTAAAAAATAGCTGAATTCGGATTGCTTCACGTGGGGATTATCATAGACGTTTATGCCGTCATCATAGTTCAGGAACTCGAAACGGTAAGATTGGGCAAAGACGATCAGCCCGGCAACAATAAGAAACAAGGATAAATAAAAATGGCGAGGCAGCCTATGAATGAACGGTTTCTTCTTCGCGGTTCCCATTAAGTCTGTAAAGGCCCCTCTTCTCAAAGCCCGAATACTGGATCCAACGCCAAGATCCGGATAGCCCTCCAGTCCATATCGGCACTATATCTCCGCTCCGTAAGCCCTGTCAATCGCCGCCGGAACGGGGGGAAGTATCTTTTCGTGTGATATGAGCGATGGCGCAGGGGCACGGCGACCCACCCAAGACTCTGTCTGTAATCATTAATCCCCCCAACCCCCTTGGCCAATCAAGGGGGGAACAGGATAAGGTCTGTGTCGCCGGAATTGTC
>CAZJBD010000042.1:0-16052 GCA_964544265.1 uncultured Eubacteriales bacterium
TTTGTCACCCATCCTTGCGCTCCCGGGTTCTTTTTTCTCCTCGGCCTGAGCATGCTTTTTTTTACTGAATCGAGGCGCAGGCTGGGCTGGCCGGATGCCAAGATCAGGCGATATTTTCTGCAGCGAGGCTTCCTTCTCATTATGTTGCAGCTCTTCGTAGAAAATATCGCCTGGAAGTTCGGCCCCGCCAAAGATATCGCGCCGGGAAGCACAGCACCTATCTGGATGTTACTCGGAGTCCTTTACGCCCTAGGGCTATCCATGATCATATGTGCTTGGGTTCTGCGCTTGCATCCTTCGATCCTTATGGGGATGGGAATTGCAGCCATTCTAATGACCCAGTTTTTGACCCCTGGAGCCGAGAACGTCTCTCGCCTTTACAATCCGCTTCTTCGAGCCATCCTCATCCCAGGACAGACCGGCTTTTTCATTGTTAAGTATCCCGTTATTCCCTGGTTGGGCGTAGCTCTTCTGGGAATGGCTCTGGGCAGAATGATGACCAGGGACCCGCGGCGGGCGTTTCGTCTGGCCTTTCTGTCAGGAATCGGCGCTCTCGTGCTTTTCCCAGTCGTCCGATTCATCGGTTGGCCGCTGGGAGATTTTCATCCCCCGGCCGGTCCCGGCTGGATCGCCTTTCTCAACCTGACAAAGTATCCGCCGAGTCTTGCTTTTCTTCTCGTGACTCTGGGAATTGATCTGTCTCTTTTAGCGTTACTTTGGCGAGGAGAAAAAATCTTCGAGCAATGGGGAAAACCGCTTCTGGTTTTCGGCCGTACGGCCCTCTTTTTCTACATCCTTCACCTATATATTTATGCTCTGAGCGGTCTGCTTGTCCCGAACGGAATCCCATTAGGCTGGACATATCTTTTCTGGCTCGGCGGCCTCGTCCTCCTCTATTTTCTTTGCTCCTGGTATGTCCGGTTTAAAGCCCGGAAAGCGCCGGATTCTATATGGCGGATGTTTTAAGCCTCGTCTCTTGTCTGGAAACCTTTTCGGCGCCTGGAACGTATTAATATATGAAAGGAACGCCAATGTGCCTGAAAGAAGCCCTGGAGAAGATCGTCAACGACAGGCAAAACGTTTTGCTGAAGGACTCACGGCGGGAGTGGGAAGCCGCTGAGCTTCTCAACAACCTTTCCTCGGGCATGCTGAGGCAGCCCGTTCATATGCTTTCAGGCGTATACATCGCCGCCCTCATGGAATCCGGGATGATGGGCGCCGTTCTCTATCGTCTGCGGGCCAAATCCTGATTCGCGGCTGACGCCCCCGCCGCCTTCCCTATTTCCTTCCTAACCGCCTCACGCGTTTCCTTATTTCGAGGCGGCCCAGCGGACAGGGAACCGGATCTCCGAAGTCAGGCAGTCCAGCCCCGCCTGGAGGACGCTCAGGGCGTTGGTCAGGAGCCCGTCGATGAAAACCGGCTCGAAGCCCGCCGACCGGTAAGCCGCGGCGGCCGCCTCGTCCATCGCCTTGAATCCGAAACGGGGAAGATAGACCTTCCGGAGGTCACCGTAGACCTCGGTCAGCACGTTGGAATAATTAAAGGAAACGCCGACGACGTCGTCGTTCTTCTCGTCTTCGTCGTCGAGGCCGTTAGGAAGACAGGGGATGCGGACGACCTTGAAGCCCAGCCCCTCGAGATAGAGGGCAGCCTTGTCGAACTTGTCGGCCTGCGCTTTGGCCGCCCCGATGTTGAGGTCGATGAGTTTTCGACTTTCCCATTGAAACCGGTCCGCGATCTGGCTCTCGGTAACGGGGAACCCGGCCGCCGTCATCCCCTCCCGGGCCAGGACGCCGGGCAGAGCCCTCTCCACCGCTCTCCGCGCCTCTTCACTTAACCCTTCGGCGACCGTCGCGCCGGCCCTGCTGTCGGCGACAAACAGAACCCTCCGGCCGTCCGTCCCCCTATCCCCCAGGCCGAGATAGACGTCGGTGTGGTATTCGGCCTGCGCGCCCGTGTCGCGCGGAGACTTCTTCTTGAACTCGAACTCCCCCTTAGCGAGCTTCTCGAAGAAATAATCTTTTTCCGGAATGACCAGCCGTCTCCCGGCGGCCAAGACGCGGTGGAGGTAGGCGGCGTGAGCGTCGAACTTCTCGCGGAACGCCGGAATGTCTTTGGATTTCACGCCTCTCGCGATCTCGAAGAGATGATCGTAGCTTTCCTGCCCGAAACCGACGAACCGACGCCTCGTCTCCACCCCCAGGATTGTATCCATGCCGATGAATACGGCCTCCTGGCAGGCCCGGATATTTCCTCCCCCTCGATTGACCATGCCGGCCTGCGTCACGGCGTCGGCGAAAACCCGGCCGAACGTCGTAATCGGAAACGGCTTTTCGTTGTAGCCGGCGTCGAAGAAGACAAGGCGGCCCTCGGGATCTGCCTGGATGAAATAGGGGTCGCGAGCCCAGGGATAGAACAGACTCGACTTGACGTCGACGGTGAGGAATTTGACCCGGGGAGTTCCGTCCGGAAGATTTGTCTCGGCGTAGGGTTCGAGGACCTTCCGGGCGCGGACGGCGTTGTCGTCCGACCCGAGCAGAACGACAAAGCCGACGTCCTGGTCCATTTTGACGAACAGGTCGCGGAAGAGGGTTGTTTGATCAAACCAGAGGCTCTCTCCGAACGTCGCGTAGTGAAGGATCACGACCCGGATCTTACCGTCCACATTGGAGACAAGCTCCTGCCCCGGGGCAGACGCGGGGACAATAACCATGATTGCTAAAGCGACGAGAACGATCGCCTCAAGAAACCGCCTAAGTCTAATTCGAATCATCATTTAAGACTCCTTAGCATAAAACGCCAATAGATACAGCTCTTATGTCGATTGAAGCCGCCTTCTTTAAAAATGAGGATAGCCCGACCCAAGGCAGGAGTCAAGAACTCGCAATCTCTCGGGAGCATCTCTTTTTGTTTGGCATGGATAACGGCGCAGGGGCGATGCCCGGAGGAGGCAGTCGAAGGTCGGAGCGGGCACGGGTCCTCGACCGGAGGGAGAGGAGAGCGAAGACCGGAGCCGAAGCGGCCTGGCTCGCCGGGACAGGCCGCGGCCGACGGAGGGCGCGCCCCGAGCCTGAACTTGGACTCTGCGAAAGCGCCCGAATCAGCCGAAGGCTTCCCTGAGCCGGGAGATGCGGCGGCCGATATCCACGCGGTTCGCGCAGACGGCTACACATCCATCGCAGCCGCCGCAGGCCTTAATCCCACGGGCAGACGGCATCGCGTCCAGAGTGTCCCTTGCCAGGGACGGATTCCCATAGCTGAAAGCATACATCTGGGCCCGCAAGAGCTCGGGGACGTCAACCCCCCGGGGACAGGTGGGAACACAAGCTTCGCATCTCCGACAAACCGACGCCATGGCCAGTTTGACCCCGCGGTCCTCGAGAAATTTCTTTTCCTCCCCCGAGAGATCAAGGCCGCGCGCGCAGACGAAATTCTCATCCATCTGTTCAAAAGTCGTGACCCCAGGGAGGGCGCAGGCGATGAATTCATGGCGGAGGGCCCACTTGAGAAGGGCCGGATGGACGAGGGGCGGCCGATAGTACTCCCGGAGCCGCGCCGGCAGGGCCTCCTCGTACCAATCCGTATGGCATTGGGTCTTCATGGCCATGATGCCGATCCCGGCGCCGGCCGCTTTCTCCAGGGCCTGAGTGAGGCCGGAATCGTCATGATAGGAATAATTGAAGGTCGTGAGGACGGCATCATAGATCCCGGACTTGGCCGCGTCATTCAGGCACTCGGTCATGCCCTGGTGCGTCGTGAAGCCGATGAACCTGGTCTTGCCCTGCTTCTTCAGCAGCTCGAGAGCTTCCAGGATGGCCGGACGGTTCAAATAGGCCGTGTTATCTACGTTGTGCGAATGGAGGATGTCGACGTGGTCCGTTTGGAGCCTCCGGAGGCTGTCCTCGGCCGACTTCAGGTAATAAGCCCGGACCTCGCTCTCCGGGATCCCCCTCTGCGGATGGGGGATGTAAACTTTGGTAGCGATGAAGACTTGGTTCCGGACCCCCATCTCCTTGAGAACCCTCCCGACCATCTCCTCGTTGCGGCCGCGCATGTAGTTGGCGGCTGTGTCGTAAAGCCGCATCCCTAACTCGTAGGCACGCTGGACAAGGTCCGGATTGTCGGCGTTCATAACGCCGAAGTTCACGATGGGAATACGGAGACCCGTTTTACCGAGGACCCGGGTGATAATCGGGCCATCGTTTTGGGAACCGGGCTTTGTCTTCGGAGCTCCGGACAGGCGCCCGGCCCCGGCCAGGCCAGCCGCGCCTATCCCGGCGAGGGTGCTGGATATAAACTTCCGGCGACTGTATGTCTTCTCGCTCATCGCTGCCTCCTTACAAGACCGCGTCCGCGGGCCTTAAACGATGTTTTTACCAGAAATGCCTCCCGCCGTCAAAGGAAATGTCCATATTCGAACATTCTCCTGTGCATTTTCGAACGAAACGGGCCGCTTTTTAATCAGAATCCCGGCCACCCCTCCCAATGGGCAAGTTGGCATGCGGCTTGCATATATAGAGGCGTTATATATTGAGCTGGCGAGGGTAAGCATGATATCAAAAGCCCTTATTGCGGCCTCGACGAAGCCCCTGCTTCTTTCCGTCCTCAAAGACGGAGAAAGCTATGGTTATCAGATCATCAAGAGAATGAAGGTCCTCTCCGGCGGCCAATTAGAATGGTCGTTCGGCATGCTCTATCCCGTCCTTCATCGGCTGGAAAAGGACGGCTTCATCGATTCCAGATGGAAGCCGTCTGGACAGGGGCGGCTCCGGAAATACTACAGGATAACGGCGGCCGGGCTCCGGGAGCTCGAAGCTGAAAAGGCCCAGTGGCTGACCGTCCAGGGGGTTTTCGCCGGCTTGTGGGCATCGTCGGAGGCCCGGTCATGAAAAAGCGTCCAACTCAGGCTTTTGATCTCGAATCCGCCGTCGCGGAATGGAGCCGGAAACTCAGGCGCAGCGAGGCGCTCGAAGACGGAACGATCGCCGAACTCGAGGCCCATGTGAGAGACGAAGTCGAGGACCTTATCGGGCAAGGGAAGAGCCCCGGGGAGGCTTTCCGCGAAGTGACGGCGTCCGTCGAGACCCCGGACGCGATCGGCGCGGAGTATTTCAAAAGCGATTCCCGCGGACTCCTCCCCACGATGCCGGGGCGGACGACGGGCTTCACTCCGGCCCTGTTCCTCAACTCCATCAAGGTGTCCCTGCGAAAAATGCACCGTCAGAAGTGGTATTCTTTGATCAACGTCAGCGGCCTTGCCGTCGGGATGGCCTGCTCCATCCTGATTCTACTTTGGGTCCGGAATGAGGTTTCCTATGACCGGTTCCACGCCCATACCAAAGACATTTATAGGCTGGTCATGGATGACCATCGGGCCGACGGGGTCTCCACCCGTCCCTGGCTTCCCTTTCCCCTCGGTCCCGCCCTGAAGAACGAATTCCCGGAAATCGCAGCCGTCTCCAGGTGGGCGCCCGAGGACATGGTCGTCCGTTTCAAAGATAAAGCCCACACAGAGACCGAGTTCCTGACCGTCGACCCCGCCTTCTTCGAAATGTTCTCTTTCCCGTTCGTCGAAGGCTCCCCGGCCCGGGCCCTCGCCGACCCGGCCTCCATCGTCATCCGCGACACCGTGGCCCGAAAATATTTCGGGGACGAGGACCCCATGGGGAAAGTCCTCAACCTCAGCGACCGGGCGGACCTCACCGTCTCCGGGATCGTTCACATCCCGGACAATTCGGACTTTCAATTCGACTTCTTCTTTTCGTTCCAGGCCTATCCCCTGTTCAGCGTCAACCTGGCCGACTATGAAGCCGATTGGAAGGCCTTCAATTTTCAATTCTATATTCTCCTCAAAGATGGGAGCTCCGCAGAGCTCCTGGAAAGGAAGATCTCGGGTTTCCTGAAGCCGCGCCTCCCGGGTAGGGAAAGGGTCCTTCGGCTCCAGCCGCTCCGCCGCATCCACCTTTACAATCCCGATGCCACGGACGGGGCGATGCGCTACGTCCGCGTCTTCTCCCTGATCGCCGGCTTTGTCCTTCTCATTGCTTGCGTCAACTTCATGAACCTGGCCACGGCCCGCTCCGAGGGCCGGGCGAGAGAAGTCGGACTCCGGAAGACGCTTGGAGGAACGCGCGGCCAGCTCATCCGGCAGTTCTTCAGCGAATCCCTCCTCCATTCGGCGTTGGCGCTGGGCGCCGCCCTGTTCCTTGTGGGTTTGGCCTTGCCTTTGTTCAGCCGGATCACCGGCCGCCCGCTGGGTCTGGACTTCGCCCACGCCGGCATCGCCGGCGGGATCATCGCCGTCGCCCTTCTCGCCGGGCTCGTTTCGGGTCTCTATCCGGCCCTTTTCCTCTCATCGTTCTCCCCGGTCCGTATCATCAAGACGGCCACTCATCGCGGGGGACGCGCCGCCCTCCTGCGCAAGGGCCTCGTCATCCTTCAGTTCACCTTATCGACCATGCTCATCATCGGGACGCTCATCGTGAATTCCCAGGTCGCGTTCATCTCAAGCCGGGATCTCGGCATGGCCAAAGACAACCTGGTCTATGTCCGTATGCAAAAAAAGTCCCGGGATTCCGTCGACACCCTAAGGCAGGAGCTTCTCAAACACCCCGGCATAGCCGCCGTCTCAAGTTCAAGCCAGCTGCCTTTCGACATCGTCAGCTGGATCGGCTACCTGGACTGGGAGGGACGGACCGCCGACCGGCAGGTCTACTTCGCGTTCCTTTCGGTCGATTCTGACTTCGTCCGTACCTGCGGCTTGAGAATTCTCAGCGGCCGTGATTTTTCCAAGGATATCCCTGCGGATATGGGAGGATTCATCATCAACGATACCGCCCGCAAGCAGATGGGCCTCGAGGACCCCGTCGGAAAACAGCTCGATTTCCTGGGCCGCAAGGGTCAGATCGTCGGTGTGGTCAAGGATTTCTCCGACCGGCATATGGCCGATGCCGTGGCCCCTCTGGTCATGACGATGGACACACGGGGCGCGGCCCGGAGCTACCTTCTCCTGAGGCTCCAGCCGGGCGACCCCTCCGGGGCGCTGGGGTATCTCCGCGAAGTCTGGGGAAAAATCAATCCTGGCTTTCCCTGCGAATACCAGTTCCTGGACGAGTCCTTCAACCGCATGTATGCCAACGAGCAACGGCTGTTTCGGATCTTTCTCTGCTTCGCGGCCCTGGCCGTATTCATCTCCTGCCTCGGCCTCGTCGGCCTCTCATCCTATATGGCCGAGGAAAAGACCAAGGAGATCGGAATCCGCAAAGCGCTCGGCGCTTCGTCCGGAGGGATCGTTTCGCTGTTTTTGATGAATTTCGTCAAGCTGGTCCTTACGGCCAACGCAATCGCCTGGCCGGTCGGATACTTCACCATGCACCGCTGGCTCCAGGACTACGCATACCGGACGTCGGTCGGGTTCTGGGTCTTTGCCCTGGCGGGAGCCTTAAGCTTGCTGATGGCCCTTCTCTCGGTAGGCTGGCAGACTCTTCGGGCAGCCGCGGCCAATCCCGTTGAGAGCCTTCGTTACGAATAATAAGTTGGCATTATTGTATTTCAAGCCGGCCCTTCGGATGGCTTCTCCCAGTCTCGGGTGACAAGCGTTACAGCGACTTCTCCACTTCTCTGCTTCTTTGTTTCTGACTTCGATTTGCGGTCCAGAATACTATACTTTCGTTAGAGGAAGCGGAAATTTCTGGATCTATTGGGAGAGGACGCCGAATACGGCAAAAAAGCAAATGTTTATGCCAAAAATCATGTATGCTTCTCTAATTGTGTGATATTGTGCCAATAGGGTTATGTCCTCTTGCTAGGGATTCATAAAATGAAAAAACGTTTTGGGTTGGCGATAATCTTCATTCTTTCTTCCGTAGTTCTCTCCCCTGCTCAACAACAGCAACCGGCCGCCGAGGATGCGCTCATCGTCAAGGCGCGGGCTATGCTGGACGCTCTGAACCGCGGCGATTTCAAAGCCGCCGCAATCGACTTCGATGAGACCATGATGAACGTTTTCGGACCGGATAAGCTGGCCGAATTCTGGAAGCAGGCGCCGAACCAGTTGGGCGCCTTCAAGAAGCAGACGGCCGCCCGCCGCGAACAGCTCGGCCCCTACGAAATCGCCCTCGTCACCTGTGAATTTGAGAAGACGACCCTTGACGCCCGGGTCGTCTTCGACAAGGCCGGGAAGATCGCCGGTTTTCAATTCGTCCCCTCGCTCCCGCCGGCAAAGTACGAACCGCCGCTTTATGCCGAGCCGGCGAAATTCGAGGAGCGGGAAGTTACTGTGGGAAGCGGAGACTGGGCGCTCCCCGGAACTCTGGCGGTGCCTAAGGATAAAGGCCCTTTTGCGGCGCTTGTCCTCGTCCACGGCTCCGGGCCCAATGACAGAGACGAGACAATCGGACCGAATAAGCCGTTCAAGGATATGGCCTGGGGGCTGGCCGGCAGGGGGATCGCCGTCCTGCGGTACGAAAAGCGCACCCGCGTCTTCGGCCCAAAGATGCTTGCCGATCCGGCGTTCGCCGCTTCATTCACGGTCAAGGAAGAAACGATCGACGACGCGCTGGAAGCGGTCCGCCTTCTCAAAAGGATGCCTGAAATCGACGGGCAGAAAATCTTCGTCCTCGGCCATAGCCTGGGCGGGATGCTCATCCCCAGGATCGCAATATCCGCCAAAGACCTGGGGGTCGCCGGTTTTATCATCATGGCGGGCCTGACCCGGCCGTTGGAAGAAACATTTCTCCAACAGATGACCTATATACTCAATCTGGACGGTCAGCTTTCGGAGGAGGACAAGAAAAGGCTCGAGGAGATCAAGGCGACGATCGCAAAAATCCAGGGGCTCAAAGAGGCCGATGTCTCATCAAGAGAAAAGTTGCTCTTTGCTCCCCCTTCCTATTGGCTCGACCTGCGCGGATACGATCCGCCTGACCTTGCCCTTAAAGTCGAAAAACCGATGCTTATCCTCCAAGGAAGCCGGGATTACCAGGTCATTTCCCAGGATTTCGAAAACTGGAAGAAGGCGCTGGCCGCCAGGGCAGACGTCGAATTCAAGCTTTATCCAAGGCTCAACCACCTGTTTTTTGAAGGCCAGGGAATTCCGAAACCGGACGAATATACTCTTGTCCATGGCAGTGTCGCTGAATATGTCATCGCCGACATCGCCGCCTTCATCCGGAAGCTGACCGGATATCGGTGACGGGCACAGGGTCTTGATGCAGGGCAAAACAGCAAGGTATAATTCACAGGCGCCATCAGACAAGGCAGCATCATTTATGGGATGAGATCAGTGCCTAGTGAAATAACAACACGGCCGCTTGTCTCCGTCATCTTATCCATGGAGGACCACCGGGGATTGGCCATCGATTCTGCCCGAAGCTGGATCGAATCCCAAGATTCCGAGCCTCATTTATTTGAAGTGATTCTGGTTATCGATCATGGCTCTCAGGACCTCGAATCTCCCCTGCGCAAGATCCTGCGGCCACATGATAGGCTCATTACCACTAAAAGCCGCAACAAAATAGAGCAGTATGACATAGGAGCCAGGCAGGCAGGCGGAGAATTTCTTTTTTTCACCGAACCCCACTGTTTTGCGGCGCCCGATGCCGTCACGGAAATCATTCGCACGTTTCAAACGGGCGGCCTGGACGGGTTTTGCGTCCGCAGCATCTCTATCAATCGGAATCGCCTTGCCCGGATGGAAGGCAGAATGTACGAGGAGGGGTTTCGTGAGTGGTCCCGGGACGGCGATTGGCGCAAAGTCATCATCCGGGGCTTTGGGATCCGTCGGTCCGCGTATCTTCAGAGCGGCGGCTTCCCATGTCGCTATGAGCGTTTTGCCGAATGGTTATTCGCGGCCGCCTTGCATATTCAAGGCTACCGTCTCGGATATGCGCCTAAGGTCTGCGTCCGGCACGTGAACATCGATCGTTTTGCGCTTTTTGGCAGCTACATTGGAGAGTTCACCGATGGCGAGTGCAGGTTTCGCCTTGAAAATAAGGATGAGCCGCTGGAGAGATTTTTTGGCTCGCCGCCGGAATGGAATAGTGCGGCCACCTGCAGTCCCGAGGTCCTTGCCCTCATCCTCTACGGACTGAGACGGCGGCTCCCCAATTGGCGACATATGGGCGGGCGCCCCTTCGAATGGATTTCAAACCTGAAAGACGTTTTTCAATTTCTTTCCCTGCGGTTCTTCGGACTAAGAATCATGCTCCTGAGACTGCGGACTCTTATTCTGCTGGCGAAAGCACGCTGCTGCCTGTATTGGCTCATTCCAGAACCCATGTACCGGGCGTTTCTCGACTACTGGAGGCGCACAACCGCATTCCACCGGGTTCGATATCTTATCGAGCACCCCCAGCCGCCAGCAACGACGAAAGTTCAGCGCCTTTTCTATAATTTGGGAGATGCTCTCTCCGACAGGACTTTCGGGTTTTACGGGCCTGAAGAGTATAAAGGGAAACATTTTCGCTGGTCTTCGTCCGTGGCGGGAATCCCGCTTTCCCTTGCTCCGGGACGGTACGAGGCGAAAATCACTCTCATCCCCGTTCGTTCCATCGTCCACAAAAGTGAAGTGGCCGTCTTCGCGAATCGGATGGAGGTGTCCCCAGTGCATTATGAGGCCTCCGACCATACGCTCCGGTTTGAGTTGTCCGTTGATAACCTCGCTTGTTCTGAAGATTTGTGGCTGCTTTTTTTTATCCGGCCCTGGAACGTGCCCAAAAGAGTTGCCGCCGATGAGCGCACTCTGGGACTGCCCATCATAGCCATTAACTTCGAGCCGCGAAACCGGCGGGCTGAATGCGCTCAGACGTCGAGTCAAACAGGTGATGTCAGGCCGTGAAGACGACGAGAAGTAAGCAATACTATTCGTATTGGGAAGCCTTGGATTACCTCAAATCTCCTCGCAGGATTAGGGCACTTAATCTAACTGTCACCACGTTCTGTCATTTGAAGTGTATCGAGTGCGCAGTCGGCATTCCCCGAATTCAGTATCCTGAGCATTACAGCATCGAGTATATCAGGCGTGCCGGGACGAGCTTTCACGGCATCGAGCATGTGACGATTACCGGGGGAGAGCCGACCATGCATCCCGACTTCCACCTCTTCGCTCCGCGCTTGAGAGAATGGTTTGGCTGCAAAAGTCTGGCCCTCGAAACGAACGGCTTCCGAATAGCCGAACATAAGGATCTCCTGCCCCTCTTTGACGATGTCCTTCTTAGTCATTATCCGCAGAATGACCAGGCAGCCGAATTTCTTGCGAAGCTGGGTTTTGGAAGTCGTCCCGAGGGGCCGACGCTCCATGTTACGACAAGCCGCCGGGCCGGGCACCCTCGTATCTGCAAGAGAGCCAACTTTGTGATGTACGCCTATGGAAGAGTATATCCATGTGCGTGTATCCCCAGCGGGTTCGAAGGTCTCGGGATTCCGCTGACCCCGCAGTGGCGTGAAGCCATCACCCGCGTCCCCCTGCCGTGCAAGGACTGCTGGTTCGCTGAGGAGGCGAATAACGAGCATGAAGCTGACCGTGACCGTGGCGTCCGCCTCCCCGACCTATCTTTAAGACCTTTGGAAAGTCCCTCTCAAAACGCCTCCGATGTGCGGCCCTCATGGCGTTGGCCCCATGAACGTTCAAGTGTCAAGATATTCGGTCTTGATCTTGATTCCTGGATGGGGTCGACGGCACGTATCCAGGTCAATCCTCACCAACAGATGAAGCGACTACTTATCTATTTTGAATCCCACGCGCCAGTGGATTTGCACCCCCTGACCATCACCTTCGCCAGAGAGAATGGCGAAGTATGTATGACTCACGAGATCACACACCCCGGTCTGGGTGCGGTGGAGCTTGATTTACCAACGTTCTTCCCCACGCCGGGGAGCACTGAAATTGTCGTCACCTGCGATAAAACCTTCAACGAGCCACAAACGGAAGTTCGGGGCTCAATACCGCGTCAACTGGGCATAAGAATTCAATCGACGCATTTTATCTCCTCTGAAGCGGACGGCGGAGAAGCGCTCCGGGCAGAACATATTCGCCTCTTGGATCAATGCGCCAGAGAACTCGCCGCCAAAGAGGAGCTCATCCAATCTCAGCTTCAGGAAACAGAAGCGAGAGATAAGATGATCCGCAAGCTCCGGCTTACATCTCTGCGTTTTTGGTTTCTCGATTTGCCTTCGAGGGTAGCCAATAAAATATGGGACGCGGTCAAGAGAACGAGCCGCCGCCCATCATAAAACCTTTTCAGTGCTGCTGAAAGGATAGAGCGTTGAACTCCGGATCCAAGGGCCTGAGGTTCGAATCTTTTCAGGCACACCACTCAGTCTCTCCCGTCAGGCCTTGAAAATCAACGCCTTGCTGGTGGCCAGCGCCGCGCCGGTCCAGCGTAAAGGGCTGGGGAATGGGATTGACTCTCTCCCAGGCGGTTGATATCATTCCCTCACCGGTATCATCTCAAGGAAAGAGGTCGGAGATGAAGTGTCCCTCCTGCCAGTCTGAGATCTCGGAGGATTCCCGGCTTTGCACCAAGTGCGGGACACCGGTTCAGGCCGCAGAGCGCATCGTCTTTTCGCAAACCCGGACGATCTTGAAGCCGATGGAGGAGATGGCGCCTGAGACGCTCCTGGCCGGAAAATACAGGATTATCAAAGTTGTCGGGCGTGGAGGGATGGGGATCGTCTATCTGGCCGAGGATACTAAGCTCCAACGATATGTGGCCCTCAAGTTTCTCCCGCCCGAGTTGGTCCTCAGCGCCGAGGCCAGGGAGAGGTTCGTCCAAGAGGCCCGGGCGGCCTCGGCCCTCGACCATCCCAATATCTGCAACATCCACGAGATCGGAGAGACGGAAGACGGCCGGATGTACATCGCCATGGCCTTTTACGAAGGCGAGAGCCTCCGGGACAAGATCAAACGCGGGCCGCTTAAGAAAGAAGAAGCGCTCGACCTGATCGTTCAAGTCGCCCGGGGCATGGCCAAGGCCCATCAGAAAGGCATCGTCCACCGCGATCTCAAGCCCGCCAATATCCTAGTGACCGATGATGGCGTGGCTAAAGTCGTCGACTTCGGGCTGGCGATGCTGGCCGGCCAGATCCGGCTGACTCGCGAGGGCGTGACGATCGGCACCGCGGCCTATATGTCCCCGGAGCAGGCCAAGGGCATGCCTATTGACGAGCGCACGGATATCTGGTCGCTGGGAGTCGTCCTTTATGAGATGCTGTCGGGAAGCCTGCCGTTCAAGGGGGACTACAGACAGGGCGTGATCCACGCGATCCTGACCGATGACCCGGAGCCCATCACCAGGATTCGGAAAGATATTCCCAGGGAACTCGACCACGTCCTGGGAAAGGCCCTGGAAAAAAAGGCCCGCGACCGCTATCAAAGCATGGGCGAGTATCTAGGGGATCTCGAGGCCGTCGCCGAGGGGCTCCGGCCTCTTAAAGCGAAAGCCCGTCCGTTCAGAGGGCGCATCTTCGGCCTGAGGAAGAGCCATGCCTATGCCGGAATCGCCGGACTGATCGTCCTCCTAGTTCTTGTTTTGCTCGGCCCTTTCCGGAAGAACGTTCAGGCCTACGATTCTTTGGCCGTCCTGCCGTTGGAAAATCTCTCGGGCGACCCCGAGCAGGACAGCCTCGCCGAATCGATCCACGACGAGCTGATCACCAACCTGGCCGGGCTCAACAGCCTGAAGACCGTGATCGCCCGAAGCACGGTGATGACGTACAAGGGAAGGGATATCGCGCCCCAGAAGATCGCCCAGGAATTGCACGTTAAAGCCTTGATCACGGGCGCCTTAAACCGTTCGGGGGAACGCGTCCGCGTCACGGCCCAGCTGATCGATCCGGCCACGGGGGCCCAGCTGTGGGCCCGCGGCTATGACAGTGACGTGCGCGACGTCATATCCCTCGAAAACGAGATCGTGACTGCGATCGCCCGCGAAGTCAATTTGCAGCTCACACCCCAGGAGAAGCTACGACTGGCGAGCGCCCGACCGGTCAATCCCGGGGCCTACGTGGCCTATACCAAAGGGAGGTTCTATCTCAATAAGCCGACGCCCGAAGAATATGCCAGGGGCCTGGACTACATGCAGCAGGCCATCGGTCTAGACCCTACGAACCCGTTGCCTTACGCCGCTCTGGCCCTCGGCTACTGCCTCATCGGCCATGGCACGACGCCTCCGCCGGACGCGTTCGCCAAGGCCAAGGCCGCGGCCCTCAAGGCCGAGGAGATGGGAGGGGCTCTGGCCGAAACCGAGGCGGCTCTGGGGCAGATCAAA
The DNA here is from genome assembly GCA_964544265.1 of uncultured Eubacteriales bacterium. Taxonomy (GTDB): domain Bacteria; phylum Acidobacteriota; class Aminicenantia; order Aminicenantales; family Saccharicenantaceae; genus JALHVH01. The sequence continues at coordinate 14,269 of CAZJBD010000042.1, forward strand.
CTGTTCGAAGAGTGGGACTGGGAGGGCGCGGAAAAGGACCTCAAGCACGCCATCGCCCTCAATCCGAGCCTGCCCGACGCCCAGCGCATGTATGCTTGGTATCTCCTGCTCGTGGGGCGCGGTGAGGACGCTATAGCGGCGATGAAACGGGCGGTCGAGGTGGATCCGCTTAATGCCTGGTGGAACTCGGACCTGGCTTGGCAATACTGGGCTCTGGGGCGAAATCGGGACGCTATGGATGCCACTTTGAAAGCGCTCGAGCTCGATCCCAATTTTAATCAGGCGCTGTGCTGGCTGGGATTCCTCCTTTCGGAGGAGGGGAAGTTCGATGAGGCCATCGCGGCCCACCAAAAGCTCGGCGTCATCAGCCCTCCGTGGGCCTGGGCCCTCGTGCGCACCTACGCCCAGGCCGGACGCCGGGACGAGGCGAGGGAGCTTTTAGCCAAGTTATTGAGGGAACGCAAGGCCAGGGGCGTTTGGGCCGGGTGGTTCCTGGGCGAGATCTACGCGGCCTTGGGTGAGGCGGACGAGGCTTTCCGGTGGCTAAAAGCGGCGGTCGAGGAACGCATGACCTTCATCCCCTGGATGCGGCAGAATCCCGCCTACGCGCCCTTGCGCGCGGACCCCAGGTTCCAGGACCTGGTGCGGCGCATGAACCTTCCGGAGCTGGAATAGCCCCGTCATCACTTGATCTTGTCGCGGTAGTTTCAGAACCCGTGCCCCTTTCTTATTCTTCATCAAGGCCCTGCTTTAGTCTGCGGCTCTTAGCGATTCTTCCCTCCGATCAGCCTTGACACGCTCCGGGGATGCGCTTTATATATTCAATTTCTTAGAGGAGATTCGACATGCGACTGCATTCATCATCTCACGGCCTTTGGAGTAACGTTAGGGGAAGCATAAAATCCGTCGGTCGCGCTGCCGCGTTATGTTATTTCTTATGCGCATTTATTTTCCCGGCCATTCTTTCGGGGGATATCACCCAATCCATGGGGCAGGCAGACCGCGCCGTCCGCGAGGGCAAGTTCAACGAGGCCGTCGCCGCCTACCTCAAAGTGCTCAACTATGCCAAGGACCGGGAGAAACAGATCGTCTGGGACGACTTGGGGTATGCCTACCTGAAAAAGGGAGAGACCGCGCTGGCCCAAAGATACCTGGAAAGATCCCAAGACGCATTTCCCTTTGACTATGACGTCAAGCTCTATATGGCCCTTGCCAGCGACAGGCTGGGCGATCCGGCCTCCGCCCTGCGGTTTTTGCAGGTGATCGAGAAGGACCTCTTCTTCGATGACCGCTGGTTCGACATGGCCCGGCCGCTCAAAATCAAGAATGACCTAGGAGACCGGGTTCCCGTCGAGGCTTTGGAGAGAATGAGGAAGATCAAGGGCGTTTTCCTGCTGCGAAAGGGTGAGGATGAAGGCGTCCTTATCGTCGATGTCTTCAACGAAAAGAACTTGGGGCTCTATCGTTACTTCAAGGGCCTTCTTCTCCGGGATCTGGGCGTACCCGATGACGCTGCCCTGGAATTCCGTGAGGCAGGCCAGGCCGGCTTTGAAATCCCGGCTGGACGGAATCCCCGGGACGAGATCCTCTCCCGCCTCCGCCACAGGTATAAACTTCACCCCGGCGACCTGGCCTGGTTCGCCCACGAAAAATTTCTCAAGATCCTGGAACAGGGAAATATCAAAGAGGCCATCAGATCCCTGGAGGAGGGTCTGGACAGCGACTGCAGGTCCTTTTGGATGAATCACAACCTGGCTCTTCTCTTATACGATACGGATGACCTC
>CAZJBD010000043.1:0-16044 GCA_964544265.1 uncultured Eubacteriales bacterium
GCCCCAGGACACCGCCTGCTACATGCCGTTTTATGCCGGCATCTCGGAGATGCCGAAATCCTTCGCCGTTGGAGACCACTGGACCCTCAACCGGGATTCGGCCCGCTGGGCCTTCGATTATACCGATTTCCATGTTCAACCGGTCTACAACGCAGCCATCGAGGACGTCAAGGAGGCCCAAGCGAAGTATGAGGCGGCGGTCGTTGCCCGCATCCCGGAGATCGACAAACAGGCCCTTGATCTCTATAATAAAAAACCCGCCAAGGCCGTCCAATTTTTGACCGGCTTCTGCCTGAACAACGCCCAGACGGTTATCAAGGCCTGGTGGGACCTCGGGGACCAGCTCCTCGTCAAGTATAACCATCTTGCCTTCTATGACTCCCAGAAGAGGACGGCGGGCCGGATCAAGACCGCTTCGCCTCCCTGGTGGATCAAGGCGGTCAAGGCGATGGACGTCCTCCTCGAACCCGATAAGAAATAACGGAGGTTTACATGAGACGAACGACATTATGCCTGATCATGGGGATCGCGTTCCTGGCCGGCGGGCTTTTCTCGCAAAACGTACCGAAGGCCGAGATGCCTGTCCTAACGACCTCGGCCGGGCAGAGCCCCGACGTCGAGACGCTTAATATCGTGATGGAAGAAGCCAGCTTGGCTTATGATTATTGCGATGTCCCGACCGCTGAAATGCTCGGCACGGGCGTCGGTCTTGGAGGGAAAGAATCCGGCCCCGGTTTCCATATCGAGATCAAAAGCGACCTGGCCAAGTTCCCCAAGGGGACGTCCTACAAGACAATAGTCTTCGCCATAGGAGCCTCTCTCAAGGGCATGGGCGCGTCGGGGCTGACTTTAGAAAGCGAAGAGGCGCGTCTCAAAAGTATCATCGATACCTGCAAGCAAAAAAAGATCTTCATCATTGCGGTCCATATCGGCGGGGAGTCCAAGAGGGGTGCGCCAAAGAGCGACAATGAACGGATGATCGACGCCGTGGCCCCCTATGCCGATTATCTTATCGTCACCAAGGACAGCAACAAGGACGGCCGGTTCACGACAATCGCCAAGAACAAGAATATCCCCATATCTGAAGTCGAGTACGCGCTGGGGGTCGTCGATATCCTGAAGCAGGTATTCAATTAATCAGATAATCAGACTTCTTCGCTTTCGGGAATCCGTCGGACCCAAAAGATTTGCCGATCCGGTGTTCGGCCGGGAGGAACGGCCGTCAGAGTTTCGGCCGAATTGAGTTGATGAGCCCTTCGGAGGTTCCCGCTTCGAGGCCGGCCGTTATGAGAACCCAACCCTTGATTATAAAAGCGCGATAGGGCGTTTCTTTGTCATCCGCCGCGCTGATGGCGCCGCCGGACTCGACGAAATCCTTGAATCTGTCTCCGCCTTGAAAGATCGCTTTAAGAGAATTGAAGGACCTTAGAACGGGTTCGCCTTCGCCGCAATCAAGGACGATCAGTTGTCCTTGCCCGTAACGGGCCCGGACTCCCTCCCGGACCTCAAGGTTTCCAGGGGCAACCGAAGGAAAAGCGTTGTTCAGGCCTAAGCGGCCCCTGAAATATAGAATACTCCCGGGGTCCATCCCTTCGACGGGAAGAATTTCGATGATCGGAGGGGGCCCCCCTTCTCTGGGAACGGAATGGTCCGCTGCCTTGGCCACGGCGAGCAGTCCGCGCACGGTTTCCTGGTCGTCGTCGATCCCTGTGATGGTGAACAGATATTCGCCTTTCCAGAAGTTTAGGTAATAATCTTCAAGCTCCCCCCCCTGCCCGAGATCGAGGAGCTTGCCTTTCCCGGTCGTCTTGAAGCTATAGGCGCCGAAGGCAGCGGCTGGGTCCTTCATCTCGAAGAGCTCGAGAGAAACGATTCTTCCTTTAGAATCTCCATAATCCTGGACAACCGCCCGGTTGAATCCGTACTCCAGATAGATCTCTGCACCTCCGTCGATGTAAACGAAGAGATCGTCTCCCTCAAACTCCTGCGGGGACCCCACCGGCGCCCAGCCCGCGAGTTGGGGATCTTTTTCTTTTGGCAAGAGGGCCGAGAGTCCGGATTCCTGGGAGGAGAGGGAGAACGGAGAAAAAACCACACCAGCAATGGCCAGCATAAGCGCGACCATGAGAGTTCCCAGCGCCCGCTTCAATAAGGATGTCATCACGGACTTCTTAGACCTTGACCTCGCGAATTTTGACCTTCAAAAGATTCATTTCGCCCAACCCCTGCTGGGATGCCAGAACGATCTGGACGATATCTTCGGCCTTGAGGCCCAGGAGGGAGACACAGGTGGCATCCACGGCAACCCTATCCGTTCCGGCGACGACCTTGCCGGGCTTGAGAAGCTCGCCGGGTCCGAAAGGCCCGTTGGTCGATATGAACTCCGTGGCGTCAACGATGTTCAGGGTCGGTTTGATCGCTTTGTTCAGATCCACAATGCACTGTTCGAGGTGGGCGATGTCGTTCGGGTCGGTTTTCCAGTTCGGCTTGTGGAAGGAACGGTTGGAGACCGAAAAGTTCAGACCCATGAGGTTCTTCATAGTTCCCGTGAACTTATTTCCGGCATGGTCCTTCATGATGGGCATGTTGATAAAAACATCGTGGTCAAATAATTCTTTCAGGACCTTCGCCTCGGTGAGCGACCGGCCGTCTTCAACCCGGGCTGCCCGGAAAAGCGATTCGTCCTTCGGATCGAATAGTTTGAGCCTCGCTCCCTCCTCTTCTACGACTTTGATCAGTCCCGTGTCCTCCCATTGCTTCATCGGCTGAAGGCTGAGACAGTCGACTCCGGCCGCGCCTGCCTTCTGGCAAAGCCTGAGCGTCTCGCGCAGGATTTCCGCCCGGGTGAATGTCCCCGGATGACGGCTTTGGACATTTGCCAATACAGCCACTTTGGACTTTTTGGATACGAAATTCTCGATCCCTCCAAGAAGCTTCAGGGCACCGCGAGTGGCTTTCCCCGGGTCTCCGCCCATTCCCACCCCGACCATAGATTTTTCCCTGCTGAGTTCCGTGAGATTTCCCTTGCCCAAGGCTGCGGCGAAGCCCAAAGCGGCTCCGCCTTTGAGGAATTCCCTTCTTCCGATCCTAACCGCCATGTCCGCCTCCTAAATAGAAAGATCGTCTTCCGGAACGGAGTTCCGGCGATGAGATCAGGCTTGATGGGTTTGATGCTTTATTTGGGCCGCTTTCTGAAGTTCCTGGCCCTGGCCGGCCAACGAGAGCAGCTTGTCCAGCATCATCCTGACCTTGATATTGACCAGCTTTCGCTTGCCCGATCGCTGGGCATCAAAGTGATCCATGACATAGGCTTCGATCTCGGCTTCCGACATCATGTTCTTGATAAATTCATCGCCGACGAGGGCAGCCTTGACCTCGTCCGGGCTCTCGCCGTGAATGACGATCCGATTCTCCTCCAGGACGCGGGTCTTCCAGGTTTCGAATTCCTTGCCAGCGTAGACAGGGATGGGCCCTAGGAGCTTTTTGGCTTCCTTGAGCGTCTCATCAAAGAAAATCTTCCCCTCCTTGAGAAGATTCCTGGCCCGGTAATAGATCGGATCGCTCGCAGCCACATCGTTCTGAAGATACCTCTGGTAGGCTTGGATGGATTTCGAGAAAAGTTCGTGGCTTTTTGAGATCTTGATATAGATGCTACGTTCCGTGGGGGATGTCATGAGGCCCTCATTTTATCGCGCCGGCATTAATTAACACAAGGTTGGAATTCTGTCAAATCCTGTTATGACCCTATCGATCATTTCTTGATGATCGACGCGGCGACGACGTTGGCCACTTGGCTCCTCAGGGCGACGATATCGCGCTTGTCATCCGGGTGGATCCGGTTCGTCAGGAAGATTACGGACGTTTGGGTCTCGGGATCGATCCAGATCGAAGTCCCTGTATAGCCGGAATGGCCGTAGGATGAGGGGCCGAAGAGGTCTCCCCGAACCGTCGCATAATCCGAATCGAGGTCCCAGCCCAAACCTCTGCCGGAACTGTTGGTCCGCGGGAAGATCTCGGTCATCCGTTCCACGGCCAAGGGGCTTAGAATCCTGACTTTTCCGAGCTCCCCTCCGTTGAGCATCATTCGGGAGAATATCGCTAGATCATCGGCCGTAGAGAAAAGACCGGCATTCCCTGAAATTCCGCCCTGGAGCCTGGCCAGGGGATCATGCACGACACCGCGCAGGGGTATCCCGTCATAGACGAGCGTGGGAACGCAGCGGTCCAGAAAATCCGCCGGAGGGTTGTAGAATGTATGCGTCATGCCCAAAGGCTTGAAGATGTTCTCGGCGGAAAACTCAGCGATGGTCTGCCCGCTGACGCTTTTCACAATATAAGCCAAGACGATATAGCCCAGGCAACTGTAGGTGAAGGTCGTGCCCGGAGGAGAGCCCTTCCTAAGGCCAGCGATATCCTTGACCAAGATATCCACCGAGCACGGGTTCCCGTATTTTTGTTCGACCTCCTTGGCATCTAGGTAGGGCTGTAGGCCCGAGGTATGAGTCAGGAGATGCCAGAGACGGGCGTCTTCCCCGGGGATCCCTCCCTCGAGGATATAAGGCGTGAACTCCGGAACATAATCCTTGACCTTGTCCCAAAGCCTGATCCTGCCGCGTTCGACAAGAATCATGATGGACGTCGCGGTCGCAACGGGCTTGGTGACAGAGGCCAGGTCGAAGATCATGTCGACGTCCATGGGCCGCCCTTCGGGAATCCGTTGGCTCTGACCGTAGGCTTTCCGCCAAACGGTCCGGCCTTTCCGTGCGACCAGGAGAACGGCGCCCGGGAAATCCTCCCGGGCCAAGGCTCCATTTAACAGGACATCGAGGAGGGCAAGCCGCTCCGACGCCATCCCAACATCCTCCGGCTTAGCCTGGGGCAGGCCCTGGGCTAAACCGGACCCGGCTCCTATGGCGAAGAGCCCCAGGACAATCCAATGGCCAAAGCATCTTCTCATGGCGTTTTCCTTATTTTCATTTACTGGACCGGGGCTTCCGATCTCCAAACCAGGCCGTCTTGCCGAATGTGCCAGCTCCCGCCTTCCTCGTTTCGATAGACCGCTTCGAAGAGTCTTTCCGTCGTCTGGATCAAAGGCGGATAGATCCATCCGCCGACTCTGAGCACCTTATCGGACCCCAGGCCGAGCGCTTCCAGATCGGTCGTATAGGATCCGTTCGTGTCCCGGTAAGCTCGTTCCCTGTAGTAAATCTTACGTAAAGCCCATTTGACAGGCTCCTCAATGGCATCAGAGAACAACTCCTCGCCTTTGCCGACGATCTTGTCCGTGAACTCCACGAATCCCCACATTTCCGGGTAATGGATGTTGATCAATCCCTGGGGAGACCAGGTCCAGCTGTCCTCAGCGTAGGGAATCCCGCTTGCGGGATCCTTGGCCTTCATATAGCGTCCGTCGGCCGTCGTGACGCTGTATTCCACCCTGGAAAAGTTCACCTTCCACTGGTCGCCCGATTCGGGGCGTTCTTTTTTCTTGGGGACGAGTTCTCTCAGAACGGACCAGGGAAGAGCGACCTCAATCGTCCAGCCTTTATCCTTGTCTTTCGGATTGTTGAGCGTCCCGTTGACCGATACGGCCGTCTTGAGCCCCTGGATATCCCAAGCGTTGACGGCCGCGTCGCTGTCATCGCGGTAAGGTTTAAGGAGCAGGAGGTCCCAGACCGTATTGAGGGCGTTGATCTCGAGCTCGCAATATTTATGCGTGTCCCCGTCCGGATCGATGAAGATCTCGAAGTCGTTGTCGTCATAAACAATGGAATCGCGTTCTGTGAGGGTCGCCCAGACGGCCGGCTCTTCAAGATCGGCAGCTATGTAAAAGTACTGGTCGTCCCAAAGCATCTTGACCCGGGTGCGGAAACGCGGCCGGGGCTTGTTCGGACCTTCGATGTCCAGGAAACTTTCCGTCCATTCCGCTTTTTTCCAGGACGCATCATCCAGCTTGCCGTCCAGGGTGATGGGTTTTTGGGCTCTATAACAGACGTAAAAACGCGGATCGAAGGGGATCTTCGGCTCGGAGACCTTCAACTCATCCGCGAGTCCCGTCCCGGAGCCCAACAAAAGCACAAAAAGAAAGACGAACATGGCCCCCTCCTTTTTTCTACTTGAGTCGCTTAATAATGTGCCAGCCATACTTGCTTGTCTCCCGATCATAAGCCGCCATCCCGATCTCTCCAACCTGGAGTCCGAAGCTTACGTCGCCGAAGGCCTTGACCATGCGGCTGCGGGAGAATTCCTGCTTGCCCGCGTCCGCCGCCCTGCCGGTATTGGCTATGCTGTAAATGCCCGGGTACGCGTCGTCGGTGTATTGCTTGACCAGAGCGTCGAAGTCCTCACCCTGCCGGGCCCTCATCAAAAGCTCCTGGGCCAATTTCTGCGCGTCGGCTTCGCTCCTGGTGATCCCGGCGTCCGGGATGGTTCCCTGGAACGCGATCAGGATGTGCTGGACCGTGACGTGCTCGGGTTCCCCGAGCTCGCCGGAGAGAAGCGGCAAAGCAAAAACAAGAACGGCGACCGCGATAATCTTGCTCATGGATTCCTCCTGACAATCATAAGTGGATAAATACCACGGGATTCCCGCACCAGGCGAGGAACTTCTCGAAATCGGAAAAAGACAACCCCAGGGTGGACGTATTGATATTGGGGTGAAAGTTGACACCCGCGGCGTTCCTGAGCTCTGCGTCCACGATGACCCGGACCTCCCGGCCCTTATCATGGATGAGGCCAAAGGGGGACACGGAGCCGGGCCCCAGGCCCAGATATTTCATCAAACGCTCGGGCGAGGCGAAGCTGAGCCTGTCCTCTGCAAGTTTCATGTTCAGGGCTTTGAGATCGATTCTTCGGGAGGCCTCGGCGATGACCAGGTAATGGCGGTTCCCGCGGTTGTTGCGCAGGAAAAGGTTCTTGCAATGCGCCCCCTGAAGGCCTCCCCAATATCTTTCGGCCTCCTCGACCGTGAAGACGGCCGGGTGCTCATGACGGATATAGGAAATTCCAAGTCCGTCCAGAGCCTCGAGAACTTCCCTTTCGACCTCGGTTATCACCGCTCAATCCTTCAGATCCTCGTTGTTCCCGGATGGCGGCCTCCGAAACTCCAGCATGGTGGTCGGAAATGAAACGCCGGTCCGGCTTGTCCGAAACGACCCTCCTGCGGAGTACGGGACCAGTGCCCCGGACGAACCGGATCATATTTTTTATAAAGCCCATAATAAAGTCAAGCCTGGAATGCCAGTCCTGATTCCTATACAATCAGGTCATGAACGATAAGAAGGCCGCTCCTATTCTCCTGACGCCCATCGACATCGGCCCCCTGACCGTATCCAACCGGTTTGTCCGCTCTGCGACACATGATTACATGGCCAGAGACGATGGGTCCATATCGGACCGGCAGATCAGGTTATTTGAAGACCTGAGTCAGGGTGACGTCGGGTTGATCATCACGGGACACGCTTACGTCCAGCCGTCAGGAAAGGCGAGCCCCCGGCAGATTGCCATCTACGATGACCACTTCGTCCCAGGCTTAGCCCGGATTGCGAACGCCGTCCACAAATATCGGTCGAGAATCTTCATCCAGCTGGCTCATGCCGGACGACAGACAAAGAAAAGGATCAGCGGTTCGACTCCGATCTCTCCTTCCGCGGTCTATGATCCGTCCTCCAAGTCTATGCCTAGAGAGATGACTCCCGTCGATGTCAAGAACCTCATTCGTGACTTTGTCTCCGCCGCCCGCCGAGGCCGTTGGGCGGGATTCGACGGTGTCCAGCTCCACGCTGCCCACGGCTATCTTCTTTCAGGCTTCCTTTCACCCCATACGAACCGCCGCGGGGACGAATGGGGCGGTCCGCTTGAAAACCGGGTCCGGGTCGTCGTCGAGATCATCCGGGGTATCAAGGACGCGACAGGGCCAGATTTTCCCGTGATGGCCAAGTTAAATTCAACCGACTTTCTGGAAGGAGGGCTCGACCCGGACGAGAGCGTCGCAATCGCCCGCATCCTGGAGGCCGAAGGACTTGATGCGGTCGAAGTGAGCGGCGGGATGGCCGAATCAGGTCGGGGATCGGTTTGGCAGGGGCCTTTCTCCTTGGACCAGGAAGGATACTTCGTTGGCAAAGCGGCGGCCATCAAAAATGCCGTTCACATTCCGGTCTCTGGCCTGGGGGGGATTCGGACGCTGTCATTGGCCGAAACGTTCGTCTCGGAAGGCCGGGTCGATATGATCTCCATGAGCCGCCCCTTTATACGAGATCCTCGTCTCGTCCGCAGGTTTCGGGAGGGCGAGATCACCGCGTCTGAGTGCATCTCCTGCAACAAATGCTTCAACCCCCGCGGCATCCGCTGCGCAGAGGTCAGGGAATAAGCTTCTGATCCCATGAGCGAAAGGCCGATCGTCGCCGCCATCCTTTCGGCCCTTTTCTTCGGCTTGAGCGCCCCCCTTTGCAAGCTTCTCCTCAAGGGACTATCGCCCGTCGTTCTGGCCGGATTTCTTTATCTTGGCGCCTTCATCGCCCTCATCCTTTATTCAAGCCTACGCCGATTGAGGACGAGAAAAAACGCCCCGGAGTCCTCCGGGACCATCGACTCCCCTCTAGATAGAAGCGATTGGCCTTGGCTGGCGGGGGCCATCCTCGCAGGAGGCGTCGTCGGCCCAATCTGCCTCATGGTTGGCCTGGCCCGGACTATGGGTTTCTCGGCTTCCCTCCTTCTTAACCTCGAAGGAGCCGCTACCGCGCTCATCGCCGTTATTGTCTTTCATGAGCATGCCGAAAGAAGACTGTGGCTGGCCCTCGGCTTCATGACCCTGGCGGGAATTTTCACCGCCTGGGACCCCGGCCGGAGCCGTTTCAGTCCGGGGGGACCCCTTTTCATCCTCATCGCCATGGCCTGTTGGGGATTGGACAATAACCTGACCCGAGTCATCTCCGATAAGGACCCGGTTGAGATCGCCAAGATGAAGGGATTCCTGGCGGGAGCGGCCTCGCTCGGCCTGGCCTTTTTCCTCGGCCACAAGATTCCTCTCGACCAGAGAACGGTCCTCGCTCTGCTCTTGGGTGCAGTAGGCTACGGGGCGAGCCTCGTTCTTTTCATCAAGGCTCTCCAAGGGCTCGGAGCCTTCCGAACCGGGGCCTTCTTCAGCCTGGCGCCCTTTGTTGGCGGGGTCGGCTCACTCATCATCCTCCGGGAGAAACCGGATTGGTTCATGCTTCCCGCTGCTCTGTTTATGGCCCTGGGAGTTGGGATCATCATTCTGGAAAAGCACGGCCACCGCCACAGACACCTAAAGATAGTCCATGATCATAAGCACGTTCATAGCGATATCCACCATGCCCATATTCACTCGGATGAACCCCGTGAGCCCCATAGCCACGAACACGCGCACGAGGAAATGGACCATATCCACGTCCACTGGCCCGACGCCCACCACAGGCATAGGCACTGAGCCTCGGGCGATCGTCACCCGATGAGGTCCCGATGGGCCGCTTCCATAAGAATAAAAAAGGCTTGACCCTCGGTCGCGGTGCCCGGCGCCTCAAACGTCGGAGATCCGCAGACGTCCTGGACGAAGCCCATCCGGTCCACCTTGGCCCGAGCCGCGTCCCTCATCTTGTCCGCGACCGGTCTATAAGAGACGTCGATTGAGCCTCCCTTAATCCCCCTATAAATGGAATAGGCCATCATCTGGGAGAGGTTGGTCTCGACGAAGGTCTTTGGATCGTCGACGACATCGTGAAAATATCCGTCGGCGCGCATATAGGCCAGGCAGCCGTCAATGACATCTTTGATATAGCCCTCGAGTTTCCCTTTTTCAGACGTCATGTTTTGCGGCAGGGCGCGGAGGACACGCGTCATGCCCGAAGCCGCCCAGCCATTGCCCACTCCCCAGAAAGCCTGCCGGGCGAATCCATTTAAGCTGTCATCCCAGATATGGGAAAAAAGCTTCCTCCTCTCGTTCCAGAGAAGCTTGCGGAAACCTTCGATCTGTTTCAGGGCTTCTGCAGGGTGTCCGGCGACCGCAAGGAAGGGAGGCGCCATGTACATGGAATCGATCCAGACCTGCGGTTTGTTGTCGATATGATAAAACGTCCCGTCCTTTGTCTTGGGGGCCTTGTGCAGGAAATAGTCCAACATCCGCTCTGCACCAGCCTTGAGAACAGGATCCCCCGTCAGCTTCGCCGCGTAAAGGACGGGCTCTCCGTTCGATCCCGGGTCCGTGACGCCATGATTATCGCAAACCTGGCCGAGCCTTCCGTCATCATAGATTCGCAGAACCGCCTCTTTGGCCATCAGGATGGTCAGGTCTCTGTCGCCCCACTCCAATAAAGCCTGAGACGCCACCCCTTGTTCCCAAGCCTGTCTTTGCATGGTCAGCATTGCGGTCTTGACCCTCTCGACAAGCGGGTCTGGACCTGCGCTTATGATAGCCGGTCCAGCCCCATTCGCGAGGGACGATCCCAATGTGGTCCCGGCCGCGGCCCCGAAAGCCAACGTCTCCTTCATGAAATCTCTTCGGCGCATGCTCCCTCCTTTGTCGCGCGGGACGTCGGCCATTATAATGAAAGCGGCCGAAAAAGGCGAAAAAGATTTGAATCCAGCCCCGGGATTGAATACATTAAGGTCTTCGAGCGAAGAGCCCAATCTGCGAGGTGCCTTCTATGACAACGCCAAAATCCATTCCTTCAATCCATGATAGGATACGGGCCCGGTTCCCCCAGCTTGAACGAGACGAGTTCGGGAACAAGCGCATCTATCTCAACAGCGGCGCCGGAAGCCTAATGGTCGATTCGGCCATCTCTGCCTCGTTTGAGGCCGCCCGGTCGTTCAATCCCATGCCCGGGGCCGTCACCCCAGGCGAAAAATCCACGGCCGAATTCCATAATCGAGTGCGTGGGGTCGCCGCCGATTTCCTGAACGCCGCGGCCGCTGAAGAGATCAGCTTTCACCTATCCGCCACCAATGCCTTATTTAACCTGGCGGTGGCCATGCGCGCCTGGGTTCCAGATCACGGCAGCATCGTGGTGTCCGATCTCGATCATATGGCCAACGTCTCCCCCTGGGAGGACGTCTGGGGCCGCGGCCGCGGCTGTGATGTCCGGCGGGCTCGGGTAACCCTTGAAGGGACCCTGGACATCGACCACCTCCTTTCCCTTGTCGACGGTCAAACCGGGATCGTCGCCGTGACCATGGCTTCCAACGGCTTTGGGACCATCGTTCCCTTGAAAACGCTCATCGCCCTCATCCGCCAGAGATCCCCCGCCCTCGTCTGTGTCGACGCGGTCCACCACGCCCTCCATGGGCCGATCGATGTTCAGGATCTGGATATCGACTTCCTGGTTTTTTCCGGCTACAAAGTCTTCGGTCCCATGCTCGGGGTCCTTTACGGGAAAAAGGCACTCCTTGACAAACTCGAACCCTACCGCGTCGAAACGAACAAGAACGAGACACCCTTCAAATACGAGCAGGGCATGCTCAACAACACCAATCTGGCTGGTCTCGAGGCCGCTCTGAATTACCTGCTTTGGCTGGAGGCCGAGCTCTTCGGCCGGTCCTCCCGAGCCGGGCTCCGCCGCCCGCGCTTCGAACGGGTCATGGAGGCGATCCAAGATTATGAGCGCGGCCTCAGCCGGATTGTCCTTGAGGGATTCAAGCGGTTCGATCCCAACCGATTCCGGTGTTACGGCCCAGCCCATCCATTGCGCTGCGAGGAACGCGATCCGACGTTCGCCTTCGAGATTAAGGGCCTCACGCCCGCCGATGTCAAGCGCCGGCTGTGGGAAGAGAGCGCTGTCCAGATCGCCGACGGCAATCACTATTCGGCGGCGGTTTTTCGCCACCTTGGGAAGTTGACCCTTTGCCGGGCCAGCTTCGCCCATTACGACGATGAAGAAACGGCCCGGGCTTTCCTCCGCGCGCTGGAATCCCTTATCGAACGGTCAACATGAAGAATGCCCTCAAAAAGCGCCGAGCAGGCCGTGCGCGGGTTTATTTTAGCAAGGAAGGCGTCTCTTTTCGTGTGATCAAGACAAGGACGCAGGGGCAATGCCCGGAGGAGGCCATACAAGATGCTTCCTTTAACAAAGGATGATTTGGACGTCGAGCCGCAGCTGATGTATAATCACCTTTTTTAGCGTCGTCATAAGGAGATCTCTCATGGCGAAATTCGAAGGCGTGAAATGGATGCCCAAGCAGATGCGTTACCTTCTTCCCAACAAGCAATTCGAGATCTTTGGGGCTGAGGCAAAGGTCTTTGCCCTCTCTCGTTCCATCATGTACGCCCTATTCATCTGTTTCGAAGGCATCCGCTTTTATTGTAAAAAGAATCCCAAGGGGCAGCTGGAAGTGACATTCTTCAACTGGCACAAGAACCTCGAGCGGCTCCGCAGGGGCATCGCCTTCAACCTCGGCAAGGACCAGCAGGGCTGGGTTCCGTCATCCGAGGAGCTTGAAAACATCTTCATCCATCAGTATTTCAAGGATCGGGATATCCGGGATTTCCTTGAGGAGATGGCCGCTCTCGATGCCCAGGGATACTTCAGGCCTTTCACGGTCGACGAAGAACATTCTATGGGAGTTACCTTCCCCAACCAACCTGCCGTCCGGGCCCTCGCCTGCCGTTACGACCAATATCTCGGCGAACCGTTCTGCGGTGTTGTCATTCCTCACCTTGTTCGGGCCTTGGGAGTCAATGGAACCGGTTGTCTTAAGCTCGGCATCAACTACCTCATGAGCGTCAAGGCTATCGACGAAGCCAGGAAGATCACCCCCGAGGCGGCCGCGGCCCTTTTCCTTGACGATAACCCGGGTCAGAACATCGAGGACCGCCAGATCACAGAATGGGATTCCTCCTGCTGTCTCTTTGCCCTCCGCGACGGTTCCGTCATCAAGATCCCGGAGAGCAACCTCATCCTCCCGTCCGTGACGATCGTCGGCATGGTCGCCGTTCTTAAAGAAATGGGGATCCCGGTCATCGAGCGGCATATCTCCTACGGGGAGCTTTTGGAGAAGGTCCGGTCGAAAGAGCTCATTGCCGCCTGCAGCGTCGGCACGGCCGGCATCTTGAACAGGTGCGCCAAGCTCGTCTTAGTCGACAAAAATCTTAAGATTGTAACGACCCACGTCCCCGATGAAGGACACCCACTTTATAAAAAGCTACGAGAAGCCAGAACCCATTATTGGGACATCTACAAGGAAAAGGCCAAGATCCCGGCCGGGATGAATCTTTATAAATACGTTCTTTAATCCCGGTCAGAATCCGCGGCAGAACATACCCCAAAACTTGTCCCCGAGTTCCAGATATTTCTGGATCGCGGCCCGCGCGAAATCGTTGGTGTATTTGGTCAGGTACTCGTTGACCGTGAACGGTTCTTTATCGGGCGTCTTGCTGTTTATGATCTCCAGAACTTTCTTATCGAGGAGCGGCAGGTCTGCGAAAGCCTTGTTCTCAGACTCCGAGATCGTATCCTCCATGATTTTTTTTGTTTCCCCCCAGCGAAGAGTCGACAGGCGGTTCGCTCGCCGGAAAGCCCAGGCCGCGGAGTCCATCCGGAACCTATGCTGGGCACAGACCTCGAAGCTTGGAGGAAGTTCTGTAACCCCGGAAAAAATGGGGATCCGGGCGCTTCCGGCTGGATTGTCGAACGCGAACCAGCAGATGGCGCCCACCGACGGAGGCAGCCAACTCCGGAGCTGGAGGACCGTCGCATAGGAACAGGCCGAGATGGGGATCGGCCGGGCCGCTTCGATTGTCCCCGGCTTGAGAGTGTTGAAGAGGATGATCATGTCCCGGGACATCCACGGATTAGCGATCGGGCTTTTGACGATCTCCGTGCTGTTCCGTCCTTTGGGGACCAGAAGATTTTTAGTCATGTCGAAATCGGTCCCGGCGTATGTATCACGGTAAAGCCTCAAGACGTCCCGGACAGAGAGTTTCTTGTCCGGCTTGACGGAGAACGGGAGTTCGGCCGCGTCCTTATCCAGCTTGAGGGAAGGCGCCACAGTGCTCAGGACGTAGTATTCGCGGATCATATAGGGTTTCCGGCCGTTATAAGCCTCCCAGAACTTAAAAGGTTTGCCGCTTTTCGGATCCCACCATCCCATGTCCTGAGCCACTTGAAAAACGTTATCCGAGGCCATGTAGTGGTCGGGGTCCTTGAGGTCGATCATCCCGATGCGTGGGATATTGGCGGAGATGCCGACGTGATCATCAGGGATACGAACGGCCGCCCATACCCCGCCCTTCTCGAGCGGACCGGCGCCAAAGATCTCGAACTGCCAGACTTCTTTCGGGTCGGCAATGGTGATGCATTCGCCATAATCGCCATATCCGTATTTCTTGACCAGCTCTCCGGCCAACCGGATGGCCTCGCGGGCCGTCCGGCAGCGCTCGAGGATGAGCCGTTCGATCTCCTCGATCATAAACATGCCGTCGGGGTTGTACAGCTCTTCCCTCCCCATGATCGTCGTCTCGCCGATGGCCAAGCCGTGCTCGTTCAAACAAGGATAGGCGGTGTTGAGGAAGGCAAAGGTCTCGGGAACCTGGGGAATCTCGCCGGTCTGGGTCATCGCCCGGGTATCTGTTGAGGTCTCGGTGTGCATCTTCCCCGTATAGATCTTGTTCATGGCATTGGGGCCGTACTTGGCCCGAGGGACGACGTTGAGCCACATTCGGTAATTCCCGTCGCACGTGTGGCAGGTCATGACCGAGCCGTCCTCGGAAGCCAGACAACCGACCTGGATGCTCGTGCAGCCAACGGATTCATCGGGCCAGGCCGCGGGAGCCCGATCCGGCGATTGGGAAGGAATTGCGAAAGAATACGCGACAAGGATGGTAGCAAAGAGTACTAAACGGATCTTGTGCCATTTAGGCAAGGACGTCTTCATGATAGGGCTCCTTCGTATCACCCCAAATTATTGATGGCCGCTGCGGGCCTGTCAAGTGAAAAACGCCGGCCTTTTTTAGACCTCATTCCAACAGGCCCATCTTTCGCAGGGCTTGCTCCCCCCTGTCCCCTTGAGGAACGTCCTCGGGCAGATAGAGCATGACCCCGCTTTTGACCGGCCGGATAACGAGCTTTCCTTCTTGACCGAATCCGTTCGTCACCTGCACAGGGTCTTCATCCTCATAATACTTCCGGAAGGCTTCATTGAAGCCGCTGTAAACGGAGTGGATCCCCTTAAAATTCCCGTTCCTTAACTTAACGATGGCCAATCTGATGAATTCCTCATGAGAAAGCTTTTTGATCACGTCTTCCCTCCACGAACTGATCGGCGGTCAACCGCCCACCTTGGAAGACGTATCCTCGGGCCCGATTTTCTCAGGCCTGAATTCTCCAGATCACATTTTCCAGGTGCCGGAAACGATGAGGTTCGCTCCCGTGACGGCGCCGGCGTCTTCAGAGGTCAGATAGGCAACGGCCCCAGCGACGTCGCGGAAGGTCCCGATGGAAGCCGGCGGGACTTTGCCGGCAGGAAGCGCGCCGCCCTCCATGAGACCCGGAGAAACCATATTAATCGTGATTCCGTTCCCGACCTCGGAGACGGCCGCCGTCCGGGTCAGGATGAGCAGCCCGGCTTTGGCGGCGGCATAGGCCGTTATGGACGGAAAGGAGCCCAAATGCTCGGCCCGGCTATAGCCGATATTGACAATCCTCCCCCACTTCCTTTCTCTCATCCCGGGCAGGACGGCCTTTAGGCAGAAAAAGGAGCTTTCGAGGACCTCCCGGAACATCCTGTCCCAATCTTTGCCGTCAAGCTCCTGCCAGGGCTTGACCAAGAAAGGGCCGACGGTATTGATCAAGATGTCGAGCCGGCCGAACTCGTTTTCCACGTCTCGAACCAAGCCCAAGGCCAGCTTTTCGTCCGCAAGGTCCGCGGCGAAGACTGCGCTTCGCTTTCCCTTTTTTTGGATCTCGGCCGCCGTGTCCTCCGCGTCCTTTCTGGAATGAAAACAATGGACGGCCACGGCCGAAACCTCGTCTGCGAGTTTGACGGCGATCGCACGGCCCATCCCCTTCGCCGCTCCTGTGACGAGAGCAACCC